>JADFCW010000119.1 GCA_017161705.1 Candidatus Sumerlaeota bacterium | reverse complement strand
CGTCATCTGTTGGTGTGAGAAGCGGTCTTGATTTCTCTCCCCTGCCTCCTCGCACATCTCTTGCTATGAACCACGATGCGATGTCGGGCAACGTGTCTGTTGGAACGCCCCAAGGCGGAAAGCCCAAGGCGGAAAGAATGAATAGAAGAGATTCAAAGAGGCGACCTAAACACTGAAATATCAGAGAAACAGAGACATGTCCGATGCTTCAATGCGTATGCATCTTTACTTTCTCACGCTGGTGCAAAGAGCCCGTGCTCTTTGTTGCCGATGTCAAGGAAAGCGACAGTATGGGCCGCCAAACCTGCCAGCCGGCTTTCTTGTTGACCCCTCGTGCTGCAGCATAAAAAATCGAAATCGAACTCTGCAAAAGGAGAAACGCAAATGAGGAAAACAAAACAAATCGCAACCATCGCCCTTGCTTTGTTTCTTTCGGCACCGGCTTCGGCGATTGAATTCACTCCCGATCCGCCAAGACCCACCGACCGGCCGGCCACCTCTCCTGAAGTCGGAGCGGAAACACCCGAAGAGCCGGAGGAAGAACCGGCGCCTCGGGCCGGCGGGCAGATCGAATGGGCTGTCTCGTTGAGCGAGGCCTTGAAGCAGGCCAAGAAGGAAAACAAGCCGGTGATGGCCTACTTTTTCGTGACGTGGCAGCCGTGGTGCAAGACATTCGAGGAAAAAACTCTGGGAGATTCGGCGGTGGTTGCGCTGTCGCGCCGCTTCGTCTGCGTGCGCGTGGACGGCAAGCAGTTCGAGGAGACGGCCAAGAAATACGGCGTGCGCGGCTATCCGACGGTGATTTTTCTGAACGCCGCCGGCGAAAAAGTTCATCGGGTCACGGGTTTCATCCCCGCGCGTCCGTTCGAACTGGAAATGCGGCCGGTGGCCCAGGGGCGCAACCTGGAGAAGGAATACGAGGAGCTTGCTCAGTCCAACCCCACCGATTTTCGCTCGCTGGTGCTGCTGGGCATCGGCCATGTCAAACATGAAAAATGGGACGAGGCCATTCGCGCCTACGAACGGGCGTTGGCCGCCGGACCCGGCATGGAGGCCAAAGAGACTCACGAGGTGGTCTATTCGCTGTGCCAGTTGTATGACTATAAGAAAACGCCGGAGAAGTCCGAGCGCCTTTTGCTCGAATTGCTGGAAGCCGACAGCTCCGACAAGGTAAAGGTCCACGACATGCTCGGTCAGACCTACCTGACGCTCAAGCGGCCCGACAAAGCGATCGAGCATTTTGAGGCCGAACGCGAACTGGTCGAGGACGAAAACCAGAAGAAATTTATTGACCAGATGATCGAACAGATTCGCAAGACGGAGAAGAAATAATCCGGCTGCAAACCCATGGAACACGGTGAAATGAAAGAGGGGGGAATGTAAGACGACGAATGAAAATGTGCCGGATGATTTTGGCGTGGTTCAGTTTTGGTTGTATCCTGGTTGAGCCCGAAAAGGACAATTGGCCGAGAGGGGTTAGCAAGTCCTCTCTCGCACTGGGAAAGTTGATTTTCTCAGCTATGATGCGCTGGGTTTAGGCGCCTGCGAGGGCGGCGGGACGGCTGTTGAGAACCGCCCGCTCCTACATTTCTTGGTCCCACCGCGGCCGGCCACGTATTCCTGGCGAGCTGCGTTCCTGCGCAACCCACTTCCATTTTATTACTGGCCGCAGTGTTAGCCATTGCTCTGTTGCGTGTCAACAAGAAAGTGTGGTTCGATCCCTCATCCCTGCAGCGCTCAAGGCGCCTGCCTTGACAGTGTTCGCGGGACTGGGTTAGTGGTTTGCGCGTCCAACCCTATCGCACCGGTCGCTCCGAAACGCCGGGCTAGCGTTTAGTTCTATGTTTGTTTTTTCGCGCACCACGATTTTGCTTGAGAGTCCGACGACGACGGGCACATTGAAAGGCGGTTGGCGGGGCGTTGGTTGATTGGGAATCCAAAACCCCACATAGCGTCCTGCAAACCCAAAGTATGCGCGCTAGGAGGCCGCCAATACCTTGGACGAGGAGGTAGGTTTATGATCCAGGAAATTCCGGCTCGAAAGTTGAATCCAAAGAAGTTTATTGCAGAAAAAGTTGCGGAAATTCAGCAAGCCGTCGGCGAGGGTAGGGCTATCAACGCCCTGTCCGGCGGCGTGGATTCTTCCACCGTCACGCTGCTCGGACACCGCGCGCTGGGCAAGCGTCTGAAAACGGTCTTCATCGAAAATGGTCTGATGCGCGAGGGTGAAGCGCAGCGCGTGGTGTCGGTGTTTCGCAAACTCGGCGTCAAAGTCGAGATCGTGGACGCGCGCAAAGAGTTTTTCACCGCTCTCAAAGGCATCACCGATCCCGAAGAAAAACGCGAAGCGATTACCCAGACTTTTTATCGCCATGTCTTCGGACGGATTGTCCGCGCAAGCGGCGCCAGGTTTCTCCTGCAAGGCACCATTCTGACCGATGTGGATGAAACCGTGGCGGGAATCAAGCGCCAGCACAATGTCTTCGAGCAGCTGGGGATCCATCCCGAAGAGGCGTTCGGCTATCGCATTCTCGAACCGCTGATCCAGCTGCGCAAAGACGGCGTGCGCATGGTCGGGCGGGCGCTTGGACTGCCGGCCGAGACGTTCAAGCGCATTCCATTCCCCGGTCCTGCGCTGGCCGCGCGGGTCATCGGCGAGGCTACGCCCGAACGGATCGAAACCGTTCGGAAGGCCACGGCGATCGTCGAGCGCCTTCTGGCCAAAACGGGCGCGTTTCAATATATGGCCATCCTGCACGAAGACCGCGTCACTGGCATGCGCGACGGGCGTCGGCAGTTCGGCCAGCAGATCGAAGTCCGCTGCTGGGACAGTGTGGATGCGCGCAAGGCCACGCCCACGCGCCTGGCCTTTGCTATGCTGGAAAAACTGGCCCGGGAAATCCTGCGCGCCGTCCCCGACGTGGTCAGTGTTACTTACAACATTGCACCCAAACCGCCCTCGACGATCGAGGCGGTGTGAGGCGCCGCACCGGGCTGTGGTCAATGACGGGCGTACAGGGTTGAGCGCCCGATTGAATTCGCGGGTTGGATGAACCTGTCAGGCTGCATCCGTAATCGGAGATTTGTTTTTTTCTTTCTTTTGTCCAGTTGCAAGGGAGAAGGTGCGGCAGCAAAACAAGGCGAGAGCTAAACTAAAGTTTTGAACTCCGACGCTTACGCGGCATGTCATCGTTTTTCGGTTGCGTTCCGAGTTTTTCGGACCGGCACTCATGAACCGAACGCTTCCATTTTCGGCAGCAGAAGCAAAGCAGAACGGAAGCCGCTTGCATGTTGAAAGCCGCGAACAGGCTCGTTACGTCATCCACTGCGCGGGAAAGGTCTTTCTGGCCGTCGTGCTTTGGCTGGTCTGTTTGGAAGCGCGGGCATGGCAGTTCGAGCCGGCGCAGGCGCAGCATGTAGAGCTGCGGGGCCAGTTCGGCGGGGCATGCCGTGCGGTGGCCGTTGCAAGCGATCGTGTGCTTGCCGGCATGGGGCCGCGCCTTGTGAGCGTCGAGGTGACAATCCCCACGCAACCGGTCGAGCGGCAGAGCCTGCTCCTGCCCGCGTTGGTTACGGAAATCGCCGTGAGCGGGGACGTTGCGGCGGTTCTGGCCAACGGGCTATGGATCGTGGATATCGCGGCCGGCGGCCCGTTCCGGGAAACCGGCTATCTTCCTTTGACAGGCGAACATCTTCTTACGTCCGGCACGCTGTTGTTTGTTCTGGGGCGGCCGCCCAACATTCAAGTCGTCAGCCTGCGCTATCCGGTGCAGCCGTTTTGCGCAGCCGCCTACTCCATCCCCGGAGAGCCGCGGGATTTTCTTATCGCCACGGGAATGGTTTTCAAGGACCGCTATGCCTATGTCAGTTATATCCGACAGATTATGAATCCGGGTTTTCCGACGCTGGGCGGCTATGCAATTCTTGACATGAGCGACCCCAAGTCGCCGCTGTTTCTCGGCAGTTATTTTTTGGCGAAACCGGCGCTGGGGATCGCACGCGACGGCAACGTTCTGTTTCTGCTTCTCAGCGGACAAGTCCAACTGTTGGACATCAGCAATCCGCTGGCCCCGCAGCTGGTTGCAGAAATGCCCACAGGCTATGCGCCGCGCGCCCTGCGGATCGCCAATGGGCGGCTGCTGGTTGCCGATGAAGCATCTACCATTTGGGCGTATGAGCTGCAGGGAACGTCGCCGCCGAGCGATCCGGTGCGGACCACCACGCGCGGCATTTTGTGGGGCGTTGATGCATCCGGCCATCGCCTGTATGCGGCTGACGGTCCGGCAGGTCTGTCAGTATGGGATTTCCGCACAACGGGGACGCTCGCGGAAATCGGCAGTCTTCCGACGCTCGGCGCCGTCAATGACGTTGCTATCGAGGGTGATCTTGCTTTTGCCGCCGACGGCTGGGCGGGCCTCATTTCGCTCGATCTGAGCGATCCCGATTGGCCGCGCATTCTGGGTCGAGTGCCGACCGTCGGGCCGGCAGCGGATGTTCTCACGAGCGGCCCGCACATCTATGTCGCCGAAGGGCCGTCGGGTCTGGAAACGTTCGATGTCAGCAACCCGGAACGGCCCCGTTCAATTGGCCTCTGGCCCACAAACGGCCTGGTCGCAGGACTGGCTCGGCTGGGGCGCTATGTGTTTGTAGCCAACGGCCCTGCCGGGCTTGCGGTGTTGGATGCTGCCGATCCCGCCCATCCACACTTAGCGGCCGAGCTGCTCGAACCGCTCAGCGCCGAGTCGGTCGTCATCGCGGGCGATCGGGCGTTTGTGAGCGATCAGGCCGGCGGGTTTGGGTTGCTCGAACTGGACGTCGCCGAGCCGACTTCGCCGACAGTGATCGGTCGGATGAGAGGCGAGGGCGCGCCGGTGCATCTGGCGGTCGGCGCCGACCGTGTCGCCATAGCGGAAGCGGGTGCGGGTCTGCGGCTGGCGGACATATCCAAGCGCGGGAAGCCGGTTCCGTTGGGCCGCGTGCCTACGCAGGGATGGCTGCAGGGCGTAGCGATGGAAGGCGAGATCATTCACGGGGCCGATGTGAATTTGGGTTATCGTGCGGCGAGCGCCGCAGACCCTTATCGGCCCTGTGTGGCGGGGTTTCTGCCGTTGGCGGGCAGGGCGCGGCGGGTGCGTCTGGCACACGGGCGGCTGTATTTGGCTTGCGGAGAGGCCGGTATTTACATTGCGCGGTATCGCGGCGCCCCGGATTTGTCGGTCCGCCTGGAAACCTACGAGCCGCAGGATGTAGTGGCGGGAACGGAAATTCGACTGACGGGAGCCGTCACATTTCACACACCCGTGCCGCTGCCGACAAGCGCCACGCTGAAAGTGATGGTGTCGGAGAGCGTGGGGTTCACGCCGCCGCGGCAGCTGCTTTGCCAGCCGGTTCTTCTGGGCAATCCGGGCACCACCAGCGCCGTGGTGGATTTAGCGACGTTGCGGTTTGTTACGCTTGCGGCGGTGCCGCGCGGCAAATATACTCTCGGCGTGGTGGTGGATGAGGAAAACGCTATTGCCGAAAGGGTCGAAAGCAATAACATGGACTGGGCGCTGAACCGGCCGCTGTACGTCGGCCGGCGGCCGCTGGCTGCACGCGCCTGGGAAAACTATCGCTGAAAAGGTGCAACGTAGTTTTCCTGACACGCGCAGGGGCTCTTTCCACGGCGTCGGAATCCTGGTGCGGCCAGCGCTCCCGACCCTCCACGGCAAAGCCAAACGCAGACTCACGCCGAGCGTGAGAACACTCCAGGATCGGAGGATCCCTTATGCGCGCAACTCCTTTGTACACAGCTTCGCCACTCGACCGGCGCGGGTTTATCCGCAATGCCGCCTTCGCCGGAGCGGCCGTTGCGCTGAATGCCGCAGGCGGGCCGTCGGCCGCCCCCGCCGGAAAACTGCGCAAGGCCGTCTGCATCGGCATGCTGAGCAAACTGCCCGCCGATGCTCGGTTCAAGATCGCCCGCGACGTCGGCTTCGAGGGCGTCGAAGCCAATACGATTGAAAAGCCCGACGAGGTCGAAAACCTCAAAGCGGCGGCTGAGCAGGCCGGCATCGTAATCCACTCGATTATGAACTCGAACCACTGGAGCAATCCGCTGTCCAGTCCCGACCCTGCGAAAGTGGCCGAAGGTATGCGGGGGATGGAGACTTCGCTGCGCAATGCCAAGGCGCTCGGCGCCGACACGGTGCTGCTGGTTCCGGCTGTTGTCAACGAGACTACGCCTTACGGCGAGGCATGGGAGCGGTCGCAGGCAAACATCCGCAAGCTAATCCCGCTGGCCGAGGAGTTGAAAGTGATCATTGCCATCGAGGACGTCTGGAACAGGTTCCTGCTCAGCCCGCTCGAAATGGCCCGGTATATTGACGAGTTCAACAGCCCGTGGGTGAAAGCCTACTTTGATGTCGGCAACATCGTGCTGTTCGGCTATCCGGAGGACTGGATTCGGACGCTGGGCAAGCGGATCGTGAAGGTGCACGTGAAGGACTTCGAACGGAATGCGAAGAAGTTTGTGCCGCTGCGCGAAGGAAGCATCAACTGGCCGGTGGTGCGAAAGGCGCTGGACGAGATCGGCTATTCCGGCTGGATCACGGCGGAGTTGAGCGCCGGCGACGAGGCCTATCTTCGCGATGTGTCCGCGCGCATGGACAAGATCATCGCCGGGGAATGATAGAGTTTTGAGTTTTGGTGTGAAGCCCCGGGGTGCGTCAATCCAGCTCGAAGACCTTCTGCCATTCGATATCGTCGCGCAGCGGCGGCTGGTTTTCTTTATAGAGAATGAACCGGTCAATGACCAACGCGTCCATGTTCGTGCGCATGAAGCAGACGTAGGCATGTTCGGGCGAGCAGACAATCGGCTCGCCGCGCACGTTGTAGGAGGTGTTGATGATGACGGGACAGCCTGTTTTCTCCTCGAATTTTTTGATCAAATCATAGTAGAGCGGATTATACTCGCGCTTGATGGTTTGAATGCGCGCCGAGCCGTCCACGTGTGTGACCGCCGGAATCATGCTCTTGCCGTTGAGATAGCGGTCGCGTCGGACCTGACAAACCAGGAGCATGAAGGGGCTTTCGTGCTTCTTGTCGTCGAATTCGAACCACTCGCTGGTCTTCTCATGGAGGACGGTCGGCGCAAACGGGCGGAAGCTTTCGCGGAACTTGATCTTGAGGTTCATGGTGGTTTGCATTTCGGGATTGCGTGCATCGCCCAGGATGGAGCGGCTGCCGAGGGCGCGCGGGCCGAACTCCATGCGGCCCTGGAACCAGCCGACCACTTTTTGCGCCTCGATGAGGCGGACCGTTTCCTCGATCAAGCCTTCGCGGTCGAATTCTTTATACGGGGCGCCGACGCGGTCGAGAAACGCGCGAATTTCCTCGGTCGAATACTCCGGCCCGTAGTAGGCCGTTTTCATGACGAACGTGCGCGGGTTCCGCAGGACGGTGTTCCAGATATAGAACGCCACGCCGACGGCGCCGCCGGCGTCACCGGCCGCCGGCTGCACCCAGATGTCCTCGAACGGACCGTTGCGCAGAATATGGCCGTTGGCCACGCAGTTGAGCGCCACGCCGCCGGCCAAACAGATGTTTTTCATCTTTGTTTGCTTGTAGAGATGGTTGGCCAGCTTGACCATGATTTCATCGGTGACTTTCTGAATGCTGGCCGCGATGTCCATTTGTTTTTTCGTGGGCTTGGTCTCGCGCGGAAAAGGCGGCCCGCCGAACAACTCGTCGAATTTGCGGTTGGTCATCGTTAGACCGTAGGGATAGGCGAAATACTTCATGTTCATGGTGAACGAGCCGTCTTCTTTGATGTCAATGAGCTCGCGGACCTTGTCGTAGTAAATCGGCTCGCCGTAGGGCGCGAGGCCCATCACCTTGTATTCGGCGCTGTTGACTTTGAAACCCAGATAGTAGGTGAAGGCGCTATACAGCAGGCCGAGCGAGTGGGGAAAACGGATTTCATCGAAGAGTTCGATGTCGAGATCGCGCCCCACGCCGCGCGTCGCTGTGGACCACTCCCCTACCCCGTCCACGGTTAGAATGGCTGCTTCCTCGAAGGGGGAGACGAGAAAAGCGCTGGCGGCGTGCGAGAGATGATGCTCGGAAAACAACACCTCGCCCGGGTAGTCCAGCTTCTCCTGAATGTGGCTCTTGGTCCACATCTTGTCGGTGAGCCAGACGGGAATGGCTTTGATGAAGGAGCTGAGGCCGCGGGGAAAGTAGTCCACGTAAGTGGAGATGAGGCGCTCGAATTTCACAAATGGCTTGTCGTAAAAGCCGACGTAGTCGAGGTCTTTGGCGGAGATGCCGGCTTGTTTGAGACAGTATCGGGCGGCGTGGATCGGGAAATCGGGATCGTGTTTCTTGCGCGTAAAGCGCTCTTCGGACGCTGCCGCGATGAGCTGGCCGTCTTTGACCAGCGCAGCCGCTGAGTCGTGATAGAAGGCGGAAATGCCGAGAATATACATGATCCGTTGCTCCTGAAAACGCAGAGCGTGAAATCCGCGACGGTGGATTTCGTTCTCAGAACTGTTTTTTCAAATACTCCAGCGTCGGTTCGGTCTTCTCCCGCTTGCGCCAATAGGTTTCCGCATTCGGGTCAGCCTTGGGATGCGGCAGAAGTCGGCGACCAAGAGCCTTGAAGCCGAGCGCCGTCAGCGCAATCACGGTAAAGTACGTCAACACAATCAGGGCCAGTGAAAGACCGGCAAAGATCCGTTTGCCCAGCTGCGGATGAATTGGACGGCCCACAGCGGCCGATAGGCGCGGAATCAGCTGGTCCAGCAACGCCACCAAGAGGAAAAAGCAGATGATGGATGTAAGAATGTAGTGATGTTCGAACCACTCGAGCAACTGTCACCTCCGCTACAGCAAGCTGGGGTCGCCGCTTTCCCGCCGACCCTGGCAAAGTTCAATGGATGTATCCCATTGGGGTTAGGAACACCTAACAGCAGGGATTCGATATCGCCACGCCTGAAACTCCTTGCGGGGTCTAAAACAGCGCATAGATGAACGGCGCCAGCGGGCTGCTCATGGTCACCACCAGCACAGCGAGAAAGAAGAAGATGATCACGATCGGCGTCATCCACCACAGCTTGCGTTCCTTGAGAAACACCATAAATTCCTGCACAATCGGGAACCGCTTCCGCATGTAAATGACGACATAGACGGCGACAGCGATACAAATGGCCAGAATCAACAACTTGACGGGCAATGGCATGGTCACCGTCTGGGCGACGGCCGCGCCGGCCTGGACCTGCTCTGCTCCCATGTGTAGATCGTTCCTTTCGTCGTGTTTTGCGGAGAGGAAATCTCGAAAGGCAAAGGGCCTTTTCTCCTCCGCGCTCCGTTCATCGGTAAAACTATCGTGCGTTACCCTGCCTCGTGTCAAGTGTTTCGGGCAAAGCGGCAGGGTGCGCGTGCGGGGCTAACGCGCGGACGGGCGTTGTTTCACCCGCGCGGTTTCGGCGCGTAGTCGGGGTAGAGTTTTTTCAGGCATTCGGGGCAGAGACCGTGGGTGAACTCGATGCCGGTGTGGTTGCGCAGATAGGTTTCCACGTCCTGCCAGAACTGGGCATCGTCGCGCGCGCGGCGGCAAGAGCAACAGATCGGGATAATCCGGCGCAACTCGACCAGTTCCGTCACATCTTCGAGCACCAGCAGGACGTGCTCTTCGCCGGCGAATTGGAATGCCGCTGTCGTCACCATGTATTGGACCTCGGCGATTTTGCCCTGCTCCTCGACCAGGATTTTGGCCATCCGGCGCACGCTGTGCTTTCCCCTGAGGGCGGCAAGGAGGCACTGGCGCACCACGCAATCGGGACAGAAAGGCGTTTTGCCGCAGCCGGGCTCTTCGCGGGCATGGATGCAATGAAGGACCTCGCCGCATAACCGCCGCAGGCGTGCTTGCGCCTCGGCGCCCACAAAACGTTGTGCTGCACGGTTGGCATCCGAAATTCTCGTATCCTTGTCCACAATAAAGATCAGCGAGGGAATGGCATCCAGAATGCTGCGAAGATACGACGTTGGGGATGTTTCTGTCATGCAGGATATCTCTCCAATCTTCGCAAAAATCAGCGAATCCGCAGGAGTCTGATTCATTTCACGGAACGCGCTGCACTTTGACGGCACGGGTTGCGCGAAGGACGCGCTCGGCCCGTTCGCGCGTGTCGGCGTGGACACACGCCACACGTTCCCCGTCGCGGACGATGGCGATTTCTCCCTGTTTATCCGACATCCAAAGAGCAGAATCGGTTTCCTCGGAGGCCTTGAGTGCCTTGCGTTGTTTCTGAAAGAAGCGTTTCAACGCTTCGGCGAATTCCTCGGCGTCCTTCTCGCTGTCCCAGACTGACAGCCAGGCCAGCACGTAGGGGCCGTCGAGCCGGCCGCCAAACACCAGTGCGTCGCCGTCCCAGCCCGCCGCGGCGCGTTCGGCCTCGCGTTGGGAGAGGCGGTCGGCCAGCAGGCAGCGAATGCCGAATTCGCCGCCGACGTTTTCATAGCGATTGGTTCGCGGAATCAGCCGCCGCGATAGGGCGCGCGCCAGGTCAATTTCCGTTGGCCGGTCCTCATTGGGACCGATATATTTTTCGGGATGCAGAATCTGCTCGGTCGAGGCGGGGAAGAACCGAAAAGGACGGTTGCGCCCCTGCGATCCCCATTTCTCCATACACTTTCTCATGAATTCGTTCCCATACAGATAGGGGAACAACAACGTTTGCGAAAAGAAAGAGGGCGCCGACGACAGCATCTTCTGGTCTATCCGCATCAGGCCCGGCAGCTCCAGCAGCATCCGCAATGACCGCTGCTCGGCCATATACTGGGCCATGAGCATCATGCCGTCGCCCTCGGCCACGGCGGCCGCCGCCAAAGCGCGGTCGTCGTTGGTTTTCAGCCGAATGGGACTGCTGGTGAGGTTGAAATGCTGATCCTGAAGCGCGTGGCAGATTTCATGGGCGAGAAACACCCTGGAGAACGTTTTCGTGATGTCAAACTTTTCGCTGAGATAGAGCTTCTTGGTCTCGTCGTCATAAAGGCCGGCAACTTGTTCGGAATAAAGGGCGCGCAAAAAGCCTTCGACGTTCATTTCGCGGGGAACCAAACCGACGTGCTTCATGAACAGTTCCCAGCCGCGAAATGCGTCGCCGCGATCGCGGATTTCGCGGTCAATCAGGCGGTTGAGAATGGCGTCGGTGAGATACGACATTTCGAGGGGCTGCTTGGCGCGAAGGCCGCGCAGCTCCTCGACTGTGCGCTGGATTTCCAGTACAATTCGCCGGTCGCGCTCATTGACCAGCTGCTTGCGCAGCGCGGCAATTTGCTGCTCGAGAACCTCAATACGGGTTTGCTTGGCCTCCACATCGGCCTTCCACCGTGCCAGTTGCGCTTGTTGCTGCTCGGGCGAAAGCGGCTCGGCTGGTTTTCGCAAGGCAAAGCGGGTACAGGAGCTAAGGCAAACCGAAAGAGTAAAAAGTATGGCGATACGGCTTGCGCGTGGAAGATGAGACAACGACTGCATGGATTTTCCTGTATCTCCGCGAGTGGGCAATTCGGCGATCGGACGATCCAATCGCCTGAAACGTCTCCCATAGCATGCAAGAATCTGCAAGGGGATTGATTACCGCACGGCGGGCGGGACCTTCTGCAATCCGAAGAAGATCGGTCTTGTCGGAAACGGCACGCAGCTCAAAGAAAGCTCCGCGAACAAGCGATCCCTAAAGAAGATGCCAAAATCATCAAACGCCTCTCCCGACCCGCCGGCGGTTCGCTTCACATCGAGTGCGAGAGCTACCTGGATGCCAATGCATACCAGACGGTGGCCGCGTCGGGCGGAAAAGAAATCCGAAGCATTCCGTCTTTGACAACGCAAGCGGTTGGCGATCCCGACAGTTGTCCACTGCCGTCGAGGGCAGTCCACAGCAACGGCGGCGCACCGGCATCGCGGGCAATCGCCAGTTGTCCCGCGACCGGCTCGATGAGAATCGGTGGGCCGCCCCAACGGTCGGCGATGCTGTTGCGCTGCGCGTTCCAAACCATGCCGGTGTTGGCACAGCGTGCGGCGGCGACAACCAGGATGCGCGCGGAAGCGCGCAACGGCTTGTCGTCGAGGGCTGTGGCACTGACGGCGCAGAACGGCGTCGTAATGTCAAACTGGAGATCGCGGGTCTTGAGCGGCCTGCCGCCGATCCAGCCGACGGCGGCCTGGGTGCGCAGCGTATCAATGAGCAGATAGCCGGCTTTCGACGCGCCCGCATTCCACGTCAACTCGCCGGTGTCGCTGACGATTTGCCCGTTTGGCGGCGTGAAGTTCAAATCCTCGACACGCGTCATCTGGTCGGCATCAAATCTCTCGACGCGGAAGCGGTGAACCAGCGGCAGAAGGGGCGACAGCGGGGTTTCGAGGCGATAGCCGTCACGGAATCGCGGGTCGCGCAGACTGTCGAAGAGATGATTGACCGTATAGCGGACGGCGACTTCGCGTTGCGCGGGCCGCACGTCTCCGCGCCGAAACAGCAGCGACGCCGTCGGCATTTGCGCCATCTTCGGCACCTCGTTGCACAGATCGAAATAGCCGGTCACCTCGTTGCCGCCGAGCTCGTTCGGGCGCAACCGATGACAGAACGTGTAGCCGTAGATTGCATCCCAATCCTGAAGGGCGCCGTAAGCGGCGATAAGCAGCGGCATTTCGCAGCCGTACTCGTTCGGGAACGGATGATTGTATTCGCTGACGGTGAACGGCTTTCCGGCCACAGCCGAGCGGCTCAGCGAGGCAATGGTATTGCGGTCGGGCGAGTCCAGCATAGCCGTGTTGCCGATTGTCCAGTCGGTGCGCGACCACGGTTGGCGCGGGAAACTGGGATGCTGCCAGTAGGCGTGGCAGTCCATAAGGTCGAGGGACGACTCGGCCCAGAGACACGGCAGGCCGTAGTTGTGGTTGGTGCCCTCGACCAGCGCGCGGACGCGCAGTTCGTTTTTCAGAACCTCGTACATCTGCTTGTAGTAGGCCACTTCCGTATCGTAGAGAAAGCGGCCTTCGTCGCGGAAGCGGGCCGCGGTCACGCTGCCGAATTCTTCGGGCACAAGCCGCCGCACCGTTCCTTTCGCGGGGTCTTCGTCCTCGCGCAGGCCGTCAATGGCCGCTTCCGTCATCCGGACCTCGGCGATCCAGACGGTGTTGGGTGCTTCGCCGAGTTGAAAACTCAGGCGGACCGTATCGTCCTCGCCGGCGGCAAACGTGAACTGGCGCGTGCTCCAGTCGGTCGCGGCCTCGAACTGGGTCGAGCCGTGACCGCGATAGGCGCCGGGGCCGGAGTGTGCAACCTCGGCAGCGACGCGCTGAGTCGAGGCGGCTTTGATGCGAAAGCTCACGGCATATTTGGCGCCCTTTTGAATTTTCATCCCGCTCTGCGTGAGCATGACGTTCCAGCGGGTGCCGGTGACTTTGGCGACGGAGACTTTCGCCGCCGGCGTGCCGCCCTCGCGCACGATCTCCAGCTGCGCCTCGGCGGGTTTGGCGACCGACAGCGTCCAGTCGCTCTTGCCTTGCGCAAAGTCGCCGTTGGCCAGCATCTGCGGGCCGGCCTTGCGCGCACCGGCGCCCCATGCGGCGGCCAGCGCCTCGCGCGACGGATAGCGCCGGGCGAGCCACTGGTTGTATTGCCGCGTGAGTTCCGCGCCGTAGAAGGGCGGAATGTCGGCCCAGCCGCTGGGCGGGCGCGACCGCTGTTGGCCGCGGAGCTGGCCGCGCGTCCAACCGCCGAACAGCGAATTTTCGTTGGTGAGTTCGATGATAATCACCGCCGGGTCTTCGGCGTAGGTCTTGCCGGTGTAGGCATTGCGATGGCCGAGCAGGTTGCGGGCGTACTCCTTCTGCAACTCGATCATGCGCTCGTCGAAAATCACGCAATACTTCGAATAGGCGAGCCAGTCGGCCTCGGCTACGCCGTCGCCGGCAAGAAACTTGCGAAAAACGTGGAGGTTGAGATTGACGTAGATGCCGCGCTTTTCCAACTCCGCGATGAAATAGTCGAGGCGGTCGAGGGCGTCGGGATCGAAGCGGCGCGTATCCTTGGCTTGCGGCGGAAACAGGGCGCGGTCCAGTCCGTGAAACCGGACCAGATCGAAGCCGAACTTTGCGATGCGGTCGGCCAGGCGCGTCGCAACCTCTTTCGGCGGGACGCACGCTTCCATGGTGACATTGGTTCCCCAGAACCGCGCGCGGCCGCTGTTGGCGAAAGCCAGATGGCCGTCGCGCACGACGATGGGGCCGTGTTTACCCGCCGGCGGATCGAGCGAAAAGCGCGCGTCGGCGAATGCGCCGGCCGGCGCTTCCCACGGCAGGTGGAAGGCGACCGACGGTTCGCCGGCTTGTGCAATGGCCGCTGCGGCAAACAGAAGGAGCAGAAGCGTCGGGGCAAATTCCTGGAGTTGGGCGTTCCTCTTCATCGTACCTCTCCTTGCGAAGTGTCGAATGGTCGGTGTCCGGACGATCATGGACCGCCTTCGAGAGTGTCGGGCAAGTCAAAAGTGCGCCTGGCGGTTTTTCTTTTGCGGCGCGGAAAAGGCGGTCGCGGTTTGCTTTTCGCCGGCGTGTTTTCTCCGTAGCGCAGTTTCTCGAACGCGGCGATCAGTTGCTTTCGCAGAACGAGTGGCTCGCGCACGCGCGCCCGCGCCGCCTCGGCATATTGCGGGATGATCTCGTAGCCGATCCAGCGCCGGCGCAGATTAGCCGCCACTTTCAGTGTCGTGCCGATACCGCAGAACGGATCCAGCACCAAATCGTTTTCATAGGTAAACCAGCGAATCAGGCGATAGGGAATCTCCTCGGGGAATGGGCATGGGTGATCCATCTGGTTGGGGGGAACGGGCGCGATATGCCAGATATTGTTGGCTACATCTTTGGTCGTGACGGAATCCACCGCGATGCGATTGCGTTCCTTTTCTTCCGGCGAACGGGCGTCATAGATCTTCCGCTCACCGGGCTTTCGGAACAATAAGATATACTCGGTCATGATGTTCGGGTAGAAGTAACCGGGAAACGGGTTGCGAACCGACGAGCCGAAGCGTTTGACGCCGCCGGTGCACTTCGCCCACACGATGTCCTGATGAAAAATCCAGCCGAGTTGTTCCATGAGCGGGACAAAGTGAAAGGGCAAAGGATAGTGTGCACCGTCGAGAAGAACGGTGCCGATCACGACGGCGCAAACCGAGCCGTCGCGGTGGACGCGCAGGACCTCGGCGAACGCTTTTTGGAGGAAGGCGAGATACTGGCCATAGTGCATGGGTTTTCGCGGGCGGTAGTTTTCGCTCCGGTTGACGCTGTGCATATCATAGTCAATGGCGTTCCAATAGGGCGGCGAGGTTACGGTCAGGTCCACGCACCCGTCGGGCAGCTCGCGCATCTGTTCGCAGGAAGCGAGGACGACGCGGTCGCATTCGATATGCCGGGGCGGCGGGTTTGATTGCGATGGTCTCATTGAATGAAGCCTGCTTGGAACTGCACTAGAATCTCGACCTTTTTTTAGCCGCACCCAATTTGCCCGCAGTCCATAGTTCCGGCTCATGAAGCACCCCACGTCTGGCTATGGCTGTAGGCCCAAGGGAAAGCGGCAGCATGGCTGCCGCAGTCCAAATGTTAGTTTGACGTATCTCTTCCCCACTTACCGACGGGGGACGGATATACGACAAACTGAAAGCTGAACTACGTCCCATTTCTATCGCATATGACTCAAGGACTCACCCTTTCAATTTCTCCGAGGATATACCACCCATCGTGCATCGGCAGCTCTGTCCCGAGTCGGATGTAAGGTCTGGCATCCTTCGCGGCCCGCGTGATTGCCAGGGCCAGGCTGTATTTGCCCGGTTTGCCGGGGGGAAAGTTCACGCGCACCTTTTCGACGACTGACTCTCCGGGCATCCAGTTCGACGGGCGGCATTCTTCCGGCCACACGATTGCCACACGCTGGCTGTTCGAATCCAGCAGCGCAACGGCGACCGCGCAGGGAATGTAAATCGGGGCGACGCCCTGATTGGTCCACGCGAGTTCGAGGTCAACCGCGCCGTTGGAGGTCTGTCGCGGAAACACGGCCCGCTTCAGGTGAAAATGATAGCCGATGCGGTTGGTCAGACGCTCGATCAGTTCGCGGTTTTCGCGCAGCATACGCAGACCCGACTGGCCGCCGTGACCGAGGTCTACCCACGTGGGTTTGCCGTTTTCGATGCACTCTTCGAGGCGGAAGCCGCAGCCGTTCTTGTCTTTGATCCCGTCCCACCAGCCGCGCTGCTTCACGCCGTCGTAGTTGTCGAATAGTTCGAAGACGCCGGGTGCGATGCCGAAGGCGATGGCGGTTTCGCGTCCATCGCTATTGCCGCAGATGCCGTCGCGGCGCGGAGCAATCCGCTTTTCCAGCACCGCCCAGTCGAAGATGTCCTTCAGCGGGCCGTATTTTCCAAGATTACTGTTGCGCGAAAGACACAGCTGCGTTTTTTTGAACACATCGAGATGCATCTGAACGTGTTGGCGGAATTTCTCCGGGGCAATGTCGGGCACGCCGAACGGATGCATATGGGCCTCGCCCCAATTGCCGTAAGAACGGATGTCGAGGACGGCAATGCGCGGGTCGCCGTCGTAGCGGGCGGCATAGGCGCGAAGGAAACGGGCGAACTTATCGAGGAAGATTGGGTCGTCAAAAACCGGCGCAATTTTTCTGCCGGGGGTGCCCGTGGTCGAATACTGCGGTTTTAGATCAATCTCGATTTTTTTGGCGCCGGCGTCAAACACCCATCGCGGCGTGACATAACCCTCGGGGTCGCGGCTGTGCGTATTGGCGCACATGACGCCGATATTGCAGACGCGGCCGATTTTGCCCCACGCATCGAGAAAGCGGTCGATCGGCGCCCAATTGTATTGCCCTTCTCGGGGCTCGAGGTCCGCCCAGTTGAACCGCTGGACGCCCATGCCGAGCAGATCGAGCACTTCCGGGGGATGGCGTTCGGGCAGGCCCATGCCCGACCATCCCTTCCCGGGATTGGTCAGTACGCCCGAGCGGGGCTTTGGTTCGACCACGACGGCTGAGGTTGCCTGGCCTGGTGCTGCAAAAAGGGTTGTGCTCGCTCCAGCCGTGATCCAGGCGCATAACACAACGCTGATGAAGTGCGAGGGATGATTCATGGGATTTTCCCTTTGAAGGGTCGGTCGCTCTTTCGCGCCACAACGGCGGTTACGGAATTGTCCTGCGCACGGATTCTCGCCTGTCAATACTTTGTGACATTGCTCGGACTTTTCCTGCTTTTTGAGATTGCGGGGGATAGGCCCATCGAAATCCCATACTGTGCCCATCTTTCTTGACATACCGCCGTCCGCT
>JADFCW010000118.1 GCA_017161705.1 Candidatus Sumerlaeota bacterium | reverse complement strand
CCGGCCAGACCCAATCCGGAGAGCAACTCCGTCCGCACTTTGTGGCCGAACAGCCAGCCCGATGCCAGAGATTCCATCGTCACTGTCATCAAGCCCAACCCGACGGCCGACACGAAAAACAGCACATAGATCATCGGCGAATACCACAGCGGATGCAGACGGTGAGGGGCGATCAGGAACAGCGAACCCAGCGACGACTGGTGCAGTGTCGAAAGCACGATGCCGGCGATCACGAGCACGATGGTAATCTTTTTCAGGATGTGGAGAACCGTGCGAAACACCGCCCGGTCAAACCACGGATGTTCGAGCACTGTCGGGGCGAATTCCAGCGTCAAAACCGTCAGATACAGCATGACGCACATGGCCACTTCGAACAGCACCGAGTGGACCTGCGGATAAATGATCGGATGCCAGATGTGCCACGGCAGCCCAAGGTCGTAGAGGAGACCCACCGCCACCGCCGCATAGCCCAAAAATGCGGTCAAAATGGCCGGCCGGACAAACGGCCGATAGCGCTCGAGACCGAACACATAAACCGTTGCCGCCAGAACGAACCCGCCGGCTGCCAGCGCCACTCCAGCCAGGACATCGAAGGCAATCCACAGTCCCCACGGCGCCGCGTCCGAAAGGTTGGTCGTCGGCCCGAGCCCGCGCAGAAAGCGGGCCACCGTTACGGCGACCCAGGCGCCCACTATGGCCCAAAGCACGGTCTTAACGGTGCGCAACCGCGGGTTCATGGTTTCTCCTCGTCTGTCTTGGATTCTCCGCCGTCCAGTTTGTTTTTCTCTTTGGCGGCCCGCAGTGCTTGCAGTTGGATCCGCCGCCCGATCAACCAGTAGATGCCGGTCATCGCCCCGCCCATGGCCACAATGGTGCCGGGCACCTTGTTCAGCGCGGCCTGCGTCAATGTGGGGTAGGGGGTTTCCGGCAGGTTCGGTTTCCAACCCAGAAAATCCAACGGAATGTCGGAGATGTAAAAAACCAGTGTTCCGCCGATTTCCTTTTCACCCCAAATTTTTTGCACATACTTTTTCGGCTCGGCATCGAGCCGCCGTCGCGCCAAGGCCAGCATCTCATCGCGCGGCCCAAACAGCGTCGCATGTTCCGGACACGCTTCGGTGCATGCCGGTTGCCGCCCTGCACGAATCCGGTCATAGCACATCGTGCATTTGCGGATCCCCGGCGCCGCCTGGTTCCACTCATACCGCGGCACCCCAAACGGGCATGCCATCATGCAATAGCGGCATCCCATGCATCGGCTTTTGTCATAGACGACCGCACCCTCCGGCGTCTTGCGCATCGCCCCCACAAGGCATACGGCGATGCACGTCGCGTAGTTGCAATGGCGGCAGTGGCGGCGCACATGGCGGCCGCCGGGACGGCGGACAATCGTGGTCAAGCGCGTGCCCGAAAGATCGTCCACGGCGCTGCCCCGACGCCATGGGCGGTCGTCTCCCAACTGGTATTCCTTTTTGCAGGCGGCTACACACGCCTCGCAGCCGGTGCAAAGCGTGGTGTCGGTAAAAATCGCAAACTCGCTCATATTCGCTCATTCTCCTTGCCCAAAAGCACCGCGACCTCGCTGCCCGCGCGGGGCGGCCAATGCCACGCCACTTCCGAAATCACCTGCGTCGTCGGCAACAACACGCAGTGGCTGAGCTTCGTCAGCGGAATCAGGATGAACAACAGATTCGCGCTCATAACATGCGTCAGCAGCGTTGCCGTATAAGGAAACGGGTTGATGGCGGGATGCATGACCAGAAACCCCGATGCAAAAGGCAGCGCGACCAGAAGCGGGATCGCATAGTCGCCGAACCGCGACAGCGCGCGCGTGTCCCGCGCTGTGGCCCGCTCGATCACCAGGGCAATCGCCGTTACAATCGCAATCACCGTCAGCAGATCCGCCAGATGGTTGGGGATCGCCCACCATCGTATGCCAACGCTGCGCTCCACGAGGATGATATGGCCGGCCAAAAAAATCGGTGTGATCAAAATGGCCGCGTGAAAAGAAACCGTGGTTATGCTATACAGAAGGCGGTCTTTAATCTTGCGGACGGGGAAAAGCCACTGGAGCGTGGCTTTCGCAAGCGCCCAATAGGGAATGTTCTTGTCGCCGGCGCGGTGAACGGCACGCGCGATCTCAAAACAAGTCAGAACCGCATGCCGGATCAGTCCGAGAATCAGGAAAGCCAGCGCGCCGCGAAAAATCGGCCCCCGCGCCCATTCCAACAGCGTTTCCATCGTCGCTCCTCGTGTGTCTCAAGCATGGAGAACAAGCCAAATGCTTATTCACGCTCCGCATTGCGTGTAGCGAGCCCTGCACATTGCATGGGGTTCACACTCCCGTGTGCAGCATGTTCGTGCTGCTTCCATGGCACTGTTTTTATGCGTTCGCGGTTCACAAAGAGCCCCGCTGAAGCGGGGAATAACACAGCAAACTAAAGTTTGAACTACGAACAGCACGCTGAAGCGTGAACTACGAACAGCAAACTAAAGTTGAACTACGAGCCGTTTTCGCCCGCGGGTTTCTCGACTCCAAAATCGATGGCCTTCAACAGCAGGTCGTGCAAGCCGACCACCTGGACGTCGGCCAGTCCATTGTCCTCGCATACTTCGCGCAGCTGCTTTTTACAATTGGCACACGGCGCCACAACAATTTTTGCACCCGTGGCCCGAATCTGCTCGGCTTTTTTCTTCCCCATCAGCCCCGTGCGGAACGCCCGGATTTCATCAATCGAGACCGTGCCGCCGCCCCCGCCGCAACACAGGTTCTCGGTCCGGTTGGGAAACATCTCGACAAAGTCGGTGCAAATGGCCCGAAGGATCTCGCGCGGTTCCTCGGTAATTCGCCCCGACCGTGCGATATTGCACGGGTCGTGATACGTCACACGTTCTTCGATCACCTTGCCTTTGAGGGGTATTCTCCCTTCGCGAAGCGCGCGGGCCGTGTATTGCATGAAGTTGACCACCTGGGGGCCTTCGCGTCCGCAGAACGTCGGGACAAACCACGCGCTGCGGGTGGCATGGCCGCACTCGCCGACCAGAATTTTTTGCGCCCTCAGCCGCCGGGCTTCCGCGACCATCTTGTAGACAATCCGCTCCATCATCCGGTCGCTGTAAAATAAACCATAGTTGATCCCGTCGTAGTTGCCCGTGCCGATCGTCCACGACCCGCCTGTAACGTGCATGACCGCCGCATTGCCCATCAGCGTGTCCGGTTCGAGCAGATAGTCGGAAACCGCGGGGAAGAAAATGTATTCCGCCCCCTCGACATCGATCGGAAATTTCACATCCACGCCATAAATATCCCGAAATTCTTCTTCGAGAAACTCACACGTGTCTTTCAGCGCCGGGACCGGTATGGCCGACGTGTTGCCCACCCCCTCCAATTGCTCGCGCACGGCCACCAGCAGCGCCTTGGGAATGATTCCGACCTCGGCCAGAAGCCATCGCGCCAGGTGGGTGATCAGGCCATGATCAATACCCAAAGGACAAAGCATTTTGCATCGCCGGCAGGCGGTGCAGCGATAGTATTCTTCGGCCATGAGATCGAGATATTCATCGGTAAGAACAAATCCCCCAGTTAACCGTGCGCGCCATTGACCCGCGGCGGTGAAATAGCGGCGATAGACTTCGAGCAACAGGTTACTTCGCCGGCAGGGAATGTCGCGCTCATCGCCAGTGGTCATATACAGCTGGCAACTGGAGGCGCAGCGGCTGCACTTGGAACCCAACCGCGCATAAGCTTCCAGCGCCAAACCATAATTGGAACGGTCGAGAATCGCGGCGAACGCCTCGAGAAACTTCCTCGGCCGGTCGGCAATCTGTTGGCTTTTGGCTTCTACGTAGTAGCTATACTTGCCCGTTTTCACTTCCATGGCGCTCATGACATATATATTCCTTCAGGCAGGTGGGGTGGAATCCGCAGCCTCTGGCGGGGTGAAGCAGCAGACTGAGGTTGCACGACGAGTCCATGACATCCCAAGGCCCGAGAACAAACTTTGACGGTCCGTTGCTGCAGCACGTTGCCGCAGCAACGAACCGTCGGGACTTCCAAACCGGGCCGCGAAGGTCCTCCCCTACGGCGTGGCAGGTTGGTCGGGCGGGATTTCGATATAGCTGCCGCCGAAATAGGTGTAAATGCACCGTCCGCTGTCCATGAGAAGGCGGATGGCCTGTTTGCAGGCCTGTTTGTCGGCGCCGAAGCGTTCAGCCATAGCCTTTTGCAAGTCCGTCGCCTTGTACTTTTTCATGCCTTTGGCATCTTTGATCATTTCATACATGGCATCGGCCAGTTGTTCGACTGTCATCTCGGCCATTGTTCACCACCCCTTTTCTGATGCGGATTCTTCGGGCCGCGCATCCCGTCGTTTTCAAGCCCCTGGCCGCATGCATTGCCGGCTAGGATTGGTGCAACTGCGCCGTCCGTTTCAAACTCAACGCCGCATAGCGGTAGTCGTCTATGTGTTCCTTCGAGAACTGGATGCCGGCCAGACGGAAAAAGCGCGGCCAGCCGATCCTCTGGATCATCTCGCCCATCCGCTCATCGGGCTCGGCATGCTCCACCCAAATCTCGACGATCTTCCGGACCGTCTGAACCACTTCGGGCCAGCGCGGCGGGTTGTTGGGCAGATACGGCACGGCCAGCTTGGAGAACATCGGCTGGCTGCGCGCGTTGGACACTTTTCCGCCGACCCAGATCGAGACGCCGTCCAGCTCCGCGTCGGCCATCGGCAGCGCCGGGCACACGCTAAAGCAGTTGGCGCAATACATGCACTGTTCCTCGATGATCTCGACGGTGTCCTTGCCGTCCACTTTGGCAGGCCGGATTGCGGCTGTCGGACATGCGGCCACGACGTTGGGAATCTCGCACATTTGCGAAAGGTTCGCCATGACCTTGGGCGGCCGGCGATGGATGCCCAGGATCGCGATATCCGAGCAGTGGACCGCGCCGCACATGTTCAGGCAGCAGGCCAGTGCGATGCGCAACTTGCCCGGAACTTCCTTTTTCCCTGTGAAATAGTCTATCAGATCGTCCATGACGCTCTTGACGATGCCGGAGGCGTCGGTTGCCGCCGAGTGGCAATGGACCCAGCCCTGTGTGTGAACGATGTTGGAAATAGAGCGGCCCACACCGCCCACAGGATGACCCAGGGCTTCGAGCTCTGCGATCAGCGGCTCGATGTTCTCTTCCTTTGTGGTGAGAAACTCGACGTTGTTGCGGCTGGTGAACCGCAGATATCCGTCGCAATACTTGTCGGCCAGATCGCAATACTGGCGGATTTTTTGAACGCTCAAGAGGCGGGGCGAGGCGGCCCGAATGGTATAGAGTTTGTCGCCGCTTTCGGCCACGTGCACCATGACCCCCGGCCGGACGCCTTCGTGATATTTCCATTTGCCGTAATTTTTCTGGATTACCGGCGGCAGGAACTTCGTATAGTGGGGCGGACCGATGTCGGTTCTGCGTTCCATTTTGGGATCTCCTTATTGTCCTTTGGTCTCGATTTCTAAGTGGTTGCGTGACACGCCTTTCTGCAGACGCCGTACCTATTCTTTCTTCGCCGTCTGGTAGAAGACGTAGGGGTTGTCGCGCGGATAGGCCACCATCTCGGGTGTCGGTTCCAGACCAATCGCCTCGAGGAAGTTGCCGAAGCCCACGCGCAGTGCAAACTCGCCTACGCGCTCGCGGTTCTTGCCTTCCTCGCACCAGACTTCCCAGATGTTCTCGAGCAACTGCTTCAGGTCGTTCCACGACTCTTCGTCTTCGAGGTCAATAAACGGAATCAGGACCGACGAGAGCTGGGCGCCCTGGACGATCGGCGCCTTCGCGCCGAGCAGAACCATCGCTCCCCGTTCTTTCCCCGGCGCCAGCGCCCGCGGCATCGAGTTGATGCAGAACATGCACTTCACGCAGTTTTCGTTGTTGATCGTCAGCTTCTTGCCGTCCCAATCCAT
The DNA here is from genome assembly GCA_017161705.1 of Candidatus Sumerlaeota bacterium. Taxonomy (GTDB): domain Bacteria; phylum Sumerlaeota; class Sumerlaeia; order JADFCW01; family JADFCW01; genus JADFCW01. The sequence goes on along the minus strand of JADFCW010000118.1, from coordinate 11,513 downwards.
GCAGCGCGTCGGGCAGCGCGACACGATCTGCCGCTGGATATCCAACCCTTCGTCGGCGAACTTCTTGATCAGCTCGTCGTCCTGCTGGATTTCGTCCTTCCAGGTCCCGATGATGGACAGATCGGCCCGCGCGATTGCGGCCACGCAGTCATTCGGACAGCCGGCCATTTTCATTTTGAACTTGTAAGGGAACGCCGGCCGATGGATTTCATCCTGAAATGCCATCGTTAGATTATAACAGACCTTCATCGTGTCGTAGCAGGCCCACTCGCACCGCGCCATGCCATTGCAGCAGCTGGGCGTGCGCACGTCCGAGCCCGAGCCGCCGAGATCGAATCCCAGCGCCGTCAACTTCGAGAAGACCTTTTCCAACTGGTCGGTTGTGGTCCCCAGGAAGATAATATCGCCGGTCGAGCCGTGCATATTGGTCAGGCCCGACCCGTGCTCTTCCCAAATGTCGCACAACCCCCGCAAGGCTTCGGTCGTGTAGAACCAGCCGGCGGGGTGGTTGATCCGAATCGTGTGAAAGTGAGCCACTTCCGGGTACTTGTCGCCCAAGTCGGAATACCGACCGATGACACCGCCCCCGTAGCCGACGACGCCGACAATGCCGCCGTGTTTCCAATGGCCAATCTTCTCGTTGTAGGATTGTTCGAGCTGCCCCAACAAGGCGGCGGCCATGGGGCTTTTCTGTGCGGCGGCCTTGATTTCTTTGACAAAACTGGGCCACGCCCCCTTCTCCAGCTCGTCGAGCTTCGGCGTTTCATACTTCTTGCCTTCCGCCATTCTCCTTACCTCCGTTATGGATTAGTTTGTCTTACCCTTCGCTTGTCCGATCTGTCCGACCTCTTCGACTCGTCTGGACCGTCCGATTCCCTCGACCGCCAATTACAAATGCATCTCAATATAGCCGCACGGGCATTCTTCCGCGCACTTCTTGCACCCGTCGCAGTATTTCAATTCAAACGAATACGGCTCGCCCTTGACCGGAGACTTCTTGATGGCGCTGACCTGACAATACATCCAGCAGGAGCCGCACAGGAAGCACAGCCCGCAGCTCATGCACCGCGCACTCTCGGCCAGCACCTGCTCTTCGGTCATTGTTTGGTTCACTTCCACGTCGAGGCCCCGCCCAAACCGCTCCTCGACGGGCAACTGGCGGCCCGTGTTCCGTTCCGCCTTCTCGTAATACGACAACTTCAGGCGGTCGCTCTTGATCACGGGCATTTCGACCGGACGCTCAGCCTTCTCGCCCGTAATTTGCTCATGGATCGTATCGGCGGCATGACGGCCCTGCGCAATGGCCATCGTGGCGATTCCCAGTTCGATGGCATCGCCGCCGGCATAGGTCTTCTCGATCCCGGTACGCCCTTTCTCGTCTATTTTGATCCAACTCTTACCGTCGCGCAGATGCTCCAGACCTGTAAAATCAGGCTCCTGGCTGATGGCTGCAATAACCATCGTTGCCTCGATGTCGAACTCCGACCCTTTCACGGGCACCGGACGCCGGCGGCCCGACTCGTCCGGCTCGCCCAACTCCATCCGGATGCACCGCATCCCCGAGGCGCGATCGCCGTTGCGCAGGAACGACACCGGCGCGGCCAGAAACTCGAGGCGGATTCCTTCTTTTTGCGCTTCCTCGACCTCTTCTTTGATCGCCGGCATCTCCGCAATCGTGCGGCGATAGACAATGGTCACCTCGGCGGCGCCCAGGCGCTTGGACACCCGCGCGGCGTCAATGGCCGTATCTCCGCCGCCGACGACCAGCACCTTGTCGCCGACATCCGGCGGTCGCCCCGAATTGACTAGATTGAGAAACTCCTGGCCGCTGATGACGTTGGGAGCATCTTCGCCTTCGATGCCAAGAAGTTTGCCTTTGTGCGCGCCGATGCCGACAAAAATGGCTGCGTATTCCTTGCGCAAATCCTCGTAAGAAATGTCTTTCCCTACAGCGCAATTGAGCCTTAGCTCGACGCCCAGGTCCAGAATCCTCTGGATTTCCCTGTCCAGAATCTCGCGCGGCAGACGATAGGCCGGAATGCCGTATCGGAGCATACCGCCCGGTTTGCTGAACGCCTCGAAGATGGTGACGGGGTAACCGCGGCGTGCCAGCTGGTAGGCACAAGACAGGCCGGCGGGTCCGGAGCCGATCACGGCAATTTTTTCGGTCCGTTTTTCTTCGGTTTTTTTCAACAACGGCCAGTTTTCGGCTAGTGCCTTGTCGCCCAAAAACCGCTCGACCCCGTTGATATTTGCCGCGCCTTCCAACGCCGTTCGGTTGCAGGCCTCCTCGCAAGGGTGGGGGCAAACCCGGCCGCAGACCGCCGGCAGGGGATTGGTTTCGGTCAGCAGCCGCCACGCCTCGCGATAGGCTTCTTCGAGTGTGCGCCCAAACTTTTCGCGCTGGCCTATGGCAACCAAAACCCCCCGAATGTCGTTGTTGTTGGGGCAAGCATGAATACACGGGGGCATCTTGGGAACCCACCGTGGACGCTCATTGGATGTTGCTCGAGAACCGGCCCCAGGGGCGGCAGGGGCCTTTTGCTGAAGCGGCTTCTTCGCCTTCAGGAGTGCCATCTAAAACCATCCCTTACTTTCCCGAGACCTGCATAAGGCCTTGGATACTTAAGCGATAAGTTCTGCGCTTTGCGGATGCGATTTTCTTCCAACCGAAACCGCACAGATGCTATGGAGCGTGTTCGCGGGCCTGTCAAGGGCAAAAATTGTCGGGAATTTTATGGGTGTATGTATCTTATATTCACCCAAGGAAGATTCAGCCATTTCCCAGTGGGGAAATACCCTCTTTGCCCTTTTTCGCGAACGGGACTTATGCATTGCTATAAGGTTGCGTGCTGGAGCCGCCGACGCCAAGAGACCGACGATTTAGCCCGCCGTGAGCGTCACAATGCGTCGGCCTCCTGACGCGGCAGCCGGATGCGGGGACGGACGACCCTCAGCGTTTCTTCATCGAGATCGAAACGCCACGGTCGTTCAGAAACACGGTGTGCAAGTCTTCATTGGTGGAAATCGCTTTGACAAACGCTTCATCCACCTGGCGCGGGTTGACATTGTGCGCCACGATGAGACCGCCCGGACGCATCAACGGCAGCATTTTGTTGAGATAGTCCGTATAGCCTTCCTTGTCGGCATCAATGAAGCAGAGGTCCACCGGGCCTTTGAGTTTTTTCACTTCTTCATGGGCGTCGCCCATGACGATAGTGACAATGTCCTCGACGCCGGCGCGTTTGAAGTTCTCGCGGGCCAGTTTGGCGCGCCCCTCGTCTATTTCATGGGTGATCAACTTCCCGCCCGTCGAGCGCAGGCCCAGAGCCATCCACAGGCCGGAATAGCCGTTGGACATGCCGATTTCGACAACGGTTTTGGCGCCAATGCTCTCGACCAGGAGCCGCAGCAACTGGCCGTCGGCCTCCGGCACGTTCATCATTCCAGCCCGTTGGTTCCGGTTCATATCCTCGAGCACGGGGAGAATCTTTTTTTCGGCTTCCGTCTTGGCAAGGGTCGGTGCGCTATACGACGCCATAGCGCCCGGACCGCCAGGGCCGCCCCGTATGCCTTTTCCCGGCCGCCCAGGTCCGCTCGGGCCCGGCGGTTGAGCATTCATCATCGAGCCGATACCTGCCAGAATGGCAAGGGCAGCCGCTACCACTGCGAGGTGTTTGGTGCGATTTCCCATAGTTCTTCCTCCTTATGGAGAATTAAGAATACCCTGCTTTGCCGAGGAGCAAGTTTTACGCCACGGCGTTTTCGTCGCAAGTGTTTTTGCCGCGTGCTGTGGTTTACGCTGCATTTTTGCACTGCAATGCCAGCCGCTTTCGATAGGTATATCACTTTTTGTGCAACCAATGTGCAACTTTTTCCCGCCACGCGTTCCGCCCGTGCGCAAAGCTTGCACTGCACTTGCCCTGCTGTTTTCACTTCCCCGCCACCCACGACTCACAATCCACACCTCACCACCTGTCCCCACGCGCAACTCCCCTCTTTTGTTGACAGCACCTTCGCAAACATCCATCGTTGACAGCGATAGACTGTCGGGCCACAGAAGGAGTCGGCTGTTTGGGATTTGACGAAGGAGGGCGAAAATGGGGGCCGCAAAGTTGACCAGCGACATCAAAATCCGCCGCGCCACACCGTATTATCCGTTTGTCAAGGCGCGGGTGCCGTTGAAATTCGGCGCGGTGGTCGTGGATGCGCTCGACTTCTGCCATGTCTGTGTGGAAGTGGAAAACCGCGCCGGAAAAGTGGCCGCCGGCTGGGGCGCGATGTTTCTCATGGACATGTGGGCATGGCCCACGCCGAACGTCCCGCATGAGCAGCGCATGCTGGCCATGCGCAAGCTGAACGGCGAACTGTGCAAACTCTACGAGTCTTACGGCGACTATGCCCATCCGGTGGATATCTTCCATCGTCTTGAAAGCAGCATGAAAACGACTGCCGAGCGGGTGTCGCGCGAAATGAAGCTGGCCGAACAGATTGTTTTCCTCGCCACGCTGGTTTGCGCCTCGCCCATAGACGCTGCCGTCCACGACGCCTTTGGCAACGTCAACGGCATTGACACGTATCAGGGCTACGGGCGCGAGTTCATGTCCAGCGATCTGTCGGTCTATCTCGGCAACGACTTCAGGGGTGCTTACATCGGGGACTTTACGAAAAAGAAAATGCCCGAAATCTTCCCTGCGTTCCATTTGGTTGGCGGCCTCGACAAATTGCGCGAAAAAGAAATTACCGACGATGACCCCAAGGACGGTCTCCCCGTCACGCTAGACCAATGGATTCGCTACGATCATCTGCATTGTCTGAAGATCAAGCTGCGCGGCACCGATATGGCCTGGGACCTCGACCGCACGTTCGAGGTGGCAGCCATTGCACGCGAGGAACACAAAAAACTGGGTCTCAAAGACCTCTTTTTCAACGTGGACACCAACGACCAGTGCAAGTCGCCCGATTATGTGGTCGAGTATTTGATGAAAATCCGCGAGAAGGACCCCGCGCTTTACGACGAGATTCTCTATTTCGAGCAGCCGGTCTCGCGCGACCTGCGCGCCCACAATTTCGACATGCGCGCCGCCGCCAAACTCAAACCCATCCTGGCCGATGAGTCGCTGATGACCAATGAGGATTTTGACCTTGCCCTCAGCCTTGGTTGGAACGGGATTGTTCTCAAGGCCTGCAAATGCCAGTCGGCGGCGCTCGTCCTTGCCTGCCGCGCGCAGAAAATGAACATCCCCTACACCGTGCAGGACCTGACCAATCCCGGCATCGCTTTGATTCAGTCGGTGGGGCTGGCTGCGCACTTGAACACCATCAAGGGGGTCGAGGCCAACAGCCGCCAGTTCTTCCCCGCCGCATCGGTCGCCGAGGCCAAGGTTCATCCCGGCGTGTTCAAGCTGCAGGACGGCTGCATCAACACGTCATCCATACGCGGAACCGGTCTCGGCTATCGTTGGGAGGAAATTGGGAGGAAATTTGAAGAAGGATAGGAAGACGGAGGAAGAATGGAGGGGGTGGACAGAGTAAACGTTTCCATCTTGTCCGACTCGTCCATTTTGCCCATTCCGTCCATTTCACCTTTCTCCCGGGAGTCTTTTCCCTTATGTCTGAAAACCCCAAACTTGGCTTTATCGGCGCGGGTAACATGGCTACGGCGCTGATCCGTGGCATTCTTCACGCCCGGTGCACCACTCCGTCGCAAATTCTCGTTGCCGACATTGACGCGGCCAAGACTGCTGCGCTGGCCTCGGCGCACGGCGTTCAAGCGGCTGCCAACAACTGCGAGGTTGTGCGCCAGTGCGATGCCGTCGTCCTGGCCGTCAAACCGCAAACCATGAGCGCCGTGCTGGCGGAAATCGCCCCTGGCGTGCGGCCCGACCAGTGCTTCATTTCTATCGCCGCGGGCGTCACGCTCGCGCGACTCGAAGCCACCCTCGGCCCCCAGGCCCGCGTCATCCGCGTCATGCCCAACACACCGTCGCTCATCGGCGCCGGCGCCGCAGGCATTGCTCCCGGCACCCGCGCCACCGACGCCGACATCGCCCTGGCGCGGCGGCTGTTCGAGGCTGTCGGAATCGCCGTTGTTCTCGACGAAAAACACCTCGACGCGGTCACGGCGGTCAGCGGCAGCGGGCCGGCCTACGTGTTTTTCTTTGTCGAATCGCTTCTCGAAGCCGCCGAGTACGCAGGTTTGGAGCGCGCCGTGGCCGAGGCGCTGGTCAAACAGACCATTCTGGGTGCCGCCCGAATGATTGTCGAGACTGGCCAGCCGCCAGCCAAATTGCGCGAAGCCGTCACTTCGCCGGGCGGAACCACCGCTGCCGCATTGACCGTCCTGCGCGAGAAGAATTTTACCGAGCTGATCGTTCAGGCCGTGCAGGCTGCCGTCGCGCGCTCTGTACAATTGGGAAAAGGATAAGGCTCCGACCGGTCCGACTCATCGGTCAACGGTGGGATCAAAACGGTGTGTTGGCTTTGGCGTCCTCGATGGCCATCCGAACCTTGCTGGTCAAGTCCTGGAAGTCGAAAGGTTTGACGATATAGTATTTGATGCCGTGCTCGATGGCCGTGCGTTTCCGCTCTCGCTCGGAAAGCCCTGTCAGCATGATGATGGGAATGTTCAAGGTTTCCTTGTCCTCGCGCAGCCGCTTGAGCACCTCGAACCCGTCCATGCCGGGCATCATCACATCGAGCAGGATCAGGTCTGGTTTTTCTTCGCGCGCGGTTTTCAGCCCATCCGGGCCGTCCACGGCGGTCAGCACGTCGTAGCCTTCGGCTTGAAGCGCGGTCTTAACGATCAACAATACATCGCTTTCGTCGTCCACAGCAAGGATTCGATAGGGCTTGTCCGGCATACTGTTTTCTCCGCTTCCATGCACTCGGTCATTGCAAAAGGAGTATGAGCGGCCGGCGGTGTCGGTCAAGACAAAACCGCGCGGCTGCAATTCATCGCGCAAGCGCTATTGCGATTTCACTTCCTACCCACCTCTCAGGGCAACTCGGCGCTGTCCACGCGTTTTCCCCAGACATAGACCATCGCTCCGGTGGCTACAAGCCCCACAGGCAGGGCCAACCATACCGGAACGCCCAGCCCTGTGGGAAGATAGCCGAAAATCAGACTGATTGCCGCCACGGCCAAGGCATAGCCCAACTGTGTTTTCACGTGGTCCATCAAATCGCATGCCGAGCCCATCGAGGACAGAATGGTCGTGTCGGAGATCGGCGAGCAATGGTCGCCAACAATGGCTCCAGTCAACACCGCCCCCACGCACATCACCATAAAACCGCTCTCCGCCGAGACCGAATGGGCCAGCGGCACAGCCAGCGGCATGAGAATTGCCATGGTTCCATACGAGGTCCCCGTTGCGAATGAAATCGCCGAGCCGAGAACAAAGATTAGCCCCGGCAATGCCCATGTCGGCAGCGAATCCGACACATTGGACACGATAAACCGAGCCGTACCGATCTCTCGGACTGCCGCACTCAGCGACCACGCGAGAACAAGAATCACGCAGGTAATTAGGAGCGCCTTCATGCCGAGCAGCAGAATGTCCATAGCCTCGCCGAATGTGAAAATCCGTTTGGCCGTGCCGAGAGCAATGGCAACCATGCACGCGAACAGGGCTGCTTGAAAAAGAACTATGCCGGCGTCCGAGGCGCTGAATGTGTCCCGAAGGGCCGCAAACGAAAACGGCTGCGTTCTTACCATCGCCGCCAGCGCTTCGTCCGTTCCCCCGACGATCGCCGCATAGCCGTTGTAGTAGAAGAGAACCAAGGCCGATCCCAGCAGCGCGCCGATGGGCAAAACGGCATTCCAGAGCGAGAGCCGGATACCCGGCGCCGGCTCCAGGCCGGTGACCTCGACCGAGACCATTGGCTTGGCCCCGTCGGCGACAACTTTCCCAGTCGCCCGCGCCCGCCGTTCGGCTCGCAGCATCGCCCCAAAATCGCGCAGCGACCACGCCGAAAAGAAGACAAACGCGATAAGCAGAATGTTGTAAAACCGGAAGGGAATCGTTTGGACAAACACACCATAGGCGTTGGCTGTCGGCTCGACCGAACCCAGTGCCTCCTTGATCACACCGACCTCGAATCCGATCCACGTGGAAATCAGCGCGAGGCCGGCGATGGGTGCTGCGGTTGCGTCTATGATGAAGGCCAGTTTCTCGCGCGAAATCCGCAGGCGATCGGTCACCGGCCGCATGATCGGCCCAACGATCAGCGAGTTGGCATAGTCGTCGAAAAAGACAAACAGCCCCATCAGCCACGTCGCAAGCTGCGCGCTGCGCGGCCCTCGCGCGCGCCGGGCAAGCCATTCCGCCACCGCCTGCGCACCGCCCAGCCGCGACACCAGTGCAATCAGCCCGCCGATCAGAAACGTCTGGCCAAGAATGCCGGCGTGCGAGGCATCGGCCACCGCCGCTATTATCAGACGGACAGCTCCAAGAAAGGCATGAAAAGGCGCAGCCGGTGCGCTACCCTGGCCAAAACTCGTCAGCAGCGTTGCGGCGAAAACACCCAGAAACAGCGATAGCACAACATTTCTTGTCAGAAACGACAGGACGATCGCCGCCAGCGGCGGCAGAAGTGTCCAAAAGCCCAGCGCAGGATGCGTTTGCGCCGCTGCACCCGTCGCTGTGCTCTCCCCTCCGGCGGCAAAACCGGCAGTCTCGCCGGCCAGAAACAAGACAGGCGCCGCGAAAACCAAAAACCATGCCGTACCTCTCGCGCACCGCTTTGCCATCCACGCTCTGCCTTTTGCCCTTCTCCGCACGGGCGGCCGCCGACCTAAGCACGGATCTATTGGCTTCTGATACAAGCAGTATTCGATGGGCCGCCTAACATCGGCGGCTACAAAGGCGCCCAGAGACCGTGCACAAAATCGCGAAACCCTTGCTGCCGCCAGAAGCTAAGTCCCGCACCATTTTCCGAATATACCTGCAACTGAACGTGGGCAACCTCTTCCTGGCGCAGCCAACAGCGGACACTCTCGAGAAGCGCGGTGCCGATACCGCAACGGCGCCACGGAGCTGCTACCACGAGGTCGGACAAATAGCCATAGCGCTTTGGCTGATACATCGGTAGGTTGCGGGCAACATATGCAAGAACATAGCCTACGATCTGCCGCCCGCGCCTTTCCGGTTTGCCGCGCCGTGGCTCATCGGGAATCTCCGCGACAAAAACCGCCGCCCCTTCCCGGAGATGATGATAGGCATAATTGCGATAGGCAATATCGGCACCGGGGGCAAGCCGGATGCGCGGGTCAAAGGCCTCGTGCTCGCGCATCATGTCGAGCCACAAAGCGACAATGGCATCGAGATCGTCAAACGTGGCCGGACGGATGGAGACATTGTCGGGCAGGTTCATTTTTGGGTACTGTTTTTCCACTGACCGGGCTGGGACACAGTAAGGATTTAATAAGATGCTGTCCGCTTTCCGCAATCCGCCAGGGCCCTCGATCCGCGGTCCATAATCGCCTCACAACTCCTGCGCGGTGCTCTCGGCCATTCGATACAAGGCGGCATAGGGCCCGTTCTGGCGAATCAGGATGTCGTGCGGGCCGCGCTCGACCAGCCGCCCATGCTCGAGCACCAGAATCTCATCGGCGTTGCGCACGGTCGAGAGCCGGTGTGCAATGATGAACGCCGTCCGGCCTTGCAGCAGGTTGTTGATGGCTTCCTGGACTACGGCCTGCGATTTTTCATCCAACGCCGACGTCGCCTCGTCCAGCACCAGCACGTCGGGGTCGCGGTAGATCGCCCGCGCGATGGCCAGACGCTGGCGCTGCCCGCCCGACAGAAACTGCCCCGACTGCCCGATGACGGTCTCGTAGCCTTTCCCGCCATCCATTTGCAGGATGAAATCATGTGCGTTGGCCAGCCGGGCCGCTTGCACCACTCGTTCCATGTCCGGCGTTCGGTCAGGATACGCGATATTGTTGGCCACGGTGTCGTTGAACAACACCGTTTCCTGCGTGACCATAGCAAAACGCCGCCGAAGATCCTGGATCCGGTAGTCGCGAGCATCGCGCCCGTCATATTCGACCCGCCCCTCTTTTGGATCGAACAGCCGCATGAGCAAACACGCAAGCGTAGTCTTTCCCGCTCCGCTCGGCCCGACAATCGCAACCGTTTTCCCAATGGGCACTTCAAAACTTACATCGTTGAGCACCGGCTGGTCTTCATACGAAAATGATACATTGCGGAATGCGATGCTGCGGCGGATGCGGTCCAAGGGCACGGCGTTGGGCGATTCGGTCATCTGCGGCTCGATCTGCAGCATCTCCAGAATCCGGTCCGCCGAGACCCGCCCCGTTTGGATCGTATTGTTGATCCGCGACAGCTTGCGCAGCGGGGTATAGAACTGAGACGTCGTGATCAGATATACCATCAACGTCGAGAACTCCATCCGGCCCGTCAGGATCAAATGCCCCCCGATGAGCATGACCACGGCGCCGGTCACGGCCCCCACCACCTCCATCAGCGGGCTGGCGCCGAATCGCGCCACGCGCCGCTTCATAAAATACTCGAACAACTTCAGGTTCGATCGCGAAAACCGCGCCGCCTCGATTTCTTCGCTCTGGAAGCATTTGATCGCCTGAAAATTGCGGAACGATTCCTCCATCGAGGACGACAACATATCGGCTTGCCGTTTCTGCCGCCGCGTTATCCGGCGAATCAAATAGGCAAAATACAGCAACGGCAAAATCGCAAACGGCATCAGAAGAAGGCACACCACCGTCAATTGCAGATTCAGGATGAAGAGCACCAGCAAAACAAAAAACAACCGGATGGGCATTTGAATGGCGTCGGTCAGCAATACGTCGGCCGTATTCCGGATTGTGCTGACGTCGCTGACCACGCGCGATTCGAGATACCCCGTTGTCTGGCGCACAAAAAACAAATAATCCTGCGACAACACGCGCCGGAACATCTCATCCTTCAACCGCCGTGTCACATCCAACAGAGTATAGGTCATCTGATAATTGGCCAGATAGTCGAACAGCCCGTGCAGAACGGCCATGCTAACCATCAGCGCCGCCAGAATCCACAGCGCGTTCATCCGGTTCTCGCGCCCATAGTCCTTCAAGCGCTGATCCCACAGCCGCACCCGCGCGCCGATCGGCTCCACCAGACGGTCCCATCGCTCCTTCATCCGTTGCAAGAAGCCGATCTCCATCAGCCCGCGTTTTTGCGCCTCGCCGACCGAGTCGCGCTGCGGTGACGCGTTCACAACAATGCGTTCCCGTTGGCCGCCGATCAGCGGGCCGAACCCGCTGTAGAGCCCGTCGCCAGCGACACTGTCCGGATCAATCCCGTCGTCGTTCAGCGTGACCGTGACGCTTGTGCCGTCGTCGGCCACGCGTGCGACATTCAGCGTGCGGTGGGGCGTCCGGTTGTCGCCCAAAATCACCTCGAGGGCCGGCTTGAGAAGCAAAAAATTGAACGACCCGAAAAAACCGACGAAGACCATCGAAACAAATGCAACGGCCAGGCGCACTTTGT
>JADFCW010000117.1 GCA_017161705.1 Candidatus Sumerlaeota bacterium | reverse complement strand
GGCAGCATGGCTGCCGCAGTCCAAAGCGATTGCATTCCGCTTTGCAGCATCACGGCAACAATTTTGGAGTGCGGCAGCCATGCTGCCGCTTTACCATACCGGCTCACCGCAAGACGAACCATTGCCCTCTCACTTTTACAGCCGCCTGAAACTCTTTTATCTCGAGATGTAGCCACCAAGCAAAGATCTTTTGATTGTGGCAGGAGGCCGCGTTAAATCAGCGGACCCCTCCTTGTTGTCCAACCAGCAAGACCGCCTTGACTAGGTCCGTCCTGCCTTTATGGAGAAATGTTCATAAGGCCCAAGACGTAAGTCAACCGGACTTGAAGCGAGGTTCAGCCAGCGAACCGTCCGGCCCCCGACACGTCCGATTGCCGTAACCGGCGTTCTCACCCCGTGCCGTCGAAACAGATCCTGAACCACGCGCGGCTCAGCGGCAGTGGCGAACAGCAATTCGTACTCCTCCCCGCCGTATAGCGCTGCCTCCTGAACACTGATCTTGGTTGCCCGCGACCAGTTTCGCAGAGCGGCCGATACAGGCAGACAATGCACATCCACTGTCGCACCCCTCCCGCTGGCTTTGCACAGCAGCCCGACCGACTTGTAAAGGTCGTCGCTGAGGTCTATCATGGCAAGATCGTCAAAATGCCGGGCCAACAACTGGCCTTCGCGCAAACGGGGCTTCGGGCGGCGATGGCGGTCGCTCAGGTATCGCCGGTCGCACTCCGAAAGCCGCAGCGGCGAGGTCTTCTTCCGTCCCGCCATGAGCACCATCATCCCGGCAGCCGAATCGCCCAGACTGCCGGTCACGTAAAGATACTGTCCCTCGCGCAAACGGCTCCGCAGGGGCAACCTTTCGCGCGGACCGTCGAATTCACCCAGCAGAGTCGGCGCTAAAATCAGCCCTTCGCTTCGGACCGTATCGCCGCCCACAAAAGCAATGCCCCAGCGGCGACACACTTTCTGCATTCCCCGGTAGATGGATGCCAGACGGGCCACCTCGCAGTGAGCGGGCGCGCCCAGCCCCACTACCAGCGCCGTCGGCCGCCCCCCCATCGCGGCAATATCGCTGACGTTAACAGCGACAGCCTTTTCCCCTAAAGTTGCCGGTGTCGCCGTCTCCCAAGTGAAATGCGTTCTTTCGACAAGTACGTCGGTTGTGACCAGCAGAAGGGATTCGCCGCCGGCCGGAATGACCAAACAGGCAGCATCGTCGCCAAATCCAACGGCCGTTCGCTCGCCCGTCAGGCCGAGCGATTTGGCCAGACGTTCCAGCCAGCCGTCTTCGCCGATTTCGCGCAGTCGAAGCCGATGCCGTTGGCCGTTGCTATTCAAAATCGTCCTCGCGCCACAGGTCGTGGCAAATGCGAAGGAATTGGCGCGCAGCCGCAGTAATATCTTCCGCCTTCATCAAGGCCGAAATCATTGCGCAATGGCGCGCCCCGGCCGCCAGCACGTCCCCCAGATTCTCGCCGGTGATGCCGCCGATGGCCACAAAGGGAATCTCCAGCGTGGCAGCGGCCCAGCGGATGGTCGGCAGGCCCAGCGGCAGATAGCTCTGCTGTTTGGTTGGCGTCGTATAGATAGGACCGAGCCCGATATAATCCACATCCAGGGTTTGCGCACGAAGAGCCTGCAGCCGCGTATGCGTCGAGAGGCCGATGATGCGCTCGCGCCCAAGAATGTCGCGGGCGGTGGAAACGGGACAATCGGTCTGGCCCAGATGCACGCCGTCGGCATCGGCGTCGCGCGCCAGATAGGGATTGTCGTTGACAATCACTGTTACGCCCAGAGGCCGGGCCATCCGCACGACCCACGTTACATCTTCGAGCAGCTGGTCGTACGGAGTGGTTTTATCGCGAATTTGAATCACACGGATACCGCCGTCAATCAGCTTGGCGGCGATTTCCGTATGCGTCAAACCGCCCGCCATCTCGCGGTCGGTAATTGCGTAAATGCCCCAATTGTCTATACTTTCGCGAAAAACCATCGGATGCGCCACATCAAAAATCCAACATTGGACTGCTGGCGGCCGCATAACGCTTGATGGGAATCCGGCCGGCACGATACGCCAGACGGCCCGCCTCGATCGCGTGGCGCATGGCGCGCGCCATCTTCACAGGGTCTTTCGCGCAGGCAACTCCCGTGTTGAGCAGCACGCCGTCGGCGCCGAGCTCCATGGCGATCGTTACATCGGAAGCCGTTCCCACGCCTGCATCCACAATGATGGGCACCTTGGCGTTCTCCACAATCAACCGGATGTTGTTGCGATTGATGATCCCCTGCCCGGAGCCGATGGGCGAACCGAGCGGCATGACGCAGGTGGCTCCCGCGTCCTCCAGCCGACGCGCCAGCACGGGATCGTCCGACGTATAAGCCAAGACCTCAAACCCCTCCTTGACCAGCGCGATCGTGGCTTCGAGCGTTTCCACCGGATCGGGGAAAAGGGTCTTTTCGTCCGCAAGGACCTCAAGCTTGACCCAGTCGCCGATCCCCAGCTCGCGGGCGATTCGCGCGATCTTGATCGCATCCTCCTTGGTATAGCAACCGGCCGTGTTGGGAAGAATCGTATAGCGTTTCGGATCAATGTAATCCAGCAGCGTCTTCTCGCCCTTCGGCGCATTGAGATTGACCCGGCGCAAAGCAACCGTCACCACCTCGCAGCCGGACGCTTCGAGCGCCTCGGCCATCAATTCAAACGTGGCATACTTGCCCGTGCCGACAAACAGCCGCGACCGGAAGGTGCGGTTGCCAATCTTCAGCAGGTCCTCTTGATTATTCATCCTTCGCTTCTCCTGAAAAATCCGTCCGGGCCGACAAGCGACTCAGAGTGATCTCGCGCCCGCGTTTATCCCCCGCCGACCATGTGAATCACATCCACACAGTCCCCTTCAGCCAGCACCGTTGCGCTTTGTGCATCGCGCGGAACCACCTCGCCGTTGCGAACGACAGCAACACGCTGCGACCCAAGGCCCAATTCCGCAATCAGTTGCGCAACCGTGCATTCGGCACGCACCGAGCGGTTCTCGCCATTGAGACAAATCGTAATCATACGCAACACCGCTGCGAGCGATAGGAAGCCGGCCCATACGCTCGTTGGCATTCGAGTAAGATGTTCGGGGGACAGTCGGGCAAAGTCAAGGGCTGTTTCGGCCGCGCGCGGCAAAAGGGTGCATCGCGCCAGTCCTGAATAGGATTGGAGCAAACCCGGCTCTCCGTGTCGCAACATTATAGACAGGTCAGGATGCCTGCCATCGCAACCTTCAAAAAGTGCATTCAACACATCGCCAAAGCATCAAGCAAAGGATGAAACTCGCATACCCAAAGAAAGACTTTTCAGAGAGAAATAACATTGCCGCAAAAGCCTCTGCCGGCGTCTAATCCTCTTCGGGTTTTTTGTTGATTTTTACTGTCGCTTTGTTCATGCTCCCAACACAATGGGACGTGTCCCAAGATGCCGTCCCCAATCGGATTCCGGAAAGACGACAACAACGGTTCCCGCCGAAGCGGCGGACAGGGGGGTTCCGTCCGCGATTTTACAGCGAAAGGAGTGCCGCACATGTTCCGACAAGGGGATGTTCTCATCGAACGCATAGAGCACCTGCCGAAGACCGTCGAGCCGGTTGCCCGCGAAGGCGGACGGTTCGTCCTGGCGCACGGCGAGATGACCGGGCATGCGCACATGATTCTCGAATCCAACGTCCGCATGTTTCGGGATCCCTCGGACCACCACCGGATGTTTCTCGAGGTCTTCGACTCGCCCTGCCGCGTGGTCCACGAGGAACACGCCGAAGTGGTTCTGCCTCCCGGAACCTATCGCGTGATCCGGCAGCGGGAATATACGCCGAAGCAGATTGAATATGTCCGCGACTAACAGCCCGCCCCCTCTCAGCCCCCTGCAGCGCGCCGCGCTGAAGCAATATCGCCGAAGGTGGGAGCAGGCGACCCGAAGCACTGCGCCGGCCGACAGACCCCAGGCGGAACGCTGGCTGGATCGCGCCTATGAAATTGCCGGCCTGCCGCCGCCGCGCGCAAAAATCTGGGTGCCATCACCCTTGCTGGGAGCGATCGCGTCGCATCTGCTGGCCAGTGCTAGGCAACCGCCTCCTCCGGCAGGATCGGCCTCGCTATGGGGAGAGTTCGAGCGACAGGTTTGGGACCTGATCAATTCCCAGACCGGCGCGGCTGACTTTGACCTTCCATTTCGCCGCGTCCGGCAGCAGGTCTATGAAAACGTCATAAACCGGGCGCGCGATCAAATGGCCCGCTCGATTGACCCAGTGTTTATGTGTGTCGTGGGAAAATGCGAATGGGGCGGAATGGAATCGCCTGTGCGGAAAGTATTGACCGAATATATCCGGACGTCCGTCGAGCGGATTGCCGGCGAGCGCGCCAGGAACAACTATCTCGAATGCGTGAGAATCATGCTCGGCGACCGGTTGTGGCTGCTGGTCGGCGATGCCCCCATATGGGATCAGATTTGGCGGATGGCCGCAAATGGCTCTCTCCATGTGTTTCGCGACAGACTCTTTGATTTTTCCGCCGCCTCCGCTGACAGGCACCTCTGGTCGGAAGTCCGCCAGCGTTTCTGCGAATACGACTGGGAACGCGAACTCGATATGTCGTGGATGTTCCAGCACTGGGAATGCATCTATGGCTGTCACGATTCGCTGTGGCTGGGTTTCTGCCAATTCCTCCATGACCAGTGCGGCGCAGAAGGAACCGACCTTCTCGAAGGCTTGATCGGGCTGGCGCAAACATGCGGATGCTGGTGGCCGTTCGATCAGATCGCAGTGATGTCGGAGCGGCCCCAGTGCCTGCAATTGAACCCGCAAGGCCAGCTGCATTCGGCCGACGACGAGCCGGCCCTGCAGTTTCCCGGCGAGGAAGGCATTTGGGCTTGGAATGGAACGACGATGTCCAGCGATGCCTATCGCGCCCAGATTCACGCAACCCTTGCGCAAATCCGCCGCGAGCGGAACGTCTTGCGCCGCCGCATGTTGATCCGTGCCTATGGCGAGGACCGCTATATCCGCGACAGCGGAGCCAAAAAAATCCACGAGGACGCCTGGGGGGTACTCTACCGCGCCCTCCTGCCCGGCGACGAGCCGATCGTGATGGTCCGAGTGCGCAATGCCACGGCCGAACCCGACGGCTCGTACCGCTTTTACTATCTTCGTGTCCCACCCACAATCACGACAGCACGAGAAGCCGTGGCTTGGACGTTTGGTCTCCGGCCGGATGCGTATGCGCCCGAAGTGGAAACATGAGACCTCATTTCCGCCGTACGTTCCCCAACCTATTTTGCGCGCATCTTTCCCGACGTCGTTTCCATTTGAATTGTCCAGCCGCCGGCGCATAGCATTTTTTTAGACTTGCCATGAGGTGGAAACATCATGACCCATGCGAAATTCTCTCGACTCAGGTTCCGAGGTTTGGCTCTCGCGCTCGGCGTGGTCTTCGCGGCCGCCGTCGTCGGATCAGTCTCTCTGCACGCGCAAGAGGAACAACCCGACACACCGCCGCCGGCGCCACCCGTCGAGGTGGACCCTCGCGATGCCGAGATTCTCGACAGCGTTCTTGACGCTATGGACGAAATGGATACAACCACGGCCACGGAAGCGCCAGTTGAGCCGGAAACAACAGCCGCCGGCCCGATTCAGTTCGAGGTATGCTATTCGCTGCCGACGCGCCAGATGATCCTGCGCGAGTGGCTGGGGTCTGGAGCGCTCGATCTCATTATCCCCATTGAAAACGACATAACCGAAGTGCAGGGCGACTATCGCCGCGTGCTGTCCCGCGAGGGGACGGCGGAAAACCGAAGCGATCTTGAAGAGATCGAGGACGCCTTGCGGGAATTGGAACGGCATCGTGTCGAAACCATCGAGAAACGCCTGACGGGCATCGAGGTTAAAGGCCGGCTCTCGCCCGAGGAAAGGACCGAGGCGGCGTTGCTCCACATGGCCCTCGCGCTGATCTACCTCGACGAGGGGCGGGCGCGGTTAGCGCTGGGAGAGTTGGATCGCGCCGCCGGCCAACTTCCCAACGAGCCGTTGGTTCCCGCGCTCCGCAGCGTGGCGCTGCGCGAGATGGGGCGCAACGAAGCAGCCTTTGCGGCAGCGAACGAGGCTCTGGCGGGCGAACCGCGACTCCTGCTCGCGATTGTGACGCTGGCCGAATTGCACGACGACCTGCTGGAATACGAGCGGGCAGCCGAGATGTGGCAGCGGGCGCTTGATGTGCGCGTCGGCATCCCCGAACAGCTTGGCCAGGCTGCCGCGCGCAACCGGCAAGCATTCCCGCGTGGGGCCGAAAGCATCCGCCGCACGTTTGCCGATCAATTTGAACTCCGGTTGCGGTGGGCGCGTCTGCGCGACTTTGCTCACCGCTACTACCAAACGGACGACCGCGCGGAATTCAAACTGATTTACGATCCCTCGATCGGCATGCCGCTGCGCGACCCCTATCTGTCGCCGCTGCGCGACCTGGTCGGGCGCTATCTCCAGGGCGGCGATGCTGCGGTTCACCCCGACGAAGTCGAACGGATGTTCCGCCAGCTGAGCGTCGAGAGAGACAAGCAGGCTTTGGAGGCGACATTAGGGCTGGTGCTCGATTCGCTCGACCACGCAGCTTACACCATCGGCCGGGCCCTGCGCGTAAGACGGGCGCAGCCGCCGGTGATCGTCCTCTACAATCCCGACGTATGGGAATCGCTGGTGGCCAGTCGGGGAGCAATCGGTTTGTTTGCCCCGCACGGACGCGTGATTGGGATACCTCTGCCGCGTGGCAATAACCCTGTGTTGTTGAAAAATACCATCTTTCATGAATACGGCCACTATGCGATGTTTGAAATCACCGGACCGCGCGAGCTCCCGCTGTGGCTGGTCGAGGGCATCGCGGAGTTTCTTGCACTGGATTCCGGAATAGACCGCTACGGCGCCGATCCGGTGTCGGCCAATTGGGCGGACCTGTGGTCGCGCGAACCGCTCGATCGGTCCTGGTTCGACAAGGGCCGCGACACGTTCACTGGGGCCGACTATTTCAAGGCACGGGCCGCTGTTGGCATATTGGTGGACTCGTTCGGGCTCAACCGTCTGGGCGAGTTTCTGGATGTGCTGGGAAACGGAAGCGACCTCGACGAGGCATCCCAGCGGGCGTTTGGGATACCCTATCGCGACTTGCTGTATTCGATCATCAAACGCCAGGCCTCGCTGCGCGAGCGTTTGCGGCGATAGCTTGGATCGGCCCTACCGTAGGACGCGTCGGACAGGTCCGACGGGTCCGACAAGCCGTACAGAAATTATGGCCTTTTGCCTTCGCCCTTCTGAAGAAAGCGCTGCTGGGGCGGCTCGATCATCACCTTCGTGTAAGGGGGCACCGACTCGGTGATCCAGACGTTTCCGCCGATTACGCTGTCATGGCCAATGACCGTGTCCGCGCCGAGGATCGTGGCATTGGCGTAAATGGTAACATTGTCCTCGATGGTCGGGTGGCGTTTTCGGTCGCGGATAATTTGCCCGTTGGCATCTTTGGGAAAACTGAGCGCTCCCAACGTGACTCCCTGATAAATTTTTACGTTGTTTCCAATGACCGTCGTTTCCCCGATGACCACGCCGGTCCCGTGGTCAATGAAGAAACTTTCCCCGATTTTTGCGCCCGGATGGATATCAATTCCTGTGCGATGGTGGATATACTCGCTCATGATGCGCGGCAAAAGAGGAACACCCAGAACGAGCAACTCATGGGCGATCCGATGCGCCGTGATGGCCTCGAAACCCGGATAGCAGAGAATGATTTCGGCGAAGCTTTTGGCCGCAGGATCGCCGTCATAGGCCGCCTGCACGTCTTTTTCCAGAAGCGCGCGGATCGCCGGAATGCGGCGGAAAAACTCCGCGGTGATCTGCTCGGCCTCAGCGCGAAGGTTGCGCGTGGCTGCCGTTTGATTGCACCGCGTGCAATCCTCGTGCACGAGGGCGCGCGCTATCTCATCGTTGAGACGAACCGCCAGCGACTCGACCAGGTCGCCTACAAAAAACTCAATCGTGCTATGATACAGCCGCTGCCGGACATAGCCGGGCAGAATTAGGCTCTGCAGGTCGCGAAGAATCTCCAGCGTGGCCTCGCGATTCGGCAGATCGTGCTTTTCGATGTGATTGATCTTCTGCGTTTGCCGGACGCTTCCGACAATGCCTTTGACCAACTCCGGAATTTGGCGTTGCAGTTCGCCTGCTGCACCCATGGAATATCTCCTTCATAGTAAAACTGCTGAACTGAACACTGCATAGATCTAATGCAAAAGCCTCCCCGCCTATTTCCCCACCGGCGAATCCGTATCGCTCCGGGGCGATTTCCCCGCGCTGCCGGCAGCGGGCGTCGGGCGGGCCGGCACGGGCGAAGGTGTTGGCGACCGCCGGGCAGGGGTTCCGGCTGGACTGACCATCGGCTTGGGCACACTCAAACTGCGATCCAATTCCGCAATCACGCTATCGGTCAAATCCACACGCTCCGAAGCATAGAGCAGCGCGTCGCTGCGAAAAACCAAATCCACCTCTTGCGCTTTGGCCACGCGTTCGACCGCCGCGATCAGTTCATCGAGAACATCGCCGATGATCTGGCCGCCCTGACGATTCATCGTGCGATCCGCGTCGTATTGGAGTCGGTCCAGTTCGTCGGTCAACGCGCGGATTTGCTCTTTGATCTGGGCCGTCTGGGCAGCGGTCAAGACCGACTCTTGTTGCGTCAACTGCCGCACCAGTTTTTGCCGTTCGTCATATTTGGCCTGATACGCCCTTTGCTTGCTTTCCAATTCCTGCTGGAGCGCACTGACCCGTTCCTGCAGCACCTTGGACTTTTCCGTAATCATCCCTACATCCACATATGCAATCCGAATAGGCCGGGGAGCAGCCGTAGCCGGCGCCGTCTCGCCCGCCGTTGCGCAACGAACCGCCACGCCGAAAAGCACACCTGCCGCCAGAATCCATACGCCATGCTTCATGGGTTGTTTTCTCCTCGATTGCTTCGATTGATTATTTCCTCATTCAGGATATAAAACTGCTGCGCCAAATTCCATCGAAATGCAAGAGCCGTTTCATGCTGCCCTGCGCCCATAGCGATATGCCGCCGAGCACGAGCCCTCCGTCGAAACCATGCACGGGCCGACGGGGTTTTCGGGGGTGCATACACTGGAAAATAGAGGGCAATCCGACGGACCGATCCTTCCGCACAGCACGTCGCCGCACCGGCAACCCGCCGGTTCGGGCGTTTTCTTTTCGACCAATCCAAACCGCTGCGTCGCGTCAAACGCCGCATATTCTTCGCGCAAAAACAATCCACTGTCTTCGATCCTGCCGAGGCCGCGCCAGTGCGAAGCACCTGTCCTGAAAACGGAATAGATCATCTCCTGCGCCCGCCGATTGCCTTTGGGTTTGACCCAGACACCATAGAGATTCTCCACCTCGGCGCGACCTTCGGCCGCCTGCCGCACAAGCGCCGCGATCGCCTCGAGAACCTCGACCGGCTCGAACCCGGCCACGGCGCAGGGAAGACGATACTCTCCGGCATACGGTTGATAAGCGTCCGAACCAATAATCACGCTGACGTGTCCCGGGCAGATCAGGCCATCGATCTTTACTTCGCCCGATTTTAAAAGTGTCGCGATGGCCGGCGGAATAATCTTGTTCGCCGCAAGAATACTCAAATTGCGCACACCGCGTTCCTGGGCCTCGACCACAGCGGCGGCAACAGTCGGCGCGGTCGTTTCAAATCCAATGGCGATAAAAACAACGTCGCGCGCCCCCACCGCCTGCGCCAATTCCACGGCGTCATGCGCCGAATAGACGATTCGGACATCCGCCCCGCGCGAACGTTCCCGCTCTAACGTTGACTGTGTTCCCGGTACCCGCATCAGGTCGCCAAATGTCGCCACCGTGACTTCCGGTCGGCGCGCCAACTCGACAATCAGGTCAATCTGGCTCTGAGGGGTTACGCAGACCGGACAACCCGGGCCGCTGACCAAACCCACCCCTTGCGGAAGCAAGGTGCGAATGCCGTGGCGGTATATCGCCATCGTGTGCGTGCCGCAGATTTCCATGAGGGTCAGCGGTCGGCCGGCACATTCGGCCCACCGGGCAATTTCTCCGCAAAGCCGCTGAACCCGCGCCCCGTCGCTCATGGCATATCTTCCTCGGAGGCCAGGACACTGCGCTGAAGGGCCTCGAGTTCGCGGGCTTCCGCCTCGTCAATGATCTCGATGGCATAGCCGGCGTGCAGGAGCACATATTGGCCGGCACGAGCATTAGCCACCAGCGTCAGCATGACGGTCTTTCGCGATCCCCCGATCTCGATAACGCCTTCATCGCCCCGAACTTCCACTAATTTCGCTGGAATAGCCAAACACACGGAAAATCTCCTTGACCGCACTCGTTAGGGCTGTTGCTCGCAGCTTTTGCCCGCCCGGTTTTTGAAAAACGCGCTAAGAATCCTCACTACAAAAATCGGACCAGCCATTGATAGGACTCTTCGCGCAGTTCCGGAGGGAAATAGATAAAGTAATGTGGGTAGCAGACCGACAAACGCTCGGGATGGCCCAAAAACGCATACAGGTTGGCCAGATGGTTTTCCACTTCCGCCAATCCTTCGCGCGGGAAGAATTCATTGCGCATGGGCGAGCACAAGAACAACGGCCGCGGGGCAATCAGGGCGACAATTTCATGATACTCGATCGGAATGCCTCCTTCGACATCCGGGTTGAAAAAACCGAAAATCGGCAACAGCCCTGTTCCATTGCACCAGATCGAACGCGCGACGGCGTGATCGAACTGACTACGGAAGGTGGCGCACGCCGCCGACGCAACGACGGCGCGAATGCGTTCGTCAAGGGCGCCGGAAAAAATCGCCGCGATTCCGCCCAGCAAATGCCCCATGCAACCGATCCGCCGGCCATCCACAATATCCAGCGAGGCGAGGTAGTTCACCGCACATGAGACTTCCCAGACGATGCGCCCCAGAAGCGAGCCGCGGGGATGAGCACGATAGAAATCTACGATCTGTTGTGCCGCTGTCTGGTCGGCCGCTTTCCGTTCACCGTATCCCGGCAAGTCAAAAGCCAGTGTAACGAACCCTTGCCGCGCCAGCTCGTCGGCAAACGCCACGTCCTGAGATTCCGATTCGAGGCCGACGGCTTCGCGCGCACCGGCCGAACGGTTGAACTGATGCAGGCAAATCACTGCCGGTCTGGGAATGCGCACGTCGTTCGGCACGCACAAATAGCCGGGAATAGACTCGCTCTCGACCGTCAACAGCAGGCGTCTGCGCGAATGCCCGTTGGCGTTGGACTGAAAGAGAATCTGGGAAGAAATCTCGCGCTCGATCTGGAGTTTGATTTTTCGGCGCACATACCCGGCACAGACCGTCTCGAAGATAGTCTTTGCTTTCACGGATTTGGCCGGTTGCGGAATCTCGCCCGCCAACCACTCGAGGTTTTCGCGCAGATGATGCCGCTTCGTCTCCCACTGCGCCTCGGAACTGATGACCTCGGTCCGCCCGCCTTCGCGCATTTCAAGCAGTGCAGGCAGCTCGCGGCGCGCACCCGAAGGATGGGGAATAGGAGCAAGATGCTGGAGGCCGCCGATGCCGGAAATCCGCTGCCACGTCGAAAAGAAATCAAAATCCCCTTCGCCGGCCAAAGGCAGATTGAGCGAACTTATCGGGGCGGCAATTTCGGGCTCCATGGGTTCCAGCCCTTTTTCGTTTCATGCAATCACTATCGGAAAGAAAACTTGCGCCTGCAACACTGTTGCCGCAGCAGAGGCCGTGGCCTAAAGCTTGACCGGAATGACCTCCGTCCGGTAGATTTCCAAAATATCGCCTTCCTTGATGTCTTGGTAGTTGGCCAGTGCGATCCCGCATTCGAGGCCGCTGGGCACACGCTCGACGTCTTCCTTGATGCGCCGCAACGAGGCGATCTTGCCATCGAAAACCACTATCCCGTCGCGCACCAGCCGCGCGCGGGCGTCGCGGCGAACCTCGCCTTCGGTCACGTAGCAGCCCGCCACCACTCCAATCTTGGAAATGCGAAACGTCTGCCGGACTTCGACGCGTCCGAGGGCCACCTCGCGTGTTTCCGGCTCCAGCGCCGCCGTCATGGCTTTCCGCACGTCGTCCAGCAGTTCATAGATTATGCGATACGACTTGATCTCGACGCCTTCGCGCTCGGCCAGTTCCTGCGCCGACGCATCGGCTCGCACGTTGTAGGCAATGATCACCGCATCGGACGCCTTGGCCAAATGGACGTCGGACAAGGTGACAGGGCCCACCGCTGCATGGAGAACACGAAGCTTGATTTTTTCCATCGGCAAACGGTTCAACGCCTGGCAGATTGCTTCGACCGAACCGTGCACATCGGCCTTCAGGATCAAATACAATTCTTTGACTTTGCCCTCTTCGACCAGACTGTGAAGGTTCTCCAGCGTCACTTGGTGGCGTTGGCCCAAGGCGCCCAGAAGGCGTTGCCGGCGGCGGTCGTCGCGAATGGCCGCCACATCGCGCGCCGCTCGTTCATCCGGCATCACCAGAAAACGCTCGCCAGCCTCGGGCGATCCGCCCAGTCCAAGCACCTCGACCGGATGGGCAGGCGTGGCCTCGGTAACCGTACGGCCGGTTTCGTCCGACATGGCGCGAATGCGGCCGCTCTGCCGGCCGATGACCAGAACATCGCCGGTCCGCAACGTGCCTTTTTGCACCAGAAGCGTTGCAATGGCCCCGCGTTGCGGGTCCACGCGAGCCTCCACGACGATGCCCTCCGCACGCCGCTTCGGATCGGCCTTAAGCTCGAGGATTTCGGCTTGCAGGGCAATCATTTCCAGAAGGTGGTCCACGTTCTGGCCCGTTTTGGCGGAAACTTCGCAAAAAATGGTCTGCCCGCCCAGCTCTTCGGGCACCAGATTGTAGCGCATCAGCTCCTGGCGCACACGCATGGGATTGGCGTTGGGCAGGTCTATTTTGTTGATCGCCACAATAATCGGCACATTGGCGGCGCGGGCATGGTCTATGGCCTCGACCGTCTGCGGCATGACGCCGTCATCGGCCGCAACGACCAGCACGACAATATCGGTCACCGCTGCGCCGCGCGCCCGCATCGAGGTAAATGCCTCGTGGCCCGGAGTATCCAAAAACACGATCTCGCCGCGCGACGTATTGACCCGGTAAGCGCCGATGTGCTGCGTGATGCCGCCATACTCGCCTTCAACCACCCGCGAATTGCGAATATAGTCCAGCAGCGTAGTCTTCCCATGGTCCACGTGGCCCATGATCGTAACGACCGGCGGGCGGCGGACCATGTTCTCCGGATTGTCCTCCACGGCAAACTGCCGCAAGTCGTATTCGTCCGTCTCCGGGATAATTTCGATCTGAACCCCGAATTCGGGCGCCAGCAATTCACAGATGGTACTTTCAATGGGTTGATTGATCGTGCGGGGTTCGCCCAAAGCCAGCAATTTTGCTATAACGTCGCTGGCCGGAACGCCGATTTTTTCCGCGAACTGGCCGACCGTAACCTCGCCGCGCAACTTGACAATTTTCGGCTCCGCCGGTTTGGGAGGAGCCGGCGGCGCAGGGGCCGGCTCGCGCCGCGTCGCCGGCACCACAAAGCTGGGACGGATGCGGCGCGTCCGAGGCGGCGGGGCCGCAGTGGCGACCTCGGCGGGGGCCTCGAATTCGCCTTCCGCTGCTTTGCCTTTTCGATCGCGTTTGCGCTGCTTGGCCCGGCGGCGCGAGCGCTCCGCATAGAGCTTACGCGGATCATCGAGCTTCATCACCTCGATGGTCGGCAACTCGATGATCTCCACCGGTTTTAGTTCATCCTTTTCGCGTTCGCGCTCGCGCTTTTTCCCTTTGCGCGGCGGCGCGGCCGGAGGGGGCGGCGGCGGCGGTGGTGGCGCAATGGCCTTGGGTTTTTCCGCAGCCGGAGCATGACGCTTAGCCGCTTCGGCCGCTTTGCGCTTTTCTTCCTCTTCCTTTTTCTTGCGAAGTTCTTCCTCCTCGCGCTTGCGGCGTTCTTCTTCCTCGTGCTTTTTGCGTTCTTCTTCGCGGCGTTTGCGCTCTTCCTCCTCGCGTTTCTTGCGCTCCTCTTCTTCCCGCTTCTTCCGCTCCTCTTCTTCCCGCTTCTTCCGCTCCTCTTCCAATTTTTTTCGCGCTTCTTCTTCCTGCGCCTTGAGTTTGCGCTCGGCCTCTTCTTTTTGCTTTTTGACTGCCTCCTCTGCCTTTCGCTTTTCAAGGCGTTCCATGATCTTGCGGACATGCTTGTCTTCGATGGACGAGGAAGCCGACTTCACCACGACCTTGATCTTCTTCAATTCCGCGATCAGGTCCTTGCTTTCGATTCCCAGAGTTCTGGCCAGTTCAAATACTCTCATACGTGGCTTCCCATCCGTTCTTCCGCATTCTTGCTCTCAAAAATAATTAGCTCGACTTCCCGCGCGTCCCGTCAAGAAAAACTCGTCCGTCTTGGCGCTCACCCATATTGCATGTCAGGTAGTAGCCTGAGGGTCGGCTGCATTCTCGCCTTCCTTCTCTGCGCTCGACGCTTCCCCCTCGACGGGCGATTCGCCATCGGCCGAGGCGGCAGATTCTTTTTCCGTTTCCGCGCGTTGCATTTCGGCCAGCGCATCCAGATACTCCTGCGCGTCGGAAATCAACTGGCTCGCCAGATCCTCGGATGACTGAATAAGGTTCATCAGAGAGGTAGCGTCGGCCGTGGCCAACTTTTCCACCGAGTTATAGCTGGACTTCAAAATGATGTCCCGCTGGAAATCCGTCAAGTCTGTAATCTGCTGGAGAAAATCCGTCAAATATCGCTGGCGAATTTCTGCCGCAGCCGCTTCCTGTTCCGTTTCCTCCTCGCCCTTGATATTGATCTTCCAACCGGTCAGTTTGGCGGCCAATCGGGCATTTTGACCGCGTTTGCCAATGGCCAGAGACAGATTGCCACGCGCCACCAGCACGTCTGCCTCTCCGCTTTCCGGCCGGACTTTGACGGAGACGATTTTGGCCGGATTGAGCGCCGCCGTGATGAATGTCGCCGGATTGCTGCTGTAAGGAACGATGTCGATCTTTTCGTTTTCAAACTCGCGCACGATCATCTGCACGCGCGAGCCTTTCATCCCCACACAGGCACCCACCGGATCCACGTCCGGATTGCTGCTGGCCACAGCCACTTTGGTCCGAACCCCCGCCTCGCGCGCCACCATCAAAATCTTCACCGTGCCGTCGGCCACCTCGGGCACCTCCTGCTCGAACAACTTCAGCACCAACTCCGGATCCGTGCGCGAGAGCCGAATCACCGGGCCGCGCGACGTGCGTTCGATCTCGGTGATCAACACTTTCAGCCGCTCGCCAATCCGATACCGAGCGCCATACGGCTGCTGATTCAGCGGCAAAATCCCCTCGGCACGGCCGATGTTCACCACCGCATCGCGCCGCTCGAATCGTTGGACGATACCGGTAACCACTTGCCCGACCTTTTCCTTGAACTCGGCGTAAATCTTCTGCCGCTCGGCCTCCCGTAAACGCTGCATGACCACCTGGCGGGCCGACTGGGCGGCGATGCGCCCGAAAACACTGGGGTCCACAACCACCTCGATATCCTCGCCAACGCGAACGTCCTTTCGAATTTTTCGCGCCGATCGAAGATCAATCTCCAGACGAGGATTGTCCACCTTCTCGACCACCGTCTTGGTAACCAGCAAATCCAGCTGGCCGGTCGCTAGATCGAGCGAGGCGCGGGCATTGCGAAAACAGGAAAGATTCTTTTTGGATGCCGCAACCAACGACTGCTCGATCGCTTCTTTGATGATTTCGGGCTCGAGGTCCTTTTCCTTGCTGAGCTGCCGAACGAAATTGGTTAGATTCTGCAACATGTCTGACATCTCCCTCCTGCCTTATGCAAAAATACCTGCGCAGGAAGAATCTGAGAGGGGAAAATCGCCCCGTATATAAAACAAAAGCGGGCTGAAGCCCACTTTCACCGCCACTCCAGAAAACTAGTCTGTTCCCGCCTGCCGCCCTTGCGCAAGACTTTTTTCGACTTTTTCTCCAATAGCAGTACTCTCAATGGGAGCCGTTGGCGCAGTCTCCGGCTCTCCACCAATGCTGGACCACACTACCGTCGTTCCCAACCTTCCTTTGCCAAGGTGACAAACTGGGTAAACTGGCGCACAAACAGCATCTGCACTTCGCCGGTAGGACCGTTGCGCTGCTTGCCGATGATGATCGAGGCATGCACCGGCAGGGGCTGCTGGCCGCCGTCCATGGTTTGATCGAGCGGCGGCTCCTGCGCCAGATTGCGGTGGACAAACATCACCACGTCGGCGTCCTGTTCCAGCGCCCCTGATTCCCGCAGGTCGCTCAGCTTGGGCCGCGCAATCGTACGCTCGCGCTGCTCGATCAGCCGGCTGAGCTGCGACAGCGCAACAATCGGGATGTTCAGCTGGCGCGCCAGAGCCTTCAACTCCCCCGCGATCTCGGCCACCTCCCGCTGCCGACTTTCGCGCGCCGCCCGTTCGGACCCCCGCATCAGCTGGATATAGTCAATCACAAGCATGGCCAGATCTGGCACCTCGACCTTGAGCCGGCGGGCGCGCGCGCGAAGGTCCTGAATCGTCAGCGCCGATGTATCGTCAATATACAACGGCGCCTGTTTGAGAATCTCCGCCTTCTCCTGGAGTATTTCAAACTGCTCGTGCGACAAATAACCCGAACGGATCAGATACATCGGAATGCGGGCCAGCGAACTCAACAGCCGCTGATGGATTTGGTCCGCGCTCATCTCGAGACTGAAAATGCCGACCGGCTTCCCATCGAACAGGGCCACGTTGGCGGCGATGTTGAGCGCGAACGCGGTCTTGCCTATAGAGGGCCGTGCGGCAATAATGATCAAATCGCTGGGTTGAAATCCCAGCGTCATCTGATCGAGATGATCGAAGTGCGTCTTGACGCCCGTGATCTCTGTGTGATCAGACCGACGGCGACGAAGAAACTCAAGACCGCGATCCACAATCCCGCTCACATGGGTAAAACTGCGGCTGAGGCGGTCGTGCGCTATCTCGAAAACCTTTTTCTGCGCCTCCTCGAATATCTCATCCGAGTCGCGTTCGTCCTTGTAGCACTCATCGAGGATTTCCATGGCGCCGATAATCAGCTGGCGCAGGCGGCTTTTCTGCCGCACAATCAGCGCATGGTGCGCCACATTGGCAGTCGAAAGAACGTAATGTTCGAGCGCGCTGAGATAGGCCAAGCCCCCGACCTCTTCCAGCTGCTCCGCCCTGCCGATTTCATCGGACAACGTAGTCAGGTCCACAGGCTTGGCCGCGTGTGCCAGGCGCTGAATGGCCTCGTAGATCCGTTGATGCGCTGTCGAATAAAAATCTTCCGCGCGCAACAGATCGCTGACGATCGGGAAGGTCCGGGCCGCATCTATCAGGATTGAGCCGAGCACCGCACGCTCGGCGTCAAGATTGTGCGGAAGCGTTCGCTCGGGATCGAGTTCGACCTTCTTTTTGGGCAACCACTGGGGCATCGTTTAGCAACCTCGGCAATGCGACAGGTCTGCGGTGCCTTGGAAAACCGAAATAAGCAATATCGCCTTTTACGGGATTTTTGACGCTC
>JADFCW010000116.1 GCA_017161705.1 Candidatus Sumerlaeota bacterium | reverse complement strand
AGCAAACGGGCCGGTTGAGAGACCTGTTTGCTCCGGGAGTCCGGGGCAATACGCTGGTGGGATTGAGTCTGGCCACAATCGGTCTGGCTATCTATTGGGGCGTGTATATCTACGGCTGGGCGTTGCTGCGGCAGTGGGCCGAGCGTGCACAGATGGCGGCGCCGTCAGTCAAACGCTGGGAAATGCTGGGCATGTTTCTGGTCGTCACCGGCGGCGGGCTGGGCTTGATCTCGTTCGGGCCGATCTGCGAGCGAATCGGCCGGCGCGGCGCATTTCGATTGTTTCACGTGTGCGGCCTGATTGCCGGGCTGGTGTTGTTTCAATTGCTGGCCGACGCTCCGGCACTCGTCTTGTGTATCGCCCTGCCGGTTTTCGGCTATCTGACCATTGCCATCCACGCCGGATACGCTATCTACTTTCCCGAACTCTTTCCCACGCGCCTTCGCGGCACGGGCGGCGGGTTTTGCTTCAACGGCGGGCGGTTCCTTGCCGCTTCGATCCTGCTGATTCGCGGCTGGATGCGAAGCGACGGGGCCGTCGGCTGGGGACCGCTGCGCGTGCAGGGACTGGGGCTGTCGCTCGAAACCACGGCCACACTAATGAGTTTGCTTTTCCTGCTCGGACTGATTGTCCTTGTATTCGCTCCCGAAACCAAGGGAAAAGACTTGCCGACATAACTGGACAGTTGAAAAGAGGCCCACGGCGCAAAATAGTATCGCAAAAGTGATTGATGAAGACGACGGGGCATTTGCCATGAGCGTGCCGGACATCATCCTTGATCTCGTCCAGCGCTTTGCATCCCACCGAGAGGATTATCTCTCGCCAGCGTATAACGAAGCGCAGGTTCGCCGCGAGTTTATTGATCCGCTCTTCAAGGCCCTCGGCTGGGACATCTACAACGAGCAGGGCTTCGCCGAGCCTTGGAAACAAGTGATTCACGAGGACGCTATTCGATCGGGGGGCAGCACCAAGGCGCCCGATTATTGCTTTCGGCTGGGCGGACGGCGGCTGTTCTTTCTCGAAGCCAAAAAACCGTCCACTAACATTCTCGACGACCCGACGCCCGCCTACCAACTGCGCCGCTACGGCTGGACAGCCGGGTTGCCGCTGTCCATTCTGACCAATTTTGAGCATTTGGTCATCTACGATACCCGTGTGCAGCCGTCGGCGGCCGACAAGGCATCAACGGCCCGCATTCTCACGCTGCATTACACCGAATTGCCGGCGCGCTGGGATGAACTCGCATTCCTTTTTTCGCCTGAGGCCATTCAGAAAGGCGCGTTCGACAAATTTGCCGAATCCGCGCGGGTGAAGCATGGAACCGCCGCGGTGGACGATGCATTTCTTGCGGAAATGGAAGAATGGCGAAAAGAACTGGCCACCAATCTGGCCCTGCGCAATCCCCAAATCACCCAGCGCGAACTGAACTTTGCTGTTCAGCGCACCATTGACCGCATTGTCTTTCTCCGGATTTGCGAAGACCGTGGCATCGAGGACTATGGGCGCTTGCAGGCCCTTCTGAATGGCGAGAACACCTATACACGCCTGCGAGAACTCTACGACCGTGCCGATGAGCGATACAACTCCGGGCTTTTCCATTTTCACGTCGAGCGCGACCGTCCTGGCCCGCCCGATACGCTTACGCCGCGCCTGATTATTGATGACAGAGTGCTCAAGGGAATTATTAAACGGCTTTACTACCCGGAAAGCCCTTATGAGTTTTCGGCGATTCCATCGGAAATCCTCGGCCAGGTCTATGAGCGGTTCCTCGGCAGCATTGTCCGCTTGACGCATGGCCACCGCGCCGTCGTCGAACAAAAGCCGGAGGTGCGCAAAGCGGGCGGTGTGTATTATACGCCGACATCTATCGTGGACTACATTGTCAAGCACACCGTTGGCAAACTGCTCTCGGGCAAGAACGTTGGCCCGCACGGCTGTGTTACGCGCCTGCGCATCCTCGATCCGGCGTGCGGCTCTGGATCTTTCCTGCTCGGCGCCTATCAATATCTGCTCGACTGGCATTTCGAGCAATACAGCCGGCAACCCGCGAAATGGAGCAAGGGCCGACATCCCGCAATCTTTCAGGACCGCCGCGGCCAATGGCGGCTGACGACCTCGGAGCGCAAGCGAATCCTGCTCAACAACATCTACGGCGTGGACGTAGACTCGCAGGCCGTCGAGGTGACCAAACTCTCGCTTCTCCTGAAAGTGCTCGAAGATGAAAATGCCGAAACTCTCGAACGACAGCTGGGCTTTCTGCACGAACGCGCGTTGCCCGATCTTGCAGGCAACATCAAGTGCGGCAACTCGCTGATGGGTCCGGATTTTTTCAACGGCCATCAAATGGATATGTTCACGGACGAGGATATTCACCGGATCAATGTGTTCGACTGGGACGCGGAGTTCCCTGAGATTATGAAAGACGGCGGTTTTGATGCCGTGATTGGAAATCCGCCCTACGGTGCGGTCTTTCTGCCTGCGGAGAAAGAATACCTTCGGCAACGGTATCCGCAAGCGCCGCCCAACCTGGATAGCTACTTTCTTTTTATTCTGGCGGGTCTTAACCGGCTGTTGAAGCCCGGAAAACATCTTGGCTTTATTGTCCCAAACACGTGGGAACTGGTTTTCAGCGCCAATGCATTTCGAAAGTATCTTCTCGGGCAGGTCACGATAGATGAAATTGTGCACTTCTGTTCGCCCGTTTTTCGACAGGCCACTGTGGACTGCGAAATTGTGCTGCTGACCAAGCGAAAGCCCGTCGGACATTCTGTGAAGGTGGTGATTCGAAAGAAGGACGGAAAGGAGCAGACCCACCGGATTGCTCAGGCATGCTGGCAGTCGCCGGAAGGCCAACCGTTCAGTGTGTGGCTGACACGCACTCAGCTGGCTTTGAAAGAAAAAATCGAATCCCAATCGGTCCGTCTAAAGGATATCGCGGACGTCTTTAACGGGGTCAAACCCTTTGAAATCGGGAAAGGCAATCCGCCCCAAACCACCGAAACCTTGCGCGAAAAACCATTTGTTGAAACCCGCAAGAAAAACCGTTCCTTCCAGCCGCTGCTGCGCGGAAGCCTGATCGAGCGATATTGCAACAAATGGCAGTCGAATTACTGGATCTCTTACGGGGAGTGGTTGGCCGCGCCGCGCGATCCGGCCATTTTTGAAGCCCTCGAAAAAATTGTTTGCCGCCAAACAGGCGACCGTATCGTAGCCACATTGATTCCAGGCGGATTCATTGCACGGGATAATCTTCACATTATCCTTATGAAGCAGGGCGTGTTCTTATCCCTGAAGTGGATTTTGGGCATAATGAATTCCAAGCTGATGGGTTTTTATTATGAAGCCATCAACCCGGAACGCGGCGAGGCTCTGGCACAGGTCAAGAAAAACCACGTTGAAATGCTTCCCATCAAACAACCGGATTTTTCCACTCGCGAAGGCAAAGCAGCTCACGCTCGAATGATCTCCTTGGTAGATCGTATGCTGGCGTTGCAGAAAAAACGGCTTGCTGCACACACGGACCCTGAAAAGGTTCTGATCCAACGTCATATTGTCGCAACGGACCGGCAGATTGACGAGTTCGTCTATGAACTATACGGCCTGACGGAAAATGAGATCCGAATGATTGAAAGCGCCGCCAGAAAATGAGGGAAATTTACTAGCACCACGATTTCAAATGGCACACGGTGGAGGATCAACAAATGTCCGATCGAGTGATTTCTTTCGGTTTGGTCGGCTACGGCCTCTGGGGGCTTCACCATGCGCGCGTGATTGCAAAAACGCCCGGCGCGAAACTGGCCGCCATCGCCGAGCCGTCGGAGGAAAACCGCGCCAAGGCCAAAGCCGCTCATCCCGATGTGGACATCGTCGCCGACTATCGGGACCTTGTCCGCCGCACCGACCTTGACGTCGTGGACATCGCAGCGCCCAACCGCTTCCACTATGAAATCACCAGGGCTGCTCTCGAAGCCGGCAAACATGTCCTGCTCGAAAAACCTATGGCCACGTCCGTCGCCCATTGCGACGAGATGATCGCTCTGGCCCGCCGCCGCTCGCTCGTGCTGGCTATCGGCCACGAAATGCGCCTGTCGGCTCTGTGGGGCAAGGTCAAGCAACTCATTCGCGACGACGCCGTCGGCCCGCCGCTTTACGTCCTCATCGAACTGTCGCGCTTCCCTTACCGCTTCGGCACGGACGGTTGGCGGTTCGACATTCAGCGCGTGGGCAACTGGATTCTCGAAGAGCCGATTCACTTTTTCGATCTCGCGCGTTGGTTTCTCGAAGGGTTCGGCACGCCGGAGCAGGTTTATGCGCGCGCCAACTCGAAGCAGCCCGGCCATCCTGAGCTGCAGGACAACTTCGCCACCATCGTCAGTTTCACCGGCGGAGCGTTTGCCGTGATCACCGAAACCCTTGCTGCTTTCGAACACCACGTCACCTGCAAGGTGACCGGTACGAGAGGAGCGATCTGGGCGCACTGGAGCGGGCCCGATGCGCGTACGACGGAGCCCGCGTTTGGCCTGCGCTATTCCGACGGCAGCAAAATCGAGGAAGTGAAGTTTGAAAAGCGGGCCGGCGAACTGTTCGAGCTCGAAGAAGAAATCGCCGCCATGGTCCGTGCCGTCCGCACAGGCGCACCGCCCGTCTGCACCGCCGAAGACGGCCGCTGGTCGGTGCGGCTGTGTCTGGCCGCCCAGCAATCGGTAGATGAGGGAAGACCCATCGTTTTGTGAAAGACATCAAGAACTCCAGGGACCGCAAGGACAAATTACCTGCGAGAGAGTTGTTTCCTTGTGATCCCTTTTGCCCTCGTTGTCCTTTGTGTCGTTGTGGTTTGTTCTGTTTCTGGCTCGTTGAGTGCCGCCGCTATGAAAATCCTTCTTGTCAATCCCCCCTCGACCGACATTTTTCGACGGCTCAATTATTGCCTGCCGCCGATGGGCTTGATGTCGCTGGCCGCCCATTTGCGTGCAAACGGCTTCGGAGCGGTCATCGAGGATTTTCAGTTTCGCGCCGCGCGCGTCCCCGACTTTGATTTTTCCCCTTACGCCATCGTCGGCATCGGCAGCGACACGACGCGCTTTCCTGCAGCGCTCCAAATCGCGCGCGCCGCGAAAAAAGCCGGCGCCTTTGTCGTACTGGGCGGCCCCCATCCCGGCTATGTGCCGGAGGAAGCGCTGGCCGCCGGCAATGTGGACGCCATCGTCCTCGGCGAGGGCGAGGCCACGCTTCTCGAACTCGTTCGCGCCGTCGCGGCAGGCCAGCCGGTTGCAGGCCTGGCCGGAACGGCCGTTCGCGGCGAGGGCGGCGAAATTATCGCGGGCCCGCCGCGCCCGTTCATCGAGCTGCTCGACTCGCTCCCGTTGCCTGCGCGCGATCTGGTTTCGATGGACCGCTATCAGGCTGCGCGAATCGGCGAACGGCCGCTGACGCCGGTGATCACCAGCCGCGGTTGCTCGCACGACTGCCACTTCTGTTCCTCGTCGCGCTTTTGGGGTCGCAAACTGCGCTTCCGCAGCGTCGAGTCGGTCGAGGCCGAACTGGAGGAAATTTACAACCGTTACCGCTTCCGCGCCGTGGCGTTTGTGGACGACAACTTCGCCGCGCGGCCCGACCGCGTCGTCGCCCTCAGCGAAACCATTCTCCGCCACGGCTGGGACCTATGGTGGTGGTGTTTTGCGCGGGCCGACCACATCGTGCACCACCCGGAGATGCTCGCCCCGATGGCACGCTCGGGCTGCAAGACCGTCTATGTCGGCGTCGAGTCGGCCAGCGAGCAATCCCTGCATGACTACGGCAAGCGGAGCGATCGCGCGACGGTCGAGCAGGCCTTCGACCTGCTCAAGCGGCACGGCATTCAAATCTTCGCCAGCTATATCCTGGGCGGCCTGCACGAAGACCCTGCCTCGACCGAGGCCACCATCGAACTGGCCCGCCGTCTCGACAGCAATATTGCGCAGTTCAGCATCCTTACACCCTATCCGGGCACGCGCCTGTTCGACGACCTGCGCGACCGCCTGCGCCACCGCGACTGGCGCCGCTACGATATGCTGCACCTGGTTTTTCGCCACCCGACACTGTCGGCATTCCGGCTCTACGGCTATCTGCTCAAGGCCAACATCCGCTTTTATACGCGCTCGCGCGAAGCCCGCCGGGGCTTCTGGCGCGTCATGCGCCGCCAGGGTGTCGGCCTGGGCAAGATCGGCCGGTTCTTTCGCGATTACTTTGTAAAATAGGCCCGCCGGCTGCCTTCCTTGGATAGGCCGACTGTGGAAACTCTGCGGTCTTCCGAGATTTCAGTAGGCGCGGTTGATGACCAGTTCCGTGAGCTCGATCAGGAATTGCCGGGCGGGGGTCTCCGGCAGCCTGTCCAGCGCCTGGCGCGCCGCCTGCGCGTGGCTGCGCGCAGCATCGAGGGCATAGGCGATTCCGCCATATTTCTGGACACATTCCAGAATGACCTGCGGAGCACTGCCGTTGTTGAGGGCCGCAATCAAAAACGCCCGGTCGTCGCCGTCGGCTCTCTCGAGGGCCCGGATGACCGGCAGCGTCTGCCTCCCGCACGCGATGTCTGTTCCGATCTCCTTGCCGAGCACGCGCGGGTCGGCCGTGAAATCCAACACATCATCCGTGATCTGAAAGGCCAGACCGAATTCCATGCCGTAGCGTTCCAGCGCGGCCACAGCCGCCTCGGGCATGCCGCCGAGAGCCGCGCCCGTCTTCGTGCACGCCGAAAACAAACCCGCCGTTTTGCACCGGATGATAAACAGATGATCGGCCTCGGTCAGGAGGCGGTTGCGCGTTTCGATCTGAAACATTTCGCCGTCGCACATACCGGCAGCCACGCGGCAAAACGCCGCCATTAGTTCGGTCGGCAGATGTGTATGAGCGATTTCCCATGCGCGCGAGTACGTGTAGTCGGCCATCAGAATGGCCACATCATTGCCCCAGCGCTTGTTGACCGTCGGTTGTCCGCGCCGCAGGGCCGCCGCGTCAATCACGTCGTCGTGCAGGAGCGAGGCGATATGGAGCAATTCGGCAAAGGCGGCCGCATGGCAGACGTGGTCGGATGGCCCGCCGCCCGCGCGTGCCGCCAGCAACGTCAGGATTGGCCTCAGCCGCTTGCCGCTGGCGGCTTCGATGTGCCGTGCGACCTCGCACGTCAGCCCGATCTGCGATTGCAGCGCCTCGCCAATGATGTCATCCACGCGATCGAGGTCGCCCGCCAAATAGTCTGCTACGCGCGTAAAGAAATCCGCTTGTCCCCCGCGCCTGACCTTTTCAGTTTTTGATTGAAGAGACACCATCCCAGCCCTTATGCTAGTTCCATCAGTATCCAGAAGATGAACGTGAATTGTCAATAGAAGGATGAACCGGGAAGAGGGAAAGATCAATCGGAGGACAGCCCATGACGGAACAATCCAGCGCCGACAGCCGGAACCGCACCGTGCATCTGGCCTACGGAAAAACCGGCCTCGAACTGCGCCTGCCCGACCGGGCGAACGTGCAAATCCTTCGCAGCCGCCCTTGCGTAGCCTTGCCCGACCCGATGGCCGCTATTCGCACGGCCATCGAAAAACCCGTCGCGTCCAAACCGCTGGCCGAACTGGCCCGCGGACGCTCGAAGGCTTGCGTCGTCATTTCCGATATCACACGCCCCGTCCCCAACGCCATTGTGCTACCGCCCATTCTTGCCGCCATCGAGAGCGCCGGCATTCCCCGCGACCGCATTGTCATCCTCATCGCCACCGGCATCCATCGCCCGAATCTCGGCGCCGAACTGGTCGAGCTGGTCGGCTCGCACATCGCCTCGACCTATTGCTGCATCAATCACATGTCGCGCGACGAAAACGAAGTTCGCTTTGTCGGGAAGACCGCCGCCGGTATCCCCCTCTACGTCAACCGCCACTATCTGGACGCTGACCTCAAAGTTCTGACTGGCTTTATCGAACCCCACCTTTGGGCTGGTTACAGCGGCGGCCGCAAGGCCATCCTGCCCGGCATCACCGGCCTCGAAACCATGAAATACATGCACGGTTACGACATGATTGCCCATCCTGGAACGCGGTATGGAAATTTGAAAGACAACCCGTTTCACGATGCTGGTCTCGAAGTGGCCGCCCACGTCGGCGCCGACTTCCTCGTCAATGTCACCCTCAATGAATCGAAGCAGATCACCGGGGTCTTTGCCGGCCACTACAATCAGGCCCACATCGAAGGCGCGCGGTTCTGCGAGCAATGGGTCATGGCCGATGTCGCCGAACCGGTGGACCTGGCAGTGACCTGCGGCGGAGGCTATCCGCTCGACAAAACGCTCTATCAATCGGTCAAAGGCATGTCGGGGGCTGCCCCGGTGGTCAAACCCGGCGGCACCATTCTGGTCGCCTCGCGGTGCGATGAACAGGCCGGCAGCCCCGAATTTACACGCCT
This sequence comes from Candidatus Sumerlaeota bacterium, assembly GCA_017161705.1. Classification (GTDB taxonomy): domain Bacteria; phylum Sumerlaeota; class Sumerlaeia; order JADFCW01; family JADFCW01; genus JADFCW01. The sequence goes on along the minus strand of JADFCW010000116.1, from coordinate 9,396 downwards.
GCTTGAACGCGCTCGGTCGGTCGAGCACTTCTTCCAGCTCATTCGCACGCCCGGTTTCTTCGAGATTGACCAGTGGATCGCTCAGGAAATGTATCAGATTCTCACGGAACGCAAGATTGCGTATTATTCCGAAGGCTTGACGGCCGACCAGCTGCGGCGCTACCTGCTCGAACCCGTGGCCGACGTTCAGGACTACATCGAGCGTTTTGTCTCGCGCAATCCCTCGGCCCGAATCGCCATCATTCCCGAAGGGCCCTATGTCATAGCACGGCTGGCCGAAAAGGCGGCCGCTTGAAGGGCCTGGAAACGACAGCGGCGTGCGATCCAATCCCACAGCATTTTTGGCGTGAAGAACGTCTTCGACAGGCGGTCTAAAAGGCCGGCGGGTAGGATTTTGAAAGCCGTCCGTATTCGGCGATGACACGACGGTTGACTTCGCCGCGGGAAGACCGCAGGCTTCCCGCTCGACTCTGGCACTGGCGCGGCCGCTTGCGCATTTTTTCGCCCGCGCACCTGCCGGAAGCGCAAATCGAGGCAATGTGGCGTACCTGAAGTTTTCGTGAAAAGCAGCGGGCGGTGTTTCAAGTTCGCGTTCCCATGGAAATTCCCCCAGGAGACATTTTCCAATGCCGATTACCCATGGCAGCGTTTCGCTGCGCGAGTTCCTTGTCGAAGGCGAACCGGAGACCGGCTGGGAGCGCGAGGCGGCCGTGATGCTTGGCCGGTATGCCTTCCGTCCCATCGCAGTTGAAAAGGGCGAATTGCGCGCGGCCGGCTGGGTCAATCCGCGCCAGGTGCTCGACAACGACGTCTCGCTGGATGCCCTGCGCATCGGACCGTGGGTGCTTCTGGCTCTGCGGCAAGACCGTTTGACGTTGAATGCGCGACTGTTTCGCGCGCGGCGCGACATTGCCATGGCCGAAGCCGCCGCCAAGGCCAGGAAAACCCGTCTCACAAAAAACGAGCGCCAGGCCGTCGAGGAACAAATCAAACTCGACATGTTAAAGAAGCAAACCCCCTCCACGGCGATTATCGAGGCGGCATGGCATCTCGAACGCGGCGTGGTCTATGTCGCAGCCGCGTCGGAAGCCGCCGCCCAGACTTTCGCGGAACTTTTTGCCGTAACGTTCGGGCTCAATCTTGTTCCGGCGGTTGCCGCCATTCGCGCGCTGAGGTGGGCTGAGTCGGCCGGCTGCGCCGATCGTCTGGCCGAACTGTCGCCCACCGTGTTTGCGTTGAAGGAAAGAAAAGACCGGGGCGGCCCTCGGACACCTGATGCGGAGTCTTTGACCCGCGCACAGCACAGATAAAATCTACAGTCTGCGCCAAGAGTCCGAAGTTTGCGGTCAAGAGTCCTAAGTCAAAAGTCCACTCGCGGGAGACCTCGATGTCGTTACTCGAACAAATCACACGCGGTGCCTTCATCGGCGAAGAGTTTCTGACATGGCTGTGGTTTCTCAGCGAAACCCGGCGCGAACCTCTCGTCATTCCGAAAATCGGCGAGTGCCAGATTGCCATGGGACAGGAACTGATTCTTTCGGGCGATAGCAGCGATGCGCAGATGGTGGTTCTGCGCGGCGAAATGCCATCGGCCTCCGCCGAGGCACGCGAAGCGCTGGCGTCCGGCAAACGGGTTCGTCGCACAAAACTCTATCTGACCGTGGATGGCGTGCAATGGGGAATGACCCTTGTGGGAGCCAGTCTGGCGGTGTCCGGGCTGCGCGTGCCGTCGCCGGCAGGCGCGGATTTCGACTCGCATTGCACATTTCGGCTCGAGGCTGTCGAGCGAATCAGCCGCACGCTGCAATGGCTGTTCGAGCAGTTTCTGGAACGCCGCCTCGACCCTGACCGCTGGGAAAAAGAGCTGTCGCCCATGGCCAAATGGGCGGAGGGAAGGTAAGCGCTTTTACCCGCAGCCGGATGCGATTGGCCGGCTTGCTGCCGCAGGTTATTTTCGTCTATTCAACCTTATGGGCTCTTGCCCGCACAAACCGGCTTCGCGACGGCTCATGTCGGCCGCCCAGCGCCGACCATTGCCGGTAGAGGTCCTTACGGACGCACAGCAGAACAGCTATGTGATCGCGCGCGGGATAGTGGGCGCGCCACGGATCGAAGTCGCGGCGAAAAATCAGATAGTCGAACACGTCGCGCCAGGCGGCTAAACTGGCGCGAAGTCCCTCCTCGATCGTCAGGTTCGGCAGGTCGGCCCAATCGCCCACCCAGCCGACCGCGCGCCCGTAAGCGTCGGTCAGACTGCCGAAGCGATACTGCTTCGGGACAAGCGCAAGCCATAAATCCGTCAGCCGCGCCACATGGGACAGGAGCATGTCCTGGCGCCACCATTCGCGAAAGGGCACGCGCCGCACGACGTGGCTTTCGAGCAGCCAGGGATATTGCCCGAGCGCGCGCACGTCGCGGTGCAGCGGATCGAGGTATTCGTCCAGAATGACTATCGGCGACTGGGGCGTTGCCGGTCCCGTGCGCATCTGGCTCCAGCGGCGGAAATCCCACTGTCCCGGCCAGATTGAATCGCCGGCCAGAATGAGCGGAAAGCGCTCGATCGGACCGCTGTTCGTGCGCGCTACCATGTCGTGAACATCCGCTACCATCGCCTTGTAGTCCCGCGTGGTGTGGGTAAAGACATGCCGTTCGGCGGGATTGGCGGAGTTGATGAAACACAGCCGCATCGCGATGGCAAGCGTTGCCAGAAACGCGGCCGCCAGCACCGAACGGGCGATGAGGCGCAGACCGACGTGATCCGTCGGGCTGGCGGGACCCCTCAGACTGGTTCCCAAAACGGCAGCCGACAGAATCATCGGGAACGCGATATGGACGGCGAGCCACGGGACTTTTTCGCCCGCGTAGGAATAGGCCAAAAACGAGACCACCGTCCACCAAACAAAGAACGCCGCCAGCCGCCGGCCCTCGAGAGCCAGCACCGCACATGCCGCCGCGCCGAGGACCAGCACCTCGACCGCCAGCCACAAATGCCAGCCGCGTGTCATGTGCGCAACAGCCGCAAACCCAGGCGGGAGGGGCTGCGACCACAGCGCGATCAACAACGCGGCGCTCCATGCGGCCCACCCCCAGGCCACCCAGCCGCCCAGCCACCCGGCGCGCCGCAACGTCCGCGCCATGCCCCAAAGAAACAAGCCCAGAGGCAGAAACTCGTAAATCAACAAGATGGGAATATAATAGTGGTACTCGCCGAAAATCCGCTGCTGCTTGTGCTGGCCGCTCCAGTAGCGGATCGCTTCCCACGGCCCGTCCCAATGTTCGGGATGCTTGAACCAGGTGGTGTGCAATGCCACAACGAGAAATGCACCCGCTGCGATGCCGGCCGCGGCAACGGCTCCAGGCCGCAGCCAGTATCCTGTTGCCAATTGGGCCGTTTGCCGCGCCCGCGCCCAGAACCACAACGGCTGCCGCGCCCCCGCTTTCACTGCCTCGACCAGCAAAACGTAACTCGCCGCCGTGAACAGAAAGATTAGGTAGGTCTCCTTGATGCAGATCGTCCAAGCCACAGCTAGAATTCCGCAAAACACCGCTGCCAATCGCCCCTGTCGAACCACCTGCGCCGCGCACAGGACAAACACCATCGCCGCCAGCGTGAACGGCACGTCGTTCCGGTTGAAGCGCGAGTAATACATCAGCGTCGGCGAGACAGCCAGAAGCGCAACCGCCATCACTGCCGCGCGCCCGCCCACCCGTCCGCGCAATTGCCAAACCGCCGCAAGCAGCAACGTCCCCGCCAGCGCACTCCACAGCCGCGCTACCGCGTCGCTGTCGCCCAACGCCCAAAACAACAGCGCCTCGATATTCTCTAGAAACGGCCCGTGCAGGATTGGATCGAAATTGTAGTCGCCGCTCATCCGCAAATGAAACGAATACACGGCGAACAGGCTTTCGTCATGATGCAGCGGCTTAGCCCCAAGCGCCCAAAACCGCGTCAGCAGCACCAGCACGGCCAGAGCGCACAGCCACAGCCGGTTGACGCGATCGCCTTCTCCCGCCACAGTCATTTTCTCCGCCCCGGCTGCACATCGGTCCGCAGCAAAACGGTGCCGCCGTTCCGAAAATACGCCGGGTAGTAACCGCGAAAGATGCGGCCAGTTTGCGGACCATAGAGGGCGCGTTCCCAGCGCCCGATCACGATATATTCGATGGCGTAGCGTTTGACAATCGCGGCGATGACGGCAGTGTCGTGGCTTGTGTAAAGTTGTTGCAAGTCCGCGACGCGTTGGCCCATCTCGGTCCAGATGTCCACCATACGGGTCGGATCGAGAGAGAAGCGAACCCGGCTGCGCCAGTTGGCCTCGTGCTGCGGCCAGGCGAGCACCGTGCGGACGCCCGTCAGTGTTGCGATGCGGCCTTGCACGCTGTAAGCGTCGGTTGCGCGGCAGCCTTCGGCCACTACCGGTCTTCCGCGCAGCCCGTTCTGAATCCATTCGATCAACGCGTATTCCTCGTGGTTGAACGAGGCGAAGTAACGAACGGCGTCGAGCGCCGGCCCGCGCGGCAGCGCCACGCGCTCGCGTGCCTGTGCCCGCTGCCGCGCGCCGTGCACCCGCGCCAGCGTCGCCGCGCAGGGATAAACCAATCCCGCCAGAAGCACCGCGCCGAGCAGAATCCACTTCAGGGCCATGCCGCCTCGGAACGGCACGAAAGTCCCGCCGGCTTTTTCCCTGCCCAGCCATTCCGCCATCATCACTGCAAAACTTACTCCATACAGAACCCAGATGACGTTGTAGCTTTTGAACACCGTGTTGTATCGCTCGAACAGACCCTCGTAGCCGTCATCCACGACCCATACTTCGGCAAACAGCGAAAGAAACAATCCCGCGGCGGTCAGCGCATAGGCAATGGCTCGCGGGCCCGGTGGTACATCTTCCGCCGCGCCGGCTCGATTTCTCCGCACTTCCAACACCGCCAACCCGCCGGCCGCCAGCAGCAGGGCGGCCAGAAAAAAGAGCAGAAAGAACCGATGCGCAAAAAGAAAAACATAAAGAGCAACAACAAGCCCGAACGCCAGAGCGTTCCGGCCAAGCGTGCGGCTCGGTTCGCGCCATTGCCGGATGTGTCCAACAAGCTGCCCATGCAGAAATGCCGTCGCCGGAATTAGGAAAAAACCAAAGTGCATCAGATAGTCCTTGAATTCCGACAGATGCGAGGCCCCCAGCCATTTCAGCGGGCCGAGGTAAAAGGCCGATGGGTCGCGGCGCGCACCCACGGGAAACTGAAACGTCGCCAGAAAGGGCGAAAGAAAAACGATCGCCGCTACGCCTATCGCCGCCGATAGCCCAATCGGACCGGCCACGGCACGCCATCGCGCGCCCTCCTGCTCGAACGCGCACGCGAGCAACACCGCGGCGATTACCATGCCCAGCATCGGCGCGTCCCACGCATTGGTCATCGCCGTCACAGCCACCAGAAGTCCCAGGGCAAGAACCGACACGGCCAATGGAAAAGGGCCGGCGGAAAAGACGCGAGCCGCCCAGGCCCTTTCCGCCTCCGCGAGGCCGCGGCCAAAAATCCGGCGGCCAAAGATCACGGCCACAGCGAGCGCCAGCACGAACGAATGAAACGAAATGCTGTGTGCGTGAAAATCGCCCAGAATAAAGGTAAAAAATGGAAACTCCGTTATGGGACCTGTGATCTGCCCGTTCGTAAACGTTCCCTCGACAATTCGCGAGGCCTGCCAAAATTGAAAATGCCTCAGCCCTTGCAGCGGAAGCTGCAAACATCCATACGGATTGCCCATCAGCACCACTGCCGCCGCCGCCAGAAGTCCCGCCCCCGCGCGCCGCGTCAGAAGCAGCCCCAGCGAGAAGGCATTGGCCGCAATCATCCCAAATAGAGCGGCCTGGCCGACGTTGAAGCCGATCCGCGGCGCCATGCCCGTCATCTTGCAGAACGCCGCCCATTGATAATGGCCGAAGTAGTAATAGTTGATCGGATGACCGCAAAGCCAAGGATCGCGAGGCGGCATCGTTCGCTCCCGCCAGAGACTGTTGAGCAAAGCGAGGTTGGTAAATTTCTCGGAAGCGCTGTCATCGTAATCGCGTCGGCTCTCGTCGAACCGAAACGTCGCATCGGGTGTCAGCGCGCGAATGCGGCAGAACGCCAGAAAGACAACAAGAAAAACCGCCTCGCCCGTCAGGATCGCCCGGCGATGGCCGCGCCACAGCGTATCCAGTTGTTCCCAGGACCTGCGGGCCAATAAGCAAACCCAGCCCGCAAATCCCACAACCACCGCAATTGCCCATAGGGTTACCGCGACCACCGGAATGCCTGCAAATCCCAACAGCCAGGTCAGATAGGAAACCAGAATCAGTCCTGCCGATTTCGCTAGAGGGAAGGATAGGTCCGGCGGGGAGCGATCAAATCCGCCATTCTCCGCATCGGGTCGAAACCCAAGCAGAAACCACGGCCAGCCGGTGGCAGCCAGCAAAAACAACACTACATACGATCCTATCACCCAGCCTGCATCGGACACGGCTCGCCCTCGCGGACGATACTGTGAAAAAACGGGCGGTTGGTTTCAAGCAGGAAGAAAGGAGCACTCATCAATCTGCAGTGCAAACTTTAGTTTGCCGTTCGTAGTTCACGCTTTAGCGTGCCGTTCGTAGTTCAAACTTTAGTTTGCCGTTCGTAGTTCACGCTAAAGCGTGAACTCCAAACAGCACGCTAAAGCGTGAACTACGAACAACAGGCTGAACAGTGAAGTACACGGTATAGGACTAAAAAAGTACAGGACGCATTCTTCCGTCTCAGGTTGCCAATACGGCAGCAATTTCGAGCAGCCGCGCGGGACTTTCTTTTCGCCTGCTCACGGCCTCCTCCAGGGGTGTGAATACGACCCGGTCGGCCACAATGCCGGCCATGACGTTTCGCCGTCCTTCGAGCAGCGCATGCACGGCTGCGTAGCCGAGGCGGCCGGCCAGAATGCGGTCGAACGCCGACGGCGACCCTCCGCGCTGGATATGTCCAAGGACCGTTACACGGACATGATGTTCGGGTTCGAGATTCAGCTTGCGCTGAATCTCGAACGCGTTGCCGGCGTCGTCGCCCTCGGCCACCACGACGATGCAGCTTTTCTTGCCGCGTTCGCGGGCGTAGTCGAGCATAGCATGAAGGGCGGGGAGATCGGTCGGGCTCTCCGGCGTCAGGATGGCTTCGGCCCCGCAGGCAAATCCCACGGCCTCGGCAATGAAGCCAGCGTGGCGCCCCATCACCTCGACGATGAACAGATAGTCGTGCGAGGCGGCTGTGTCGCGGATTTTGTCTATGGCCTCCATGGCCGTCTGGATGGCCGTGGCGTAGCCGATGGTGTGGTCGGTACCATAGAGGTCGTTGTCAATCGTGCCGGGCACGCCGACGACAGGGACATCCCAGTCGCGTTCGAGCGCGATAGCGCCGCGAAACGAACCGTCGCCGCCGATACAGACAATCCCCTCGATGCCGGCTTTTTTCAATTGCTCGACGGCGCGCCGCTGCCCCTCTTTCGTGAGAAACTCCTCGCTGCGGCCGGCTTTCAAAATCGTTCCCCCCCGATTGAGGATACCGCTGACCGATTGTGCATCCAGCGCGACAAAATCGCCCTCGATCATGCCTTGATAGGCGCGGCGGATTCCCACAATTCGCACGCCTTTGTGTATGGCCGTGCGCACAACCGCGCGCAGGCAGGTGTTCATTCCCGGTGCGTCACCGCCGCTGGTCATTACCGCTATGGTTTGCATGGTTCCTCCGCAATGTTCTCTCTTGACGTGGGGAAAAAACCAACTGCAGGACGGTCAAACCCTATCCGACATCCCCGCCGGATGCAAGAGAGGTTTCCCCAATTAGGGGCGGTTTGGCGCGCCCAGCTTTTCCGCCAGATGGTTCATCGCTTCCGCCTTCTCGATCAGGATCATCCGCTGCACTTCCAGAACTTCAAGGCGGCCCTTGCGGGCGTACTCGCGGCATAGGGCTGCGTTGGTTTCGACTGCCTGAATCGCCCGCGTCAATTGCCGGTAGGCCTCGTCTCCGATGTTTCCCCAATCTTGCGCCGTCGGCACGGGCTGGGCCGTGTTCTTGCCCAGCAAATCGCCGCAGCACTCGTGAATTCGATTGTAGATTTCCGTCAATTGCTCCGCTGAAAGCGCCGCGTCGGATTTGATTTGCCCGATGCAGCGGCGAATCGCGGCGAAGTTGTCCGTAATTCGTTTGGAAAAGATGGACGCAGGACCGGACGTTTCCTCCGAATCAGACTTGGACCGGCAGGCGGAAATCACGAAGCCCGCAGCTAAAAAGAGCAATGCCTTGACTGCCAACACCCAACAATGGGCGGAATGGCTTTTCTTTGGGCGTCTCAAAGCCGCCTCTGCATCCCATTCTTTCCTCGCTATTGTGCCCATGCCTTGGCTCCCATCATTCCTGCGGCTTGTCTGGCGGTTTGTCGCCGGTCTTCCAAAAGCGCGACAGGTCCACCTGCACCGAACCGGTTGAAACAGGCAGATCCTTAGGCAGGCCGCCGGCCCAGCGTTTCCAGTCGGTTTCGATGTGCGGCCAGAGCATGGCACGGAGGCGTTTGACCTCGGCAGGGTAGCTGGTCGCCACATCGCGCAGATTGTTCGGGTCGGCCACCGCGTCGAACAGCTCGGTGTAGAAAGTTAGCCCGTCGTTGACGACCGGATAGCTGATCATCTTCCATCGTTCGTCGCGCACCATACGGTCTTTCGACAACACAAGGTTGGGAATATGCTCCAGCTTTTTGTAAATGCGCAAGTCCTCCACGTAGTGAAGATCAAAGTAGTTGTCAAAGGCATATCCAAGGTGCCGGGAAATAAAGTAATCGTCGGTGGTGAGCTCGGTTTCGGCATAGGCGGTCAGGCGCAGATTGTCAATATGTCCCTCGATGACCGGGATCAGCGAGACGCCGTCGGTCTGTCCGATAGGCGGCAGGGCAAGGGCATCGAGAAGGGTCGGCGTGATGTCAATCGAACGGACAAGGTTTTTCACCACGCGTCCTGCGTATTTCTGTTGCGGAAACTTGATTGCCAACACCATCCGCAAGTCCTCGTCGCCCCAAAGGTGGTTGCCGTGGTTGGCGTTCAAATAGCGGTAGCGCAGCCCTCGCTTGTAAAGATGCTCGCCATGGTCGGACAGCAGGACAATGAGAGAGTTGTCGTACAGGCCGGCGCGTTTGAGACCGTCGAGAATCCGCCCGACGCTGTCGTCGTTGGAGCGCAGCAGCGCGTCGTAGAGATTGATCTCCTGGGCGAAAATGCGGGCCAGCTCGGCCGGCGAGCCGATGGCGGCGATTCGCTTTCGACGCGCAATGTTTTCCATCATCAACCGATAGGTGAAGCGACAGGACACCGGCCCGAACGACGGGGCAAAATACGTCGAGTAGGG
>JADFCW010000115.1 GCA_017161705.1 Candidatus Sumerlaeota bacterium | reverse complement strand
AAAGCGTTTTCTACAGCTTCCGCGTGCCGCACTACGACGCCGACGGCCACGGCGTCTACGACATTCCTTTTGTGATCACGCAACAGATGTTTTTCGCGCCGGTGTGGCTTTGCACAGCGGGCTATCGGCTGGCCGGAGGGGATTCGTATTTCGGCGGACCGGGAGTCGGAAGGCCCGGACCGGCCGGCCGCGGCGGCCAGAACTGGTTGCGCGGACTGGGCGTGTATGCCTTTGCCATTCCCGGAGTGGGATTCTACTGGCTGGCCACGGGCACGGTTACGCTTCTGGATGCGGGATTTCATGACGTTCCCGTCATCGTGATCGGGCGTCCACTTCGGTGGGTGGGCGAGCGGTTGGCCCGCGCCGGCATGTAGAAGGGTTCAGCCGGAGGACGGATTTTTTTTCGCCGCATCGCTGTCGCCATGGAAAGAACGGGCGCGGAGAATGGCATCGAATCCGTAGCGGCCTTTGATGCGGTCAATGGCGGCGGCCAGCGCGGCGCGCGACTCTTCGGTCTCGTCGGCCAGCAAATCCATCTGCCATTGGGCATCGGTCAGACTGGACGCCGCGATGCCGAGGAGGCGAAGCCATGCGCGGCGGGTCCAGGCGCGGTCGAGCAGGCGGCGTGCGGCGGCGTAAATCTCGCGGTCGTCGCATGTGGGTTCGACCAAAGTGAGGCGGCGCGTAACGGTCTGGAAATCGCTGTAGCGGAGTTTGAGCGTGATGCAACGGGCGCGCAGGCGATGCCGGCGCAGGCGCCGGGCAACGCGCTCGGCCAGATAGGACAGCGTGCGTTCGAGCGTCGGGCGGTGGCCCGTGTCCTGCTCGAACGTCGTTTCGTGGCTCATCGACCGAGCTTCATAAGCAATTTGGACAGGCGAGTCATCCATTCCCTGACACCGATAGAACAGATCACTGCCGCTGGGGCCGAACAGAGTGCGCAAGGTAGATTCGCCCAGAGCGACAATATCGCCGATGGTGGCGATGCCGTAGCGGGACAGTTGCGCTTCGAGCTTGGGGCCGATGCCGGGAAGTTGGCGCATCGGAAGCGGAGCCAGGAAGTCGGCCTCTGTGCCATGCAGCACCACGCGAAAGCCCGAGGGCTTGGCGGTATCGCAGGCGACTTTGGCGACCAGTTTGTTGGCGGCCAGGCCGGCCGACGCGGGAAGACCGATCTCGCTGCGGATGCGGGAGAGGATGCGCTCGACAGCTTCCGGCGGCGGGCCATGAAGCCGCTCGGTCCCCGTCAGGTCGAGATAGGCCTCGTCAACGGAGGCCATTTCAACCAGCGGCGTGTAGGATTGAAGCAGCAGCCGGATGCGGCGGGAATAGTCGGCATAGGCTGGAATATGGCCGCGCAGAAAGATTGCGTGGGGACAGAGCTGTTTGGCGCGGCGGAGGGGCATAGCCGAATGCACGCCAAACCGGCGCGTTTCGTAAGAGCAGGCGGCCACCACGCCTCGTCCGTCGGGATCGCCGCCGACAATTATGGGTTTGCCCGCAAGCGACGGATCGAGCCGGCGCTCGACCTCGACAAAGAAGGCGTCCATATCGATATGGGCAATCCAGCGAAGCATGGGCAAGGCCTGCCAATGGAAAGCCCGTCATAGATTCCGGAAGGCGGTCTCGAGCACCGCAATCGCCCGTTGATACTCCTCTAAATCAATATGCTCATTCGGAGTATGATCGAGAGCCGAGTCGCCCGGTCCATAGGCAAGCATGGGGCATTGCCAGACGGGCGCAACAAGGTTCATGTCGGACGTGCCGGTCTTGCGGACAAACCGAGGACGGCCGCCGCATTGCCGGATTGCTGCCACCACCGTCCGCGCAAGGCGCGAGTTCTTGTCGCAGAGCACGGCCGGCAGTTTTTCGGCCACTGCAATCTCGGCTTCGCCCGCCTCGGCGCGGATAATCCGTTCCAACTCGTCGGGATCCACCGAGGGCGGAAGCCGCATGTCCACCGTCATGGCGACGGTTTCCTCGAATTCGCCCGCGACGGTGTTGAACGAGCGGATGTTGGCGCGCAAGGCATCGAAGGCCGAACCGGTATCGGATTCGCTGTCGCCGTGGGCATGGAGCCGCACGAAAAAGAAAGCGGCGCGGGTGGCGGCCGAGAGCTCTTCGGCGGCGCCATGGACGCGGCGTGCCCGGTGCGTGTAGGTGAAATGCAGATTCCCCTTGTACGCGATGGTGATGCGGTCCCAGCGGCTGGGCTCGCCGATGATGGCAAAATCAGGTTTGAGGCATTGGACAAAAAAACGAGCGCCAGGAGAGCCGGCGGCTTCTTCGCCAGCGGCTCCGACGATGACAATCCGTTTGCCCAATTCGCGCGGCAATCGCGCAGCCGCGCACGCTGCGGCAGCCAGAGACCCTTTGGCGTCCACACTGCCGCGGCCGAAAAGGATGTTGCCTTCGCGGCGAACGGGGATTTCGCCCGCGACGGTGTCTAGGTGGCCGAGAAAGCACACGGTCGGCGTGCCGCTGCCCACTTCGCCAACAACGTTTCCCGCCCGATCTATGCACGCTTTCCAGCCCCAGTGGAGGAAGGTATCCAAAAGAAACTCGGCCGCGGGCCGTTCGTTGCCCGACGGTGAATAGCGCGCCACCAGGTCGTGCAACAACTGGTTTTCCTGTTCCGTGCGATGGGCGGTCATGCGGGGTTCCTTCGCGCGGCGGCGGAAGAATGCGCAAACAGGACAAGCGGTTCTTCGGGTCGAATGTGATACGGATGCCGTTCAAATCGCACGCAGTTCAAACCTCGGTTTGCCGCATTCTCCCCGCTTCGTGAGGCAATTCCTCTCTGATCGCTGCGCGCCGAAAACCCCGCTGAAGCGAGGGGACATACGGCAAACGAAAGTTCGATCTACGGGTTTTCCACGATCGAAGACTTCCCAGTCGTCGCGATGCAATTCCGAGCTCACGGCAGGCGATAGAAACGGACGCCGTAAATAAACACGTTTCGGTCGCCTGTGGAATCCATGGCATCCGAAAGGTTCTCGATCCGAAAGGTATGCTGTCCCGCTTCGACGTTCGCCAGTCGAATATCGTATCCCATCACATCCTGGCTATCCATATACACAGTTTGCACGTGCCGGCCGTCGAGCGCGAACTCGATCCATCCGTACAGCCCCTGACAGGGTGTGCTGCGCGCCAGAATGCTGCAAAGAACGTTGCCTGGCTCGGTCAACGTAAATGACTGCTCATAAACCGAACCCACGCCGAACAGGGAGACAACCGGTTCGTAGGGGTCCAGTGAATTGACAAACTGCGCCAGGGCACGATTGCGCATCGTGTTGCGATCGGTCACTGGCCAGGCTGGGTCCTGCTTGAGCGTCTCGCAAACGGCGATCCAGCGGCTGTAGGCATTTTCCGAGAAGGGGTGGTTGGCCAGTTCGGCGCGATAGTCGGCAATGGCCGCCTCGTGCAGACCCTGTTGCTCGTTGAAGCGTCCCAGCCAGTAATGGCTGTCGGGGATACGGGGGTCGCGCACCAGGCTCTGGCGCAGGCGGGCCGTTGCGGAGTCAGTCCGGCCGAGTTTAGCTTCGAGCAATCCGAGATCGCGCATGATGCGGGGGTCTTCCATGATGTGCAGGGTGTGCGCCTTGAGAAACTGCTCCTTCATGGGCGGATACATGTCCATAGCGCTGCGGGCCTCGTGATAGGCGCCGCCAAAGTTGCCGACCTCGAAATAGGCATCAATAATCTCGCGGATAAGGCGCGGCGGCGGCAGATAGCCCTGCAATTCGATTTTGCGGAAGAAGTAGGCTTGCGCGGTCAGGAATGCTTCGAGGCTTTCGGCCACGCGGCCCTGGTCTTTGCGAATCCGCCCGATGCGTTCATACATGAATTCGGGCCGCTCGAAATAGATGTCTCGGGGAATTTCGCGCGCCGCGCGCTCGATGGTCGCCACCGCCTCGTCGAACCGGCCTTCGGCGGCCGCCGCCGCGGCCAAATCGCGGTAGTTATACAGACTGCGGGCCGCCAGACTGCGGACAAAAACGGGCAACGCAAGAACGGCCGCGTAGAACACAAGCAGCAACGCGGCTGTCGGCAAGAGGGCGAGCCGCACCTTCTGTGCCACTGCGACCCAGTCGATGGCGCTTTTGGACTGCATAAACCCTTCTGCTCTCCGAACGGTGCGTATCGTACGGTTAGGGGATGGTCATGGTCGGTTGTTTCGGCAGCGGCGCCGCAGGCATGCCGGGCCGCGCGGGCGGGAACCCGGTCGTCATCATGCGGGGCGACAGCGTGCCGGTCGTCGGCAGAGCCGTTGTGGGTGCAAGAACATACTGAACGACCAACCCTCCTGTAGAGGGTGCAGTGCCGGCGCGCGGCAGGGTTTCGGGCGGACTCGCCGGCGGCGCAGCGCGCTTCGGCTGCGGCACCTGGACCAAATACACAGGAATGGTGCCGGCAACGTCCGGAGCGCGCACCAGAACGGTACCCAATTCGATCTCTCCCGAATACGGCGGAACCACGATCACGCTGCCGGCGAGAGGCCGGGGGCCGAACCATCCCCAGCCGCGCCGCGTGCTCGTGCCGTCGGGATTCAGGATCAGCGTGCTGCTGCGCAGGGCGTCGCGACGATACCCGCCGCAGCGCTTGATGTAGTAGTCCACCGTTCGCCCCTCTTCGTATTGCAGGGTGGCGGGCACGTGGACGGCGCCCCTGACCTCGACGGTCATCGGATTCATCGGGATATGCAGCTCATCTCCGTCGCGGAGAATCAGATCGGCCGCGCTGCCGGGTTTTGCCAGCGCCTGCTTCAGGTCCACGGCGACGCGCACTCGCATGGGCGGCGTGCTGTCGGCATCAAGAAGGCGCGTGAAGACGGCCCCCGGCAGCCAGGCGGTATCTTTGAGTTTGGCGCGGCGGCCCACGAGGCTGGACAACCGTTCGTCCGCGCCTGCTAAGACATACTCGCCGGGGAATTGTACCTGTCCCCGAACGCTCACCGTGCGCGGTTTCTCCCAGCCGGGAACCGTTCGGACGAAGATCTGGTCGTCTTTCATCAGCCGGAACCCGGTTTCGCGGGGCGCAGTGGCATAATCTTCGCGAATCGGCTGGGTGAAGATTTTGGCCGGTTCCTGGAGCGTCACACTGGCCGGCGAAGTGCGAATGATTTCGGCCTCGTATTTATACGCCTCATCGAGCAGGCCTTTGGCGAGCACGATGGCATCGTCGAGCGTGGCGTTGGTGGCGAGCTTGTACCGGCCGGGCTCGCGCACCGCTCCGTTGATGGTGAAATAGGCGTCCGGATAGAAGTCCTTATACTCATACACAACCAGCCGGTCGAGACTTTGGAGGGGAATATTCGCGGCGGGGTCGCCGTCGAGCAGGCGCCCCAAATGGACGGGGATCACCTGAATGGAAAGGTCGTTGGGATTGGTTCGGAACAAATCGGCACGTTCGAGATACGTCGCCTTCCGCCAGTCGGGGTCGTCGAATCCGGCCTCGGCTACGCGCAGCAGGGCGGACAGGAGCATGCCTTCGGCGAGAACATATTCGCCTGGTTTTTTGACGTGACCTTCGAGGGTCACCTTTTTATCGCGGCCGATAATGTCGAAATAAGAATAAATGATGACCTTATCCTGGCGTTGGAGCAGAAAGTTCTGGGGATGATCCCGCTTGGCCGAATACACCATTTTGCCGGTGGCCGGGTCCCACTTGTACAACTGGGTCAGCGAGAAGCTAGTCAGCTCTTTGGTCTTGTCGGGCCGGGTGCGGATGAGGTCGGCCTTGGCCAAATAAGCCTCTCCGCGCAGGCCCTCGCCTTTTTCGATCAAGTCGGCCAGAGTCATCTTGTCGCGATACTCATAGATGCCCTGGCGATAAACGCCGCCGCCTTCGAGGGTGACAATGTATTCGTCCTCGACGGATTGAAGGATTTGGACCACGTCGCCGTCCATGAGTGGGAAAGTGGTTCCGGCGTCGTTGAGCGCGGTATAGTCCACATCGAGGGCGCGCGTGCTTTCGTTGATGGCGCGGCGGATGATTTGCACCCGCCGCAGATAAGCGCCGGGAAGCGGCCCGCCGGCATAGTAGATGAGGTCGCGCAGCGATTCCTTGTCCGTCATCTCATAGATCCCGGGGCGCTTGACATAGCCGCGAATCGCACAGCTCTTCCGCTTGATGTCCACAAACACCGTTTCTCCGTATTTCAGACGGGTTTTCACCGGCCGCGTCTCGCCGCGAATCAGAAAATCATACAAATCATAAACCTCCGATGTCCCGTCGGCACGGCTCACGCGGACGTTGCGCAGCGAACCGGTCGGCAAAATCCCGCCCGCATTGGTCAACACGTTGATCAACGAAGCCGCCGTGGATTGGATCGGATACGTTCCCGGTTTGAAGACTTCGCCCGTGACATAGACCAGCAGCGGCCGGACACGCATGGCGCGGACTTCGACCCACGCCTTCGACTCGCTGGGTTTTTCCCAATTGAAAATCGTGGCATGCGTTTCCGACAGCTTGCGTGTGACGTCGTCTTTTACCTGCAGGAGCGTGCGGCCATTGACAAACACGCGCTGTTCCTCGTCTTCGAGGTCAATGAAGCCGTCCTCGCTGACGCGCACAGGCCAGCGTTTTTTGTACTCGCCCCAGGTTTCGATCAGAAGCTCGTCGCGCGGTCCGACCAGATATTCTTCATCCACCGGGCCTTCAGTTATGGCGATCTGTCCCTGAAAGACATCATAGCCATAGGGCTTGAGAACATCGGTCGTCACCTGGAGCTCCGGCAGCATGACGGCAAGGGACTCCTCGACTTTGGGCGAAGCAGGAGCGGGCGCAGGCGTGGGAGCAGCGGGCGGTTGTTGCGCCGCGGCTGTGGAAATCAGGCATCCCGCCAGAGCGAGTATCCAACAAACCAGCAGTACCTTTTTCATTCTGTTTGTCTCACGACGCAAGTTTCGGAGTCTAGATGTCACGCGCTGAATTCAATGTTTCGTAGGCAAAATAATCGAATGAGCCGACATCATTTTTATACGTTCATGCAAGAAAAAGCCGCTTGTCAAGTCAAAGTCGCAGCGCCGGCGACTTCGTTCAGATTTCCACCACGGAATCGTCGCCGACCATAAGACGAAAAGCAGCGGGCCGCCGGCGGCCTTTCGCCACCACTACGCTCCGCCCGATCAAGCTATCCTCCAACCGGTCCACTTCGCGCACTTCGCTGTTGTCCAGGATCACGCTGTGCTCGACCACCGAGCGGATGATTCGCACGCCGCGGCCAATGCTCGTATAGGGGCCGATGAAGGAGTTCTCGATGACCGCGCCGGCGCCCACCACAACCGGTCCGCGAATCGTGGAACCGACCACGCGCGCGCCGGCCTCGATCGCCACGCGCCCGCTGATGCGGCTCTCCTTGTCCACCTCGCCGGCAATGTCGGGCTGGATCCATTCGTCGAGCACCACGGTGTTGGCCGAAAGCAGATCATCCTTCTTGCCGGTATCCAGCCACCAGTGGTTGAGAATCTGGCTGTCCACATGCTCGCCCCATTCGACCAGTTGCTGGATGGCGTCGGTGATCTCGAGCTCCCCGCGCCGCGACGGTTTGATCACCTCGATGGCCTTGTGAATGGCGGGCGAGAACACATAGACGCCGACCAGGGCGAGGTCGGAGGGAGGATTAGGCGGCTTTTCAACCAGGCGAAGGATTTTGCCCGACGGACTGATCTCGGCAATGCCAAAGTCGGACGGATTGCTGACCTGTTTGAGCAGAATGGCTGCCTTGGCGTTCGAGGCGCGAAACCGCTGGATCAGACCGGTCACGCCGCCGCCGATCAGATTGTCGCCAAGATAGAGGATAAAATCGTCGTCGCCCAGATAGTCGCGGGCGATCTTGACGCAGTGGGCAAGACCTGCCGGCTCCATCTGGAGAATGTAACGAATGGCAAGACCCCAGCGGGAGCCGTCGCCGCACATGCGCCGAACCTCGTCGCCGGTTTCGGGACTGATGATCATGCCGACATCGTGAATGCCGGCGCGGGCGATGTTTTCGAGCACGTAAAACAAGATCGGCTTATTGGCCACGGGCACCAATTGCTTGGCCCCTGTGTGCGTGATGGGCCGAAGCCGGGTCCCTTTTCCCCCGCTAAGAACGAGCGCTTTCATAAGGCTGTCCCCGCTTGAAAGGATTGGAGATGGGATAGGCCTAGGAGAGGAACGGCGTCCCTCTCCCGTCATCTCCCCCCATACCACGCATCATAGTATTTCTGATATTCGCCGGTCATCACCGCTTCCCACCATGCGCGGTGCTCGACATACCACTGAATGGTTGCTTCGAGGGCCGCGTAAAAATCATGGCGGGGGGACCAGCCCAGTTCCGCGCGCGCCTTGCCCGAGTTCAGCGCATACCGCCGGTCGTGTCCCGGGCGGTCCTTGACATACTGGATGAGCGAGCGGGGTTTGTTCAAATAATCGAGAATCCGTTCGATGATCTCGAGATTCACCCGTTCGTTGGAAGCCCCGAAATTATAAATCTCTCCCGGGCGGCCTTTTTGCAGCGCCAGATCAATCCCTTCGCAGTGATCCACGACATAAATCCAGTCGCGCACATAGCGGCCGTCGCCATAGACGGGCAGCGGTTTGTCGTTCAGCGCGTTGATAACCATCAGGGGGATGAGTTTTTCGGGAAACTGGCACGGGCCATAGTTGTTCGTGCATCGCGTGACCACTGCCGGTACGCCATAGGTTACATGGTAGGCGCGGACCATCAGATCGGCGGCGGCCTTGCTGGCCGCATAAGGACTGTTGGGGGCCAGCGGAGCGCGTTCGTCGGTCGGCGGATCGTCAGCAGTCAAGGCGCCATAGACCTCGTCGGTCGAGACCTGCACATACCGCGGGATTTGCAGTGCCCGCGCCACATCGAGAAGCGTCAGCGTCCCGCCGATGTTGGTTTCAACGAACGGCGAGGCGTCGAGAATGCTTCGATCCACGTGTGTATGAGCGGCGAAATTGACAATGGCGTCAATCCTTTCCGAGCGGCAGAGAGATTCGACCAAAGCGCGATCGCAAATCGAGCCGCGCACAAAGCGATAATTCGGCCGGTCGGCGATGTCTTCCAGATTGGCTAAATTACCGCTGTATGTCAGCGCATCGAGATTCACCACGCGATCGCCGGGATGGTGAGTCAGGCGATAGCGCACATAATGGCTGCCGATAAAACCACAGCCGCCGGTCACGAGCAGGTTCATGGTTGCATCGGGCTCCCTTTGCGTTGGGCGTCCATGCCGTCCACCTCGTCCATTTCGCCGCTTATCCGTCCTTTCGCTCCCACGAATAGGGGATATGGCTGTTGTGCGGATCGAGGCGATACTCGTCCGGGTTGTCGTAGCGATAGACTTCCGTCGGAATGTTCATGACAATGGTCTCGCCGGGCGAGATCCCCTTGAACCCATGATAGACGCCGCGGGGAATCCGCAGGAGAAGAGGATTGCGCTCGCCCATGAAAAACTCGTTGATCTCGCCGCGCGTGGGCGATCCTTCGCGGTCGTCATAGAGAACCACCTTGGCCATGCCGTGCAGCACAACGAAATGATCATTCTGCAGTTTATGGTAGTGCCACGCTTTGACCACCCCTGAATAAACCGCGGTAACATAGACCTGGCCGAACTTCTCGAACATCTCGGCATCGTCCGACCGCAGGCATTCCATCAACCAGCCCCGCTCGTCGGGGATGAGTTTCAGACGCTTGATTTTGACACCTTCGATCACGGTTTTTGCTCCGATGGCAGGACTGGCTAGAATACCTTGTAATTCATGACCGCGAGGCGGCGTTCCATATCGCGCAACAGTTCCAACCATGCCAGATTGTAATAGATAGGATTGTTGTAGTCCACGCCTTCTTCCAGCGCATCCCACATTTCTTCGATCGCGGCGGCCATGCTGGTATCGAATTTGATGCCGAAGGTTCTTTCAAACAAAGAGCCGTCAACCCGATAGCTGCGCACGGGGCCGATTTCTTGAATTTGCAAGTCCACCCGAACGCCTTTCTTGCTTTCGAGCGTATGGCGCACCTGATAGGCAATCTGAATGACGGGGTAATTGTCGTTGAGGACATTGAAGATGCGGCCGCGAACCAGGTCTTCGGGCGCTTCGAGCGCGGCCAGGTAAGCCCGTACCGCATCGTCAATGTTCAAGAGCGGCCGCCACATTCTCCCTTTGTTGTGCAGGATGAGTTGCCGGTTCTTAAAGGCATCGCGGGTGAACACGTTCACCACGAGGTCGTAGCGCATTCGAGGCGATTGGCCGAAAACCGTTCCTTTGCGCAACATGACGGGGCAAAAGTCCGCATCCACCAGTTCGAGCAATCCCCGCTCGGCCATGTATTTGGAATGCGAATAGGGCGCCTTGGGGTCCACGGGATAGTCTTCGGCGCGCAGCGTATCGTCGGGCGTAAGGCTGTAGTAAATCGAGCACGAGGAGGCGTAAATATACCGGCGGATTTTCATCTTCTTGCATAGCCGCGCCAGGTGAATCGCCGAGTCGGTGTTCATAATCTTATTGGCTTCCGGATTGTATTCGGCAGTGGGGTCATTCGACAGGCCGGCAAGGTTAATCACAGCGTCAATGCCTTCGAGGGACTTTTCCCGAATATCAATGAGCGCGCCGACTTCCAGTTCGATTTTGTCCCGCACAGCCGCCAGACCTTCGTCGCCGAAGTAGAGCTTGTCGAAGACTTTCACGTCGTATCCAGCCTTGAGGAGTGCAGGCACGAGCTTGCACCCGATATAGCCCGCCCCGCCGGCTACCAGAATCTTTTTGGCCATCCTTGTCCTTCCTTCTCCAAGAGGATAAAAGTTTTCCGCGGCTCAGCCTGCAGCGAACCGCCATTCCCTTTACTTGCCTTTGATTTCCCAAGGATCGCCGCCCAGGAGCGTGTTGAAGTGGTTGGGCGGGACCCGATATTCGTCAGGTTTCTCGCGGTTGTATTCGTGACTGGCTGTCGAAATCATGATGGTGTCCGGCTCGAGACTCATCCAGCCATGATAGACCCCCGGCGGAACGACCAGTACCTTGGGCGAGCGATCCGACAGGACTACTTGGTCGTACTTCTGGAATGAAGCACTGTCCTTGCGGTCGTCCACCAACACAAATTTTGCTGCGCCTTTGACGATACAAAACCAGTCATGCAGGTGATCGTGTTTATGAAAGGCACGGATAATTTTTTCGATGCGGTCGCCAACGCAATAGACTTGGCGGATTTCCGCGCCCGCTCCCGACACAAAGGGATCGGACTTGTGGATCATCTCGAACAAGTAGCCCCGGTCGTCCTCGTGGACCGTCAAGGGCACCACCCGTACGCCGTCAATGTTCATTGCAGCCATCCTTTCTCTTGAAGATACAGTTTCAGCGCCTCTTTCCAATGCGGCAAAGGCGCAATGCCAAGCGGTTCCATACGCTCCGAAGCCATGACCGAATAGGCTGGACGTATGGCGGGCGAAGGAAAAGCATCCGATGTGCACTCCGCAATGGGATAATCCATGTTCAACAAGGCTAGCGTTTCTACGGCAAACTGATGCCAGGAACATTCGCCGCTGTTGCACACATGGATCGTACCCGTTGCGTCTTTCGCGAGAAGTTCCAATACTTTCTCCACCAGATGATACGTGTAAGTCGGCGCCATGATCTGATCGGTTACCACTTTGAGGGGCTGACCTTCACGCGCCCGGCTGACAATCATTTCCGGAAAGGTCCATCCCTTCTTGCTGGTAACGACCCCAAACAGGCTGCTGGTGCGGACAATCAAGTGATTGGGATTCATCGCCCGCACCAGATGCTCGCCCGCCACTTTCGACGCACCGTAAATGTTGAGCGGGCCGACGGGGTCGCTTTCCACATAAGGCCTTCTTCGCGTTCTATCCTGCCCAAACACGTAATCCGAAGCAAAAAATACCATTTTGAGGCCGAGCCGTGCGGCGGCTTTTGCCACGTTATACGCACCCGTGGCATTGACCGCATAGGCCAGAGAAGGTTGTTCCTCGCACTGATTGACGTTGTGAAACGCGGCCAGATTGACCACGGCGTTCAGGTCCGGCCGGCTGCGCAGCGCTTTCTCCACCGCCGCATAGTCTGTGACGTCAAAATCCTCGATGTCCCACAGCGCGAGGTTGTCGGCCGGACAGTGTTTGAGAAACTCCTGCCCGACTTGTCCCGCTGCGCCGATAATGCCCAGTCTCATCATTGTGCCTCCCCGAGCTGGAAATGGATGCAGAGCCCCTCAGAACGATTCACGGTAGTTGCGCGTGCCTTTGAGAAATTCCTCAAAGCAATAGGCATGATCCGCTGCAACTTTGTCCCACGAGTAATACTCCTGAACCCGCTTGCGGGCGGCTTGTCGGAGGTGTTGCAACTCGTCATAGTGTTCGAGGACATACTGAATCTTTTCGCGGATGGACTCGACGTTCTTCTCGAAAAGAATGCCCGTGCCGCCGAGCACCTCGGCGTTGAACGCCACGCCGTGCGCCACAATGAGATTGCCGCAGCCCATCGCTTTGAGAAGAGAGGGATTGGTCCCCCCCACCTCATGTCCGTGCAAATAGGCGAAACAATGAAGGTGAAGTTCCTCGATATGGCCGGGTGTATAAACGGGTCCCAGGAAACGGATGCGCGGGTCTTTGGTCTTGCGCAGTTCTTCCACATAAGCACTCCGATAGTTGGCCCCCCCGGCAATGAGAAGCTGCTTATCGGTTTTGACCTGCTCAAAGGCTTTGACGATGAGGTCAATGTTGTTTTCCGGTTCAATGCGACAGGCCATGAAGAAATACTCGCCCGGACGGACACCGTATTCCTCAAGAATTTCCGGCCGTGTGGATTCTAATACATAAGCGCCATTCGTCAGAAAGATGCTGTTCATCCCATAGTGATCCAGATAGTATTTTTTGATCTCCTTGGAATCGGACACCAACTCATCCGCAATCCGCCGCGCCAGCCAGTAGGAAAAGCGCAGCCATGTCTTGCCAACAACCCCCCACTTTCTGCGGGCAAAATCCAGCCCGTCGGTGTTGATAATCAAGTTTCGGCGCAGCAACCAATGGGGAAGATAGACCACCGTGCTGCGGCATCCAAGGATATAGTAAATGTCGTAGGGCCGGCGAAACAGCGCATACAGACTGCTGAAAAACTCGTGAAACAGCGTTTCGGTGATCTTCGTGTGCAGGGTCGGCAAGTAAACCAACTGAACCCCCTTATATCGCGACGGCGTATCCGGGTCGCTGTATTTCTTCTGGCAGAAAACCGTGACCTCATGGCCCATCGCCACCAAGCGGGGGCACAGTTCGGAAGCGAAGGTGTCGAATCCGCCCCATTTAGCGGGTATCCCGCGCACTCCAAATACCGCTATTCGCACAGCAGCTCTCCTTGGCGGGCAACCGAATTTCGGTTACCGCGTCTCCGCCAGTTTCAAATTGGAAACCATCTGTTCCAGTACGCCGGCATCGAAAAAGATCTGCCCCGTTTTTTGCCGATACATCAAATAGGCCTGTCGGGCATTGACATACAGCTCGTTCCGGTTGGTTTCCGGGTCGCCCTGGTTTTCCTTCAACCGCTCCTGCGCCATAAAAGCTTTGTAATAATAGGCATTTGCGCTGTACGGGTGTTTCTGCAGAATATGGTCGCACAAGGCTTCGAGTTCATCCCATTTGCGCAAGGTCAGTTTTAGAAGCCCCAGCCGCTCGACTGCCTCGATGTCGTCGGGTTTGATGCGCGAGACAATTTGCAGATACGGCTCGGCGCGCTCGGGCCGGTTCTGCCGCAGATAGATCGAGGCCAACTGTTTGTAGCAACCGACGGAGTTGAAGAGTCGCTCGCCGCGATGGGCCAGTTCGGCCGCCTTATCGAGCAATTCCGCCCGGCGCTGCAACAACTGCTCGCGCGTCCCCTTGGCCAGATCGGCGATCGCCAGCGCCTGCCCCAGATACTCGTTCGACAGAAGCCAATAGGCCAGTCCATTGACGGGATCGGCATCCAAGGCACGGTTGAGCCGTTTTTCAATTTGTTCGAAAAGGCTCGCGCGCAGCGCACGCAATCGGGCGGCTTCTGCGGGATTGCCCGCCGCCGCTTCCAACCGCGCGTCCACCTGTTTGCGCTGCCCGATCAGGACTTCGGCCTGTTTGACATGATAAATGCCGGTGACGCGGGAATAGAGAAGCGCCGCGGCGGCCAGGAGGGCAACTGCGATTGCGGCGCCTGCAACCCGCGACGCCGTTGCGCCCAAAGGAATGTCATAGGTTCGATTCACCGGTGCTTCCCTCCGCAAGGCTTGACGGGGCGGGGCGGGGCGCGCCTCGCGGTTTTCGCCGCGACCCGCGCGGCAGGAGCAAGACCAGACCCGGCAGGTAGCGGTTCATGGCGCGAATGTGCGCCGCAAATTCCTCATACCCCGGCGCTCCCGCGACGGACATCTTCCAAATGCCGTGGCGCACGAAAGCCAACGTCACGCCCAACGCGAATCCGAAAAACGCTGCGCCGACGGCGGCTGCGGCGGTCGGCGGCCAGGACTTGCGCAGAGGCGGCTCGGCCGGCTGGATGATGTCGATCAGGTTTTGCTGGGCGCGCTCGCTGAGGCGCAGAAGATCGGCCGACGTCTTCAGTTTGATGAACGTTTCTTCCTGCAGCTTGACCTCGCGCTGCAACTGCTCCAGCTGGGTTTGCAGCTCGGCCGAGATGACCGTTTTGTTCCGGCGGCGAAACTCCTCCAGGTTCTTGTCCGCGCGAGCCAGAGCCATGGCCGCTTCGCTCGTGCGGGCGTCCGCGTCTTTTATCAACTCGCTGGTCCCTTCCGAACGGCGGGTGGCCAGCAACGTCTGGAGCTCTCCGACCAGGCTGTTGGCGATTTCGGCGGCGACCGCCGGATCGGGCAGGGTGCACTCGACCGACAGCATGCCGGTTTGTTTGTTCTGCCGGATTTTTAGAACCGACCGACGCAGCGCAAGGAGCGCCTTCTTTCGCAGCTCGGCCTCGTCCTCGGCTTTCAACTCCAGCATCTCGGCCAGCGTCTTGCCGTTGCTCCATCTGCGGTCCACCAACTTCTGCATCAGCGGATCGCTTTGGAGCAGTTCCATGTAGTAGCTGGACAGAAACAGAGTTGAGAACACATCGGCCATTTCGTCGGGGGTGCGTCCAAAATTCAAACCGAGCAGACGGGACAGCGACCGGGTCTCGGCATAACGGTTGGCGATCACCATGGCCCGCGCCGTGTAGAGAGGCCGCAGCGCCTTGCAGCAGCCATAGGCCACGCCCCCGAACAACAGACCAAGAAAGACCATGAGCCAGCGATGGCTCAAAAGGACATTGATCCATTCAAGCAGTCGCAATTCGTCTGATGCAACTTCCGGTTTCTGCATGAATCGAGTCCTATCGCTTGCGTTTCATGCGAGCGGAGGAGCGCTCGGTTTTTCCAGCGCTCATGCCGTCGGGGGAAAACGCCGCATCGGGCTGCCGTCGGACCGCCGCGGTTTCCTCGTGGGCGTATCGGCTGCCAATGCCCAGGAGCAGCCAGAACACCAGAGCGCTTCCGGCCAGCCGCAGCGGGAAACTGAACAGGGAATCCACGAGCAGGTAGGCTACACCCGCGCCAATGCCCGCCAGCACCAGCCGTTCCTCGGCTAGTTCGGGATTGCGGAAATCATTACGCAACCGGCCAAAGAAAACAACCAGGAGAAAGAAAAAAGCCGCCAGGCCTATCAGGCCGGTTTCCGCAGCCATCTGGAGATACTCATTATGCGCCTGGTCGGCACGGATCCCCCCGACGTCCTCGAGGATGAAATTGAATACTTTGCTCTTCGGGTCGCTCTGAAGCGCGTCGGCATATTCCCAAAATCTTACCCCATATTGGCCATAGCCGATTCCAATCAAGGGATGATCCACAATCATGCGTGTGGCTACCAGATAGAAATAGAGCCGGCCTTGAATGGGACGCGCGTCCGACAGGCGTTGGCTGAAACTATACCGGTGGGGTAAAATCGGATTGGGGATGACAAACAGGGCGATCGCACACGCTGCCAAAACCACGGCGACGGCATTTCGGCGCGTCAGACGAAAGGTAGGCCGTTGCTTCCACATCGCTAGAGCCATTCCGCCGCCTACCAGGATCGTTGCCAGGTAGGCGCTTCGGGAGCCAGCCACGAAAATGCCTAGCGCCAGGATCAGAGCGGCGACGCCCAATGCGACCCGCTGCCGACGGCTTGCACTCCGGGCAATCAGGCCCGGACAGAGCAACAAGGCCGGTCCGATAAATGCCGTCAAATAGTTGGGATGGCCTTGAAGCCCGAGCACACGGAATCGCCCCTCGGCGATATCCTGCGAATATCCGATCTCGCCGACCCGGATCTCCAGGCCCAGGTATTGCATAATTGCATAAAGGGCCGAAATGCCTGCAATGCCCACATAGGAAACCAGGAGACGGCGGCATTGCGCGCGGGTCAGTTTGAGATGAGCGAGCAACGCCGCAACCAGAATGCAGCACCAGACAAAAACACACTCCTTCACTACGAGCGCCGTACTTAGTCCGGCAAGGCTGCTCCACGCGACCAAAACTCCGTAAGCCGCCGCAGCCGCCAACACCGGATTGCGCGGCAGCCGAATCATCCCCGCCGCCCCTCCGGCGACCGCATACATCAGCCCGATGGTCAAGACCACCGTCTGAAAGTAAAGGCGCTGTCCCACCGACGGCTGTTCAAACAGACAATAAACCGACGGCGACAAGCCGGGAAACAGAACCCGCGAGACAACAATGGCAAACAGCCCGATCGGCAATGTCCAGATCAGCGCATGGACAGCAAGGGTGCCAAACCGATTCACAAAGCGTTCCACAGGTCCTCCTGGCAGAGCGATCGCGGGCTCCCTATCGGGGTTTCGTCCTGATTATCCCACCGAAACAATCGGGCAAAAAGGGCGAAACACACAATAACCGGACTTCGTGTCCCTGCTCGAAGCCGGTAGTGGATACACTTAACAAACAGCCTTTCTCGCTGTCAAGCCTCTTTGGAGACGTGACCAGGCCCGCTGGCCGCACGGTATGTTAGGAAAAACTACACAGCAAACAAGGTGCATGCGGGATGCATGCCGGGCGGATGCATGACGCAATTGCCAGGGGCTGCATGCGGCCGTAGCGCGCTGCACGGATGCGCGGCCATAGTCGCGAGCTACAGAAGATTGATAATTAAGGCATAGAGCGGAAATGGCCGCCGATTGTCTTGGCTTTCCGCCGCGCCGGAAACAGGCCGGTTGCCGACGAATTTGGTTGCGTTGGGTGATCGTTCTGCCCCAGGATAACACGTGGGATAGCGGCCGTTCATTGCACGGCGCCTCTGGCTTCAATTTTGCTTATAAACTCTCGGGTATGAAGCCGGAAGGAGGAAGGTGTCATGAAGAAGAATAAGAGAGTTCCAATCATCGCAACGACCATTTTAATTCTGACCGTTGCGTTTGCGGCATGGGCCGACTCGCGCGGATCGAGTTCGAGCCAAAGCAGCTCTGGTGCAAGCAGCATCAGGTCGGGAGGCTCTTCCGCCGCGACCCTGTCGCGCCCGTCATTTTCGGGGCCATCGGTGTCCGTCCGTTCGGCGCCCAGTGTGTCGTCTGCTCAGCCGCGCATTAGTTCATCGGGCTCCGGGGGGTCCGCGGGTTCGTTTTCGCCATCGCGAAGTTCGCCGGCCGTGTCGGCGCCGTCGCTGCCGCGAAGCAGCGTGCCTTCGCTTTCCAGCAGCCGCAGCAGCGGCGGATCGTTTTCGGGTTCCACCATGTTGCCTTCGATTCCCCGCTCAACGCAGATCGCCCCGTCCCGTCCCTCGTCGGGTCTAACCCTGACGCCGGGTATTAGCGGGTCCATGGCCGTATCGGCGTCGGATCGCGGGACAATTTCCAGCCGCGGAAGTTCGTCCCGGCCGCCGCTGCCCGCTGCCCCG
>JADFCW010000114.1 GCA_017161705.1 Candidatus Sumerlaeota bacterium | reverse complement strand
TCACCGTCGTGCGCCGCACGTTGAACTTGTCGGTGACCGAGCAGGCGAACGTTTCAACCAGCGAGATCGCCGAGGCCAGCCCCGCGATGGTGCATACCAGGAAGAACAGCGCGCCGAACACCGGCCGCATTGCCGGCAGAATCTCGATGGCCTTGGGGAATGCGACGAAGGCCAGCTGCGCGCCGTCCTTGACCGCTGCGTCGAACGGCACGCCCTGGGATTTAGCCATGAAGCCGACGATCCCGAAGACCGCCACGCCGGCGATCAGCGAGTAAATCGTATCTATGGCGTTGGTCCAGATCGAGTTGGCCACCAGATCGCTCTTGCGCGGCAGATAGCTGGCATAGGCGATCATGATGCCGAAGCCCAGCGACATGGTGAAAAACACCTGCCCGAAGGCATCCTGCCAAACTTTGAGCGCGGCGTTGCGTACGGCAGGGTCGGCAGCGAACAGGTTGATCTTCGACCACTCGAAGCGCAAATACTGGCCGCGGATCGCCTCCCATGCGCCGTCCAGCGGAAGGGTCCAGCCGACAAGAATGAAGGTTAAAATAAACAGCATCGGCATAAAGACCATGCAGGCTTTCTCGATGCCGTGGGCAATGTCGCGGTAGCAAACCGCCCAGACGATGACCCAGACGGCGGCGGTGGCAATCAGGATGGGCAGCCGTATGCCGCCGAGATGGAACGGCGAGTCGCTGACCTGCAGATACTGCTTGAAGAAAAAAGTTTCAGGCCCCGCCGCCGCCCATTTCAGGTCCAGCGAATAGATCAGGTAGTTGACGCACCAGCCGATGACGACGGGATAATAGAGATTGATGGCGAACATGGCCGCCACGGGCATCCACCAGCCAAGCCATTCCCAGCCCTTGCCGACGCGGCGAAACGCCAGCGGCGAGGCCGCCCGCTCGCGGTGGCCGAACCCGTATTCGAGCAGCATGAGCGGAATGCCTACGACCACAAGGGCGAACAAATAGGGAACCAGAAAAACTCCGCCGCCATGTTCGTGGCACTTGTAAGCGAACCGCCAGATGCTGCCCAGACCGATGGCCGATCCGACGGCGGCCAGCAAGAAACCCAGATCGCTGCTCCACGATGCGCGTTTTTCGCTCGACATGGAATACCTCGGAAAGAACAGATTGGGCCTTTCGCGGCGAGCGCGGCTCGCGCCACCCGTCGAATCCGCTGCATTCCTTCGCCGGGCATTAGGCAGGCTGCGCAACCGACGCGGGACACTTTGGAAAAGCCACCTTCCAATTGCAAGCAGGAATCCAAAGCAAAAGAGGGCGAAAGGCCACACTGATTTCGAAAGGGTGCTGCCCCCCGGTCGCCATTGCGTCGCGTGCGCTTTGCGCTTGACAGAGCGCCTTTGTTCCTGACGATGAACTTTGCATTCGCAGTAGGCGACATCCAATTCTCAGGGTCTGCAGAGGCCTGCGGGAGATAGAAATACGCGGGCCGGAAATCCAAGAACAAAGGAGAACGACTCATGTCCCAGAGAGTGCTCAAAGTCGGCCTGGTCGGCGGCGGCGGAGGGGCATTCATTGTCTGGCCCCACCAGCGCGCGATCCATTTGGACGGAACGCGGCGCGTGGTCTGCGGCGCCCTCCATCCCGATCCCAAGGTGGCCATGGAAGAGGCCGAGAAATGGCCGTATCCCATCCAGGGCTATCCCAGCTACGACGCGATGATCGCGGCGGAGTCGAAAAAACCCATCGGCGAACGGATTGACTATGCCTTGATCGTGACGCCGAACCACGTCCATTTCGATCCGGCGATGAAGCTGATCAAAGCGGGCATTCCGGTGTTCTGCGAAAAGCCGCTGACGGTGACGCTGGAGGAAGCCAACAAGCTCGCGGCGGCGGTCAAAAAATACAAAGTGCCGTTCGGTGTGGCGCACACGTATCTCGGCCACTGGACCAGCCGGCTGTCGCGCGCCATCGTGCGCGGCGGCCTGATCGGCGACGTGCGCTGGGTGGATTCCTACTATATTCAGGGATGGCTCTCGGAGCGCACCGAGGACAAGGGTGTCATGCAGGCGGAATGGCGCGTGGATCCCAAGCGCGCCGGGGCCAGCGGCTGCGGCGGCGACATCGGCACGCACGCCCTCATGCAGCTGCGCTATGTGACCGGCCTGGAGATCAAGCGGTTGAGCGCGCATCTGGAGATTTTCGTCGAACGCCGCAAGCTGGACGACCACTTCACGGTCTATTGCGAACTCAACAACGGCGGCCGCGCGCTCGTGCGCGCCTCGCAGATTTGCATCGGCCACAAGAACGATCTTGGCATCGAAGTCGCCGGCACCAAGGGCACGTTGCGCTGGGTGCAGGAAGCACCCGAATCCGTCACGGTTATGATGAACGGCGAAAGCGACCGCACCTATTGGCGCGGCTGCGTGGGACCCGACAGCAAGGACGGCTTCATCGAGAAGCTGGGCAAAGAAACCCTGGCGGCGCTGGCGGCCGAGTCTACCATTCCGCCGGGCCATCCCGAAGCCTTCCATGACGCCTTCGGACGGCTGCATCGCTGCTTCGAGGAAGACGTGCGCAAATACAACGAAGGCAAACCGTTC
Source organism: Candidatus Sumerlaeota bacterium (assembly GCA_017161705.1). Lineage (GTDB taxonomy): Bacteria > Sumerlaeota > Sumerlaeia > JADFCW01 > JADFCW01 > JADFCW01. Next base: position 15,425 of record JADFCW010000114.1, on the reverse strand, counting down.
TCTTGCGACGGATCGAAATACGCCAACGTCGAAGACGGCCGCATGGGCATCTACTTCATCACCAAGGCGGTCAAGAGCAGCGCCGCCGGCGGCAAATGGGTGAATATGTAAAAGTAAAAACCTGAAAACCGCTCAGAAAAATACACGACGGAAGAAGCGGAAAGCACTGTAAGAACAAACGACGGCCAACGGAAAACCTGAATTGGGCAGGCCAGAGTTATTCTTTTCGGTGGTTTCCACTGTTTCCGTCTTTTTTCATTTACGCCGCCGAACTGCTCTCTGGTTCATTTTTCCGCACAATGGAAATGTTTGATGCATGAATGTGTCATTTTGAAACACATTGCCTGCGGAGCAACGCCCGTTCAGCCTTTCAACAGTCGAACGGATGAAATGTGTATGGTTGATATAAAACAACTTAACCGCACATTCCCATTCTCCCTCTCCTTCATGGTCTTTCTCTTGCTTTTAGAGCGATACCGTTGGCCAAGGTTTTCCGATGAGGGACAAGGAGGAACTCTCTCGCGGGCCAAGGACGGGAAAATCCCACAGAAGTGGGGAAAACAACCAACCTCTTGAAAGGAGGGAGATTGCCAATGTCAATTAAACCTCTCGGTGATCGGGTCCTCGTGCAGCGCCTCGAAGAGGCGGAGGAGAAGACAGCTGGTGGGATAATCATCCCCGACACCGCAAAGGAGAAGCCCCAGCGGGGCAAAGTAGTTGCCGTCGGACCGGGCCGGATGAACGAGGACGGCAAGTTGTTGCCGATGAACGTAAAGATCGGCGACGAGGTGCTGTTCGGGAAATATTCGGGCAGCGACGTCAAGATTGACGGTGTCGAGTATCTCATCATCAAGGAAGATGAGATCTACGGAATCATCGAAGGCTCCGGCCAAAAGAAGAAGTAACGGCGTGACGCGGCGGGGCAGGCCCGAGGGCTGATCCCGCCCGGCTCAAGGGCGCCGCGAATGGCCAAACGACGGCGGCGCCAAATCGCCAGGGCAAAGCCCTGCGATACCCAAACGGAAGGAGGATTGAATCTGTCATGGCCAAACAATTGCTCTTCAGCGAAGATGCGAGAGCGGCCGTATTGCGCGGCGTGGACAAACTCGCTGAAGCAGTGCGGGTGACGTTGGGGCCGAAAGGCCGCAACGTTGTGCTCGATAAAAAATTCGGCGCCCCCACGATCACCAAGGACGGCGTGACCGTCGCCAAGGAGATCGAACTCGAGGATCCTTACGAGAACATGGGCGCCCAAATGGTGCGCGAAGTGGCCAGCAAGACCAGCGATGTGGCCGGCGACGGAACCACCACTGCCACCGTGCTGGCGCAGGCCATTTATCGCGAAGGCATGCGCAATGTCGCCGCCGGGGCCAACCCCATGGCGCTGCGGCGCGGCATTGACAAGGCGGTCGAGGCCGCCGTCAACGCAATCAAGAAACAAAGCGTCGAGACACGCGATCACAAAAAGATTGCCCAAGTCGCCGCCATTTCGGCCAACAACGACCAGACCATCGGCGAACTGATTGCCGATGCCATGGACAAGGTCGGCAAGGACGGCGTAATCACGGTCGAAGAGGCCAAGAGCATTGACACCACGCTCGACGTGGTCGAGGGCATGCAGTTCGACAAGGGCTATCTGTCGCCCTACTTTGTGACCGACGCCGAGAAGATGACGTGCGAGCTGGAGAATCCGCTGATCCTCATCCACGACAAGAAGATCTCCTCGATGAAAGACCTGCTGCCCTTGCTCGAGCGCGTCGTGCAGGCGGGCAAGTCGCTGGTAATCATCGCCGAGGAAGTCGAGGGCGAGGCTCTTGCCACGCTGGTGGTCAACAAGCTCCGCGGCACGCTGCCGTGCGTGGCAGTCAAGGCCCCCGGCTTCGGCGACCGCCGCAAAGCCATGCTCGAAGACATCGCCATTCTGACGGGCGGCAAGGTGATCAGCGAGGAAGCGGGATTCAAGCTGGAGAACACCCGGCTCGACGACCTGGGCCGCGCCAAGACCGTGCGCGTCGAGAAAGAGAACACGACGATCATCGAGGGCGCCGGCTCGAAGAACGCCATCAAGGGCCGCTGCGATCAGCTGCGGCTGCAGATCGAGGAGACCACGTCGGACTATGACCGCGAGAAGCTGCAGGAACGCCTGGCCAAGCTGTCGGGCGGCGTGGCGGTCATCAAGGTCGGCGCGGCCACCGAGGTCGAGATGAAGGAGCGCAAGGCGCGGGTCGAGGATGCACTGCATGCCACGCGCGCGGCCGTCGAGGAAGGCATCGTCGCCGGCGGCGGCGTAGCGCTGATTCGTGCTTCCAAGGCCATCAGCGAGCTGAAACTCGAGGGCGATGAGGCAATCGGTGCGGAAATCGTTCGCAAAGCGCTCGAAGCCCCCGCGCGCTGGATCGCCCAGAATGCCGGCGCCGAAGGCTCGATCGTGGTCGAGAAGATCAAAGAGCAGAAGAAAGCCTCGGTCGGGTTCAACGCCGAGACCATGGAGTTCGAGGACCTGATCGAGGCGGGCATCATTGATCCGACGAAAGTGGCGCGGACGGCCCTGCAGAACGCAGCCAGTGTGGCCGGTCTGCTGATCACGACCGAATGCCTGGTGACCGAGATCAAAGAGAAAGAACCCAAAGGCGGCGGCGGCGGCCACATGCCTCCGGAGTACTAAGGCGGTCGCCTACGACGGAAGGCACGGAAAGCCGTCGAAAGGGAAGGAAGGCCGGGGCCGCCTGTCGCGGCTCCGGCCTATTTCTGTTTTCCTTTGACAAGACCAGATTCGCATGAACAATCCGAAGCCAAGTGCACTGGAGAAAACCGAGAAGGGGAATTATGGCGAGTCGAGAATATCTGCTCGCGTCGGCAACGCGGCCATCGAGACCCATGCCATGTCCGCGCCGATGAAGCAGTCGTCTCCGCCCGGCTCCGCCAAGTGTTGGCCGACGGGCGCAGCCCTTTACGTTCCATCGAATCTTCGTTGTAGGAATGAAGATGCAGCATATCCGACCGCGACAAGAATCCCGCGGTTCCGTGAATGCTGTCTTTCCAGGGTCTAAGATCGAACAAGGGAGGCTGTCATGGGGCGCGTTATCGGAATAGACCTGGGCACAACCAATTCCTGCGTGGCCATCATGGAGGGCGGAGAGCCCAAAGTCCTTACGAACGCCGAGGGATCGCGCACGACACCGTCGGTTGTCGCCTTCACCGACAAGGACGAGCGTCTGGTGGGCATGGTCGCCAAACGCCAGGCCATAACCAACCCCGAGAACACCATTTATTCCATCAAACGGTTCATGGGCCGCAAATTGGAAGAGGTGTCCGAGGAAATCAAGAAGGTGCCCTATAAAGTCGGCCGTGACGCCCAAGGCAACGCGGTCGTGATTGTGCGCGGCCAGCAAATCACACCGCCGGAAATCTCCGCGCGGATTCTCCAGAAAATGCGCCAGACCGCCGAGGAGTATCTCCGCGAAAAAGTTACCGAAGCCGTCATCACCGTCCCGGCCTATTTCAACGACGCCCAGCGCCAGGCCACCAAAGACGCCGGCCGCATCGCTGGCCTCGATGTCAAACGCATTATCAACGAGCCGACGGCGGCCGCCCTGGCCTACGGTCTCGACCGCAAGAAGGACGAGGTTATTGCGGTCTACGACCTCGGCGGGGGCACGTTTGACATCTCCATACTCGAAATCGGCGAAGGTGTCTTCGAGGTCAAAAGCACCAACGGCGACACGCACCTGGGCGGCGACGACTTCGACCAGGTGATCATGGACTGGCTGGCCGAGGAGTTCCTGCGCGACTACGGTATAGATCTTCGCAAAGATCGCATGGCTTTGCAGCGGTTGAAGGAAGCGGCGGAAAAAGCCAAATGCGAACTGTCCACCACCCTCGAAACCACCATCAATCTTCCTTTCATCACAGCCGATCAATCCGGCCCCAAGCATTTGAACTATGTGCTCACACGGGCCAAGCTCGAACAGTTGATTCGCCCATTGGTGGAGCGGACCATTGAGCCCTGCAAAAACGCACTAAAGGACGCCGGCCTTTCGCCCGAAGACATTGACGAGGTCATCCTGGTGGGCGGCTCCACGCGTATCCCCATGGTGCAGGAGCTCGTGCGCAAGGTTTTCCGCAAAGAACCCAACCACAGCGTCAATCCTGACGAGGTGGTAGCCGTCGGTGCAGCCATCCAGGGCGGCGTACTCGGCGGCGACGTGACGGATGTCCTCCTGCTCGACGTGACCCCGCTGTCCCTGGGAATCGAAACCCTGGGCGGCGTGTTCACCCGGTTGATCGAGCGGAACACAACCATTCCGACGAAGAAAAGCGAAATTTTCTCGACCGCGACGGACAATCAGTCGGCCGTCAGCATCCACGTACTGCAGGGCGAGCGCGAAATGGCGTGCGACAACCGCACCCTCGGCCGGTTCGATCTGATCGGCATTCCGCCGGCCCCCAGAGGCGTCCCCCAGATCGAGGTCACCTTCGATATAGACGCCAACGGAATTGTGCATGTCTCGGCGCGCGACCTCGGCACCGGCAAGGAACAACGCATCCGCATCGAATCCTCGTCGGGTCTGAGCGAAGAACAGATTCAACGCATGGTCAAGGATGCGGAATTGCATGCCGATGAAGACCGGAAACGGCGTGCCGAAGCGCAACTTCGCAACGAAGCGGATGCCCTGATCTACTCGGTCGAAAAGACGCTGAAGGAGCTCGGCGACAAGGTCACGGCCAGCGACCGCGAGACAGTCGAAAAAGAATGTCGCGAGCTCCGCAAGGCAATGAACCAAGGACCTGCAGACGAAATCAAACGCGGTATTGAGCGCTTGACAAAGGCGCAACACCGCCTATCTGCTTCCCTTTACCAACGCACGACGGGCGGGACGGCCGCACCGTCGGGCGAAAAACCGGAAACGTCCCAGGCCCCTTCGCCCGAAGGCGAAGTGGTGGACGCGGAGTTTGAAGTGGAGGAAAAGAAAAATTAACGCCCCGACTCTGTTTCAGGAAAATCTGGCCCATCTGGCCAAAACACGCAAGGGACGCTACTTGCTGGTCAATGTGATCATGCGCCGCAGCCGCGATCTGTATGCCGGCGCCAAACATTTGGTCAAAGCCAACGACCCGAGCGATGCCGGCGCCGTGGCCTATCAGGAAATTCTGAGCAACCGCCTCAAGGTGGTACCGCGCAAAACCCCGCCCAAGCTGGTGGACCTTGCCAAGCAAAGCATGTAGCGGCAAGCCCGCTGCCAGAGGCGGAGCTTCATTATAATATGGGCGCGATGCCCATATTTTTTTCCCTCATAGTTTGGACCGTAAGCATTGGCCGGATATCCCTGTCCAGCGGGCGTGCGCGTCGTGCGTCGTGCCTGAGCAAAGGCGGACTTGACGCGCGGCTCCGGCGGAACTATCCTTGCTACCGGTTGAGAATACCAGCCTTCGCGGCGGTTTGTCATGTGTCTGTTGCTGATTCTACGCCAGGTGGTTCCCGAATGGCCATTGGTTGTCGCCGCCAATCGCGACGAGCGGTATGACCGTCCGGGCGAGCCGCCGCAGCTGCTGTGCGCCAGCCCGCGCGTGTTCGGCGGCCGCGACTCCCTGGCCGGCGGCACATGGTTGGCTGTCAATCAGTGGGGGATGGTCGTGGCTGTGACCAATCGGCCGCGCGCCTGCCCGCCGCAGGGCAAAGTGCGCTCGCGCGGTCTTCTGGCGTTTGATGCTGCGCGGCAGAAATCGCCCATTGCTGTTGCGGACATGCTCAGCAGCGCACTGTCCGACTGCGAATATGACGGGTTCAACCTGTTTTGCTCGACCGTTGCCGAGAGCCGCCTTTTCTACTTCGACGGCACGCTCCGCGAAAAGCCGCTACATCGCGGCGTGTTTGCCGTCGCCACAGGCGAGGCCAACGATCCAGCCTCGCCTAAAGTGCAGCGCGCTCTAGCCTGGCTGGCCACCGAGCGCGAGCGGCCGCTGGACCAATGGACCCAACGGCTGGAAATGCTTTTGCGCGACCACGCCGGCGCGAACCCTCGACATCCCGCCTCCGAGGCATTCTGCCTGCACGGCGCGGCCTCCGGCACGGTCTCGTCGTCCATCCTTGCCCTTCACGGAAACGACCCCACCCTCCATGTCTTTCGCCACTGTCAGGGCCGCCCGTGCGAAAATCCGTTTCAGATCGCCCGATGGCCCGATCGCTTCTTCGACGCATCCCTTTAACGCGGCCCTTGGCGGCAGCTAAAAGACCTTCGCAAAATGACTAAATCTCAAGATTGAAAGATTCCTGGGCGGCCGTACAAGCACGGGCAATTGGTAGTCTTGCGATAAACCAGAACTGCAAAGCAAAATGCTTTTGCTTTGGACTGCGGCAGCCATGCTGCCGCTTTTGCCCCACAAGTTTCGACGCACCGAACGCGGCCTATCGCCATGACCCTACATGGGATGCTCCATTAAGATCCATACACTTTGCCCGTATCTTTGAATGAAAGAATCATAACGACACCTCACCTGGATTCTTGCGCAGTTTGCTTTTTTGCTTGTCATCGCGGGCGCATCGGTGCACCTTTTGCTCAAACCACGGGCAGGGACAAAGCTCGCTGCCAAGCGCACCTTTACCCTTCCTGGCAAGGAGCCGAACCATGGCCGAACCGGTGCAAATGCCGGCGGTAATCCCGGAGCGCCGCCGCTATCCGAGGGTTAGCATCCGAATCCCTGTTCGGGTATTCGTGCTCGTCGAGGAGATCACTTTCAGCCCTTTTCAATATGACGGGTACTTTATCAATCTCAGCCGTTCGGGTGCACTGGCCGTCATCCGAGATGTTCCGCGCGAGGACTACGCGCGCATGATCCAGAAGCGGCGGTATGTGCGCGTGTCGTGCCGGTTTCCCGGCAGCGATCAGCCAGTCATGTTGTTTGGCAAATTGATCTGGTACGATTTCCAGGAAGAACCGACCGGCTCCGTTTTCCGCCTGGCGTTGACATTCGAGCCGATGAAGGACGAGGTTTACGAGGCTCTGGACCGGTATCTGGAGCTGCAAAAGAAAGAATCCGGCGTGGGACTGCCGCCGGCCGCTGGGACGGACAACGCTTGATCCCCCCTCTGTCTGTTTATGTTCACATCCCGTTCTGCCTGTCGAAATGTCCCTATTGCGATTTCTATTCGGTAAGACGGGATGCTTCCGGTGTGGACCCGTCTGAATATTTCCGTTGGCTCAGGCGGGAAATTGAACTGCTGTCCCGCCAGATCGCGAATCTCGAAGGGCGCACCGTTGCGAGCCTTTATTTCGGCGGCGGAACGCCCAGCCTCTTTGCGCCCGCCATGTATGGCCCGCTGATCGAGCGGCTGAGAGATGTTTTTCTCTTCCACCCGCATCTCGAGTGGACGCTGGAGATCAATCCGGGAACGTTGAGCGGAAAGGAAGGCACAGGCAACGACCTCCCTCTGTCTTCGTCTGCACATCCGCCGGCTGTTGCCCCGCCCGATTTCGACCGGTTGGAACTGTTCCTGGAGATGGGCATTAACCGGCTCAGCGTGGGCGTCCAGTCGTTTTCCGACCGGACGCTCGAACGTCTGGGACGCGCTCACCGAATGGCGGAAACGGAGCGGTTGGTGGAGAGGATCAACGCTCTTGCCGCCGGTGCCGCGCCAGGAAATCTGACATGGAGCATGGATTTGATTTTCGGCGCGCCCGGCCAGACCCTTGCCGACTGGCAGAATGACCTTCAGCAGGCGGTCGTGCGGCGGCCGCATCATCTTTCGGTCTATGGTATGACACTCCATAGGGGCACACCGTTTGCCCGGTTGTTGCGGGGAGGCCGCTTGGAATTGCCTGACGAAGAGACACAGCGCGCGATGTTTTTGGAAGCGCGGCACATCTTGATTGCAGCCGGCTACGAGCATTATGAAATTTCCAATTACGCGCTGCCCGGGTTTCGCAGCCGCCACAACGAGCGCTATTGGACAGGCGGGGAGTATCTGGGGCTGGGGGCCTCGGCACATTCGTTTGTCAGCGGCGTGCGCTGGGCCAATCCGCCGAATCTGCTTCGATACGGCAAGGCCCTTCAGTCGGGCCGCCTGCCGCGCCGGTTCGAACGGCCACCCAGGGGCCGCGCGCAGCTGGGCGAGCAGGTGATGCTGGCGCTTCGGCGGCTCGAAGGTATTGACCTCGAGGCCTTTTACACACGCACCGGCTGTAATCTGACGCGCGTCTATCGCACCGAAATTGCGCGATTGAGCGAGGCGGGTCTCCTTGAAACGGCCGACGGACGGCTTCGCCTGACCGAGGAAGGCTTGCTGGTGGCCGATGCAGTAATGCTGGAGTTTTTTTGAAATATGCGTGGCCGGTATATACAACAAGAACAGTTGACCGAGTGCTGAAAAGAAGCCCTTTTGCTCAACCTGTCCATGGCGTCCGCCCCTTCCGTATTTCATCTTTTCTTCCGGAGGCTTCAATGACCTGCGCCCTCTCTAATTCCGAACGCCGTTCCGTCCTAGATATTCGCGCGCGCAATCTGCCCGAAGCGTGGGAGCGAAGCGTCGTGGCCTGCTGGCAGGACGGCGACGCGTTTCGCACTGAGTATGACAAGCCGGGCGACCCACCGAGCCGCGACGCCGTCATGCGCATCGTGGTCGAGCAGCCGATGTCCGAGCCCCGTATTCACCGCGCGATTCCCTGCGGACTGGCCGATCTCGAGATCTACCGCCAGGAAGTCCTGTTCGGCGTCCATGACAACTGGATTTGCCCGCAGGAAGGCCGCTGGGAATACACCTATCACGAGCGGTTATTTGCCTATCGCGTGCCGGGCGTCGGAACTATCAATCAAATGGAGAAAGTCATCGAAAAGCTGGCCGAAGCGCCGCATACGCGCCGCGCGCAGGCAGTGACCTGGCAGGTGTGGCAGGACATCGGCATTAGCGATCCGGCGTGCCTTCAGCGGCTGTGGTTCCGCGTGTTCGACAACCGCCAGCTCGACATGCACGCCTCGATGCGCAGCAACGACGCCTTCAAGGCAGCGTTCATGAACATGTACGCCTTTACCGACTTGCAGCGATGGGTTGCCGAGCGGCTGTCCGAGCGCATGGGCCGCGAGATCGCTGTTGGGCGTTACATCCACGAGGCCGATTCCTATCACATCTACGGGTCGTATTTTGCCGAGTTCGAGCGGTTTCTGAAACTCATCGCGTCAAAGTCGTTCGAAGAGCGGACGCTTTCGTCGGCCGATGTGAAGGACCTGTTCGACGACGGCCGGATTATCCTCTTCAACGGCACGCAAAGCGACATCCCGCTGCCCGAAGAGCACCTGCGGCGGCTCTGGGACGAGATTCCCGAATCGCGCCGCAGCGAACTGGACCCAAAACAACTGGCGCGGATTTCCCGGGCATGACGATGGCCAAACGCGGCCATAGCCACATCCGTCGGGAAGGTTCTCCTCTCACCCGCGGCTGCTGTCTTCCGTTGTGTCGAATATTCGGGGGACTGCTCCCGCGCCCTTATTTCTGCACACTGCCCAGGAGCAGTTTCATTCCGGCGCGCGTCTGACGATACAGCTCCGACAGCGAGCGGATTTTGCTCAGGCGCTGAAGCATGTAACTGGGGCGTGAGTAGAACGATTTGAAGGCCCAGTCGAGCAATTCCAGAATCTCCTCGCGCGTCAGTACGTCTTCCCACAGTTTGACCTTGAAGCCGGGGCGCGGATTCCGCGCAAACTCCCGCCAGTAGTCCTCGCGAATCACTCCCTGCGACAGAGCCATGTCATAGAGCTCCGTTCCCGGACAGGGATGAGTCGGCGAAAACTCGACAAAGTCGGGCCGGATCGCTTTGGCAAATTCGACGGTCCGTTCGATTTGTTCGCGCGTTTCCGTCGGATTGCCGATCATGAAGTAGGCGAAGGTGGTCATCCCGCGCTTGCGCGCCAGGGCAAATACGCGGGCGACATCCTCGAGCCGAATGCCCTTGTTGAGGACCTTCAGGATCTCGGGCGTGCCCGACTCGACGCCGATACGCAGGCGCACGCAGCCGGCCGCGGCCAGACGGTCCATCACTTCCTCGTCGAGCGTGTTGACGCGCGCGCGAATATCCCATTTTAGCGGCAGGCGGCGGGCGATGATCTGATCGCAGATCTCCAGAACGCGCTTGCGCTGAATCGTGAACGTGTCGTCGTAAAACATGATCTCGCGGAATCCCATGCGCGCGCATTCTTCCATTTCGGCGACCACCGACTGCGGGCTGCGCGGCCGGAATCCTCCGCCCATGTGCTGATGGTTGCAGAACGTGCACCTGTAAGGACACCCGCGGCTGCTCATAATGGTGGCCAGCCTCGCCTCGCGCGTCATGTAGGAGTGGTAGCGTTCGAGGGGTACCAGATGGCGGGCGGGAAACGGCAGACTGTCGAGATCGGCGATGAACGGGGCGACGGGGTTTTTCCGCACCGCGCTGTTGTCCCGCCAGACCAGGTTGGGAACGGCGGACAGATCGGCGGCGCCGGCAGCCAATGCATCGAGCAATTGCGGGAACGCCAGATCGCCCTCGCCGAGGATGAGAAAATCTATCTCCGGGAACGCCATCGTCTCGTCGGGATACAGGGCCGTGTGCGGGCCGCCCAGAACAACGCGCGAGGCCGGCGAGGCGCGTTTGACCGCGCGCGCCGCCAGCAGTACGTCCACAAGTGTGAATGTGGTGGCTGTGATGCCGACCACATCGGGCTGGCTTTGGGCGAGGCGCTCGGCCATCTGTTCAGGCGAAAGGCCCTCGAGGTTGGCGTCGAGCACTTCCACGGTATGCGAGCGGCGTTCGGCGCCGGCGGCCAGGTAGAGCAAACTCAGCGGCGGGGCCACGTTGGCCAGTTCCGGAATGGCCTCGGGGCCGGGTACCTCGACCAGATTCTCGAAAAGCGGATTGATCAGCAAAATTTTCATGGCCGCATCCGTTTCCACGAAGTCAACGCTCCAGAAAATGGATCATGCCGCATCGGCTTTCTTACCGCAATTGGAAAGATGCCCCTCTGCGCCGACGGAGTGCGATATATTTGCTTTTGCCACTTGATGATGTGTCGGCCGTGTGATAGCCAATCAGCGGTTTCTTGGAGAAGACTCCGTCCATCTTCTTGAATTTCGATATGCGGCGCGTAAACTGCGCCCATGATTCGCCCGGGCTGCGCGGCCCGGACGGCAGGAGAGTGCAACCATGGCGGAAATCAAAGGGTACCTCTTCCCCGACGACCTCTATTATCACCCGGATCATGCCTGGGTGCGGCTCGAGGCCGACGGCACAGCCACCATCGGCATGAACGACTTCTTTCGCAAGGAAGCCGGCGATATTGTGTATGCCGATCTGCCCTTTGAGGACGACGAAATCACGGCGGGCGAGGTCTGCGGCAAACTCCAATCATCCAAGTGGATCGGCAAAATGATCGCTCCGTTGAGCGGACGGGTTGTGGCCGTCAACGAACGCCTCGAAAGCGATAGCGGACTGATCAATCAGTCCCCCTATGACGAGGGCTGGATCGCGCGCGTGCAGCCGTCGAACTGGGAAAGCGACAAGGATTATCTCATGAGCGGGGTCGAGGCGCTCACGCCGTGGCTCGAAAAAGAAATCGCCCGCGCAGAAGCGGAAAAGAAGAAGTAGATGCCGCGTTCCCTCTTTGGCGTTCGATCTCTACCCCAAAGTCCGAGACCGGACCGTGACATTCCCATGGCCCCCAAATCCTCCACCCCCTGGCGGCTGCTCGATACGGGCGTCCGGCGGGCCGCCGAAAATATGGCGCTCGATCAGGCGTTGCTGACCGCGCGCGCCAAGGGTCTTTCGCCCAACACCGTCCGTTTCCTTCAGTTTGCGCCGCCTGCGGCACTGGTTGGCTATCATCAGGACGTGGCGCAGGAAATCCGCGTCGAGTATTGCCGGCAAGCCGGTATCGAGGTTCAGCGACGGCTGACTGGCGGCGGCGCCATCTTGTTTGATGAAAGCCAACTGGGCTGGGAACTGATTGCCGCGTTCGACGACCTCGGCGGCGTCCCGTTTTCGCTGTCGCTTCCGCAGCGAATCTGCGAAGCCGTCGTAAGCGCTCTGCGCGAGTTGGGCGTGGAGGCCGCATTTCGCCCGCGCAACGACCTCGAGGTCGGCGGGCGGAAGATTTCCGGCACGGGCGGCGTCGAAGAAAACGGCGCGTTTCTTTTTCAGGGGACGCTCTTGCTCGACTTCGACGTGGCCGCGATGATCCGCGCCTTGCGAATCCCCACCGAGAAACTCAAACAAGCCTCGCTCGACTCGGCTGCCCAACGTGTCACGTGGCTGGCGCGCGAACTGGGAACGTTGCCGCCTCTGGCGGAGATCAAACAAGCAATCTGGCGCGGATTTGAGCGGACCTTTGGCGTGCGGCTGGTTCCCGGCGATCTGACGGCGGACGAGCACGCGCTGTTTGAAAAACTTCTGCCAAGGTTCGACCGTGCGGAATGGATCGAGCGACCGTCGCGCTCCCGATCGCAAATCGGCATGTTTCACGGGCTTCACCGCACGGCCGAGGCGGTGCTGCATGCCGCGGTCCAAGTGGACACCGCGCGGGGCCGGCTGCGCTCGGTGGTGCTGACGGGCGACTTTTTTATCGCGCCGCAACGCGCCGTACTCGACATCGAGGCTCGCCTCAAGGACCACCGTCTCGATCCGGCGGCGATTCGCCAATCCATCGCGGAGGTGTGGAACGAAAGCCGTGTTCGGGCGGCAGGATTCGGTCCGGACGACGTCGCGGCGGCGATCGGGACAGCGCTCGACAAGCGCCAGTGGCTGGAGTTCGGCTTTTCGCCCGAGCAGGCTGATCGCGTGTTTTGCGCCAACGGTTCGCCGCGCGACATCCTCGCCCGTCCCCTCTCGCTGTTGCTGCTTCCGTATTGCGCCAAGAAGCCGGACTGCCAATACCGGCATGAAGTGGGTTGCGAGCCATGCGGCGGCTGCACAGTTGGCGAGGCGTTCGAGCTAGCGGAGCGGTTCGGCCTTCGGCCCGTAACTATTACGAGCTTCGAGCATCTGATGGAAGTATTGCCCGCTGCGCGCACCGAGGGGGTGAAAGCGTATGCAGGCTGCTGCTGCGCGGCGTTTTTTCAAAAGCACTACGAAGACTTTCGCGCCGCGCGCCTGCCCGGCGTGCTTCTGGATATTTGCGACACCACGTGCTACGACCTTGACCAGGCGCGCGAGGCCTACCACGGTCGGTTCGAGCAGCAAACGCGACTGGACCTGCCGTTGCTGGAAAAAACCTTGTCCGCCTTTGCGCTGCGCTCGGGCAAAGGACAGCGCTGACCGAACGCTTTCCAGCCCCTCGGCCTACTGAATCGCGGCATGGTAGCTCTGCAGCGATTTGGCCCGGCCGGCGCGCTCGCGCCTGGCCTCGATTCCTTTGGCCGCTGCTACGGCCGCCGCCAGCGTGGTGATATAGGGAATCTTGAACTTAATCGCCGCCTTGCGAATATACGAATCGTCTTCTTTGCCCATTTTGCCGCTCGGCGTATTGATCACGAGATCAATTTCCTTGTTCTTGATCGCGTCCACGATGTTGGGCCGGCCCTCGTGCATCTTGAGAATGCGCTCGCTGGCAATCCCGTTTTCCGTCAGGAACTTGTGCGTACCCTGCGTGGATTTGATCTTGAAACCCAAACTGGCAAACCGCCGTGCGACCTCGATCACGCCCGGACGGTCGCGCTCGTTGACGGTGATCAGCACGGTGCCTTCCATCGGAAGCGTTTGCTTAGCCGCCTCCTGCGCTTTGTAGAATGCCAGTCCGAACGAATCGGCCAGGCCGAGCACTTCGCCCGTCGAGCGCATCTCCGGCCCCAGCACCGGGTCCACTTCCGGGAACATATTGAACGGGAAGACGGATTCTTTGACGCCGAAGTGGGGGATGTGCCGCGGTTTCAGTCCGAGCTCGGCGATCTTCGCTCCCAGCATGACCTGCGTGGCAATGCGCGCCATCTGAATGTTGCAGACCTTCGAGACAATCGGCACGGTGCGCGAGGCCCGCGGATTGGCCTCCAGCACATAGACCACATCGTTGTAGATGGCATACTGGATGTTCATCAAGCCGACGACGTTCAGTTCGATCGCGATCTTGCGCGTGTATTCGCAAATCGTATCAATGTGCTTTTGCGGAATGCTGATCGGCGGAATGACGCAGGCCGAATCGCCCGAATGGATGCCCGCCAGTTCGATGTGCTCCATGACAGCCGGGACCAGAGCGTCGGTGCCGTCGGCGATGGCATCGGCCTCGGTCTCGATGGCGTTTTCGAGGAACTTGTCAATGAGGATGGGCCGCTCGGGCGTCACGTCCACGGCCGCTGCGACGTAGGTGCGCAGCATCTCCTCGTCATAGACGACCTCCATGCCGCGTCCGCCGAGCACGTAGGACGGCCGCACAATCAGCGGATAGCCGATGCGGCCGGCCACTTCCAGGGCCTCGTCCAAAGTGGCCGCCATGCCGGCCTCGGGCATCGGGATGCCGATTTTGGCCATCATCTGGCGGAAGCGGTCGCGGTCCTCGGCCAGGTCAATGGATTCCGGCGAGGTGCCGAGGATTTTAACGCCGGCGCGATGCAAGTCCGCCGCGATGTTCAGCGGCGTCTGGCCGCCAAACTGGCAGATCACTCCCTCCGGCTTCTCCTTTTCATAGATGCTCAGGACATCCTCGACGGTCAGCGGTTCAAAATACAACTTGTCCGAGGTGTCGTAGTCCGTCGAAACTGTTTCAGGGTTGCAGTTGACCATGATGGACTCGTAGCCGAGGTCGCGCAGGGCAAAGGCGGCGTGAACGCAGCAGTAGTCGAACTCGATGCCCTGGCCGATGCGGTTCGGTCCGCCGCCGAGCACCATAATTTTCTTTCGGTCGGACGCTCTCACTTTGTCCGGGGCGTTATAGGTCGAGTAATAGTAGGCGGCGTTTTCGACGCCGCTGACGGGGACGGCATCGTAGGTTTCGACCACGCCGAGGCTTTCGCGCTGGCCGCGGATTCTCTCTTCCGACACCCCTGTCAGTTTGGCCAGATACTTGTCGGCAAAGCCGTCCTTTTTCGCGCGGGTGAGAAGGGCATCCGGCAGTTCTTTGCCCTTGTATTCGAGGATTTCCTCTTCGAGCTCGACCAGTTCCTTCATCTGCTGGATAAACCACGGTTTGATAAACGTCTTTTTGTAAAGTGCTTCCACCGAAGCACCCTTGCGCAGGGCTTCGTACATAATGAACTGCCGCTCGGAGGACGGCTCGCGCAGCAGGTTCATCAGTTCATCCAGCGAACGCTTGTGGAAGTCTTTGGCAAATCCCAGACCATAGCGGCCGATTTCGAGAGAACGGATTGCCTTCTGAAATGCCTCCTTGTAGGTCTTGCCAATACTCATGACCTCGCCGACGGCCCGCATCTGGGTGCCGAGGCGGTCTTCGGCGCCGCGGAACTTCTCGAATGC
>JADFCW010000113.1 GCA_017161705.1 Candidatus Sumerlaeota bacterium | reverse complement strand
ACTTTCAGCGCCGCCGGGCAATCGCGCGTTTGGATCGAGACGGCGATTTGCACAGACGGCAGCACGGAACCGGCGGCTATTTCGGAAGATGCCGGCGAGTTTGCCGCTCAACTGTATTTTAGCCGGACCGAGGGTCTCCTGGCGCTCGACGGCGACGGCAGCGGCGGCGGCGTGTGGCGGCCAACCGGCACAATGCTTCGCGCCGACCAAACCGTGCGCCTGGCCATTTTGCTCGACTTCGCCTCGCAGCGCTGGCATTTACTCGTGAATGATCGGCTGGTGTTCAGCGGCCTGGGTTTTGCGTGGCCCTGCACACAGTTTTCATTTCTCAGGGCATACAGCGATGGCCCGGCTTGGCTCGATGAGGTTTTCGCAGGCCCGGCCAGAGGCGTTCCGGCCAAGCCGCATCTGGTGTTCGAGCCCTCGTGGACGCGGGGAACGGAAAACACCATACGGTGGGGAACTCTCCCCGGAGTCGCGGCCTATTATCTCGAATGGAGCCGGCAGCCGTGGTTTTCCACCGCGGCGGGCAGCAGCGGCTGGCAGTCGTCAACTGTTTATACGGCGAGGGGTCTGCAGGACGGCCAGATTTACTACTATCGGGTAAAGGCGCGCAACGAGGCGGGCGCGGAAGGACCGTGGTCCGAGTCGGTTAGTTCGCGCCAGGATGCCTCCCCGCCCGAAAGTCGCCTCACATCCACTTTCAATGGATCAACCACCTCTGCGATTGTTGTGTTGTCCTGCGAAGCGTCGGATGCCGGCAGCGGAGTCCGCGAAGTCCGGCTCTATTGGCGGCACAATCGCACGGGACCCTACACGCTTTGGCCCGCGGCGTTCAGCAACAACCGTCTTGATTTCAACACCGAGCTGGCCCGCGGCAGGGGAACGTATGAACTTTACTCGCTGGCCGAGGACAACGTGGGGAACATAGAGCCGCCGCCGGACAAGCCAGACGTGGTAATCCAAATCACCGGCCCGGCGGGCGTCAGCCGCTGGATCCATTATCGCTAAGCGGGGTCGAATTTGGTTTTTTGAAACCACAATAGCCGGAGGTGCTGCAGCCGGTTATTTGTAGTGAGACATTCTGTCGCACTTAAGGAAAGAGGTTTGGGAAAGAGTGTCATAATGGGCTTTAGCCTTCGTGAAAACAAGTCCTCGCTGCGATCCGCGCGTTTTCGATCCTCATCATAATCTATCCATAGATCATTTAAAATAAAAGAGATGTCAACAATCCCGCAGCTAAACAGCAACTGGCAACCGGCCGGCGCTTTCCCCCTGGCCTGATTCTTGTTGTTAAACTGGTGAAGGAATTCCAGCCAGTTTCCTTTGCGCTGGAAAACAATATTTTGGAGGTGTGAAAAAATGGAAAGTTATCGAAAAGCAAAGATCCGAAAAGTCTCTCCCATTATCTCTGTGGTAATGGTGTTGGCGCTAGCGACCTTTTGCATCGTCAGCGCAGAGGCGGCGTCCGGCAAAAGCCGCTCGAGCCAAGTCCTGACCCCCCAAACTTTCATAGACCTGGCCAAGCAAGTGAGGCCGGCGGTGGTCAGCATCAAGATCAACGCCGAGACGCTCGAAAAGCTGGAGCAATGGCAACGGGAACGTCGGGCGCGTCCGCGGGCTCCGCAACGCATCGCTCCGGGCGAAGGCCTTGAAGGCCTCGACGAATTGGACATCCCCGATTGGGTGAAAGAGTTCTTCAAGAGCGCCCCGGGATTGCGCTGGCGTGAAATGATGCCCGAAGAGGACGTCTTCCGCTATCCCTACGGCGCCGGATCGGGCATGATTGTCCGGTCGGATGGTTATGTGCTGACCAATCGCCACGTGCTCTACCACCCCATTCTTGGCGTGAAAATGTACAAGGAAGGCCAGATCACCGTTGTCCTCGCCGATGGGAGAAAATTTGCAGGCGACCAGGTCAAAGTGGTGGCCACCGACCAGTTGACCGACCTGGCGGTTCTGAAGATCGAAGCAACGGGTCTGCCGACCGTCAAATGGGGCGACAGCGATGCGATCGAAGTCGGCGAATGGGTTATGGCCATTGGCGACCCGCTGGAGCTGACCGGCTCGGTCTCTCAGGGCATCATCAGCGGCAAGGCCCGCGAGGTCGAGATCGCCGGCTATGCACAGTTGATCCAGACCGACGCGATGATCAACCCGGGCAACAGCGGCGGTCCGCTGGTCAACCTCGACGGCGAGGTCATCGGCGTCAATCAGATGATTGCCAGCACGACGCGCCTGTGGTCGGGCGTGGGTTTCGCCATTCCGTCGAACATCGCGCGCAAGATTGCCGAAGACCTGATCGAAAAAGGTCATCCCGTGCGCGGATACATCGGCATCCGGATGACGGATCCCGACACGGAGTTCCCGGCGCTGGCGGCCCACGAAGGATATGAAGGCAAGAACGGTGTCGGCGTGGTCGAGGTCTATGAGGGCTACCCGGCGGCAAAGGCGGGGATCAAACCGTACGACATCATTGTCGCCATAGACGGCAAGGAGGTCGAAAGCAATACTCAGGTGCAGCGACTGATCACGGCCCACAAACCGGGCGAAAAGATCGAGTTCAAGATTTTCCGCGGCGGGAAATTCATCAATCTCGCGGTGACCGCCGGCGAATGGCCGAGCGAGGAGAAACTCCTGGCTCTCGGCAAGTCGCAGCAAAAACTCGAGTTGGAAAAACCACAGGAAAAAACTGAGCCGGAAAAGAAAGGCCGGATCGGCATCGTCGTGGCCAACCATCCCGAAGACCCTAACGCGCCCGAAGAGGCCAAGGGCGTCGCCATCAAGCAGGTGCAGGCGGGTTCGCCGGCCGCTGCTGCGGGACTGCAAGTCGGGGATGTGATCCTCGAAGTCGAAAAACGCCGCGTCCGCGACTCCGAGGAGTTCCTGAAGGTTGTCAACGAGGCCCTTGCACGGCTGGACAAGAGCAAGAAACAGGAAAAGGGACTGTTGATGAAGGTCCAGCGCGGCGACCGCATCATGCTGGTGCCCGTCATGCCCAGCGGAAAGTGACAATCGGAGAAAAGCAAAGACAAGAAAACCGGCAAAACAGGAAAAATTGCCACCGCGTTCCGTTCACGCAGTTCTTCGCGTGACCAGTAGGTGATGACCATGCCGGCTCCAAAAGTCATCGCAATGATAGCAGCGCTTGCCGTGATGTGTGGCTCGGCTCTGGCCTCTCCGGCAGCGTCCTGGCCGCAGGTTCCGCGCAAGCGCCCGCTGACGCGGTGGCTTCCGGGCGAAACCAAGCCCGAACCGAGCTCGCCGACGGCGTTGTCTTCAAACGCGGCCCCGGCCACGCCGTCGGCGGGCCTTTTTCCCACGCTTCCCGCGTTAAAGCTTCTTCCGACCACGCCAACAGCATCATCGGAACCGACCAGCGCGCCCGTCGTCGCGCCGCCCGCGTCGTCTGTCGCACCGACGGTCTCGGTTCGCAGCCGCCTCGAACGCGACAACGGCCAGTTCCATCTCGGCGAGAAAATCCGCCTCATCGTCGAACTGTCCTGGGTAGGCGAACCGGGCGATGTTCTGCCGGAGTCGCCCGAAGAACCCGCGCTCATGAACCTAACCAAACGCGGCATGATTCAGTCCTCGCGCATGGTTCCCCAAAGCGCCGGACATGCCGTCGTGATGACCTATCTCTATGAACTGGAACCGGCGGCCGAAGGCGCGGCCGCGATCGAACCGATCGAGATTCGCTATCGTCTGCGCGGCAGCACCGACCGGCTCCATCTGACAACCGACCGCCACACGCTGACTATTTTGCCGCGCCGAA
Organism: Candidatus Sumerlaeota bacterium; assembly: GCA_017161705.1. GTDB lineage: Bacteria > Sumerlaeota > Sumerlaeia > JADFCW01 > JADFCW01 > JADFCW01. The sequence goes on along the minus strand of JADFCW010000113.1, from coordinate 14,444 downwards.
AGCCGTGGGGAAAAATTATCGGCTGGACCGCCGCGGTGCTGGCCGCAGCGGGAATTCTGGCGGCAGGCGGCATGGCGATTGCGCGGCGGGTCAAGCGCGCACGAGAGGCCGCCAGGGTTCCACCGCCGCCTTCGCCGTTCGAGCAAATGAGCGCCGAACTCGACGGCGTGCGGAAGATGTTCACGCAGGGCGTAGTGAAAGACGGTTATGACGCCATCGAGCGATTTGTCCGCAAGGCGCTGGGGCTTTTCCTGAAAAGCGATTTCCGGCACCCGACGATTACCGAGCTGACCGAGCGCCTTGCCCACGAATCACTCGATGAGCGGTTGCGCGACCGCGCGGCCTCGATCCTCGACCGCTGTATGCAGGTCAAGTTTGCCGGCTATACGCCGACGGTCGCCGATCAGGAACAGGTGATTGCCGATTGCAGGACGTTTTTAGAAGCAATGAAGGAGAAATAGCACCGCCATAAACTAACCCATTCTTTTGGAGCTCAGCTACCATGAATCCGGAGATTCAAGCGATCAACGAACGCGTGAAGGAAGAAAGTCGTTTTGTGGACCGCATTGTCGGCGAAATCAGCAAAGTCATCGTCGGCCAGCGCTATCTGGTCGAACGCCTGCTGATCGGCCTCCTGTGCAACGGCCACATTCTGATCGAGGGCGTGCCCGGTCTGGCCAAGACGTTGTCGGTCAAAACTCTCGCCGGAATTATCGCCCTGAAGTTTCAGCGGCTGCAATTCACGCCCGACTTGCTGCCAGCCGACTTGATCGGAACGATGATATATCAACAGCACGACGGCAAATTCGTTCCGAAAAAAGGCCCGATCTTTGCCAACCTTGTGTTGGCCGACGAAATCAACCGCGCGCCGGCCAAAGTCCAGAGCGCCCTCCTGGAGGCCATGCAGGAACATCAGGTCACCATCGGCGAGCATACATTCCCGCTGCCCGAACCGTTTCTGGTGCTGGCCACCCAGAACCCCATCGAGCAAGAAGGAACGTATCCGCTGCCCGAAGCGCAAATTGACCGCTTCATGCTGAAGCTGAACATCACGTATCCGAACAAGAAGGAAGAGCGCGCCATCCTGGATCGGATGGCCGGCGGTGGGGTGCCGCCGGTCGAGGTGGTCATCCGGCCCGAAGACATAGTGCGGGCGCGCGAAGTCGCGGCGCAAATTTACATGGATGACAAGATCAAGGAATACATCATTGATCTGGTGTTTGCCACGCGCGAGCCGAAACAATACGGGCTGGATGATCTGGCGAATTTCCTCCAGTACGGGGCGTCGCCGCGCGCCTCGATCTATCTCGCGCAGGCAGCGCGCGCTCACGCATTCCTGCGCCATCGCGGCTATGTCACCGCTGACGATGTGAAATCCGTCTGCCTCGATGTGATGCGCCACCGTGTGATTCTGACTTACGAAGCGGAGGCCGAGGAGAAAACAAGCGACGATGTGATTCGACGCGTTCTGGACGGCATCGAAGCACCATAAAGTACGTCTACAGTACGTAGTTCACACTTTAGTGTGCCGTATGTAGTCCACACTTTAGTGTGCTGTATTTAATTACCACCTCAGTGGCGGCCTCTCAGAGGCAAGAAGCGTGAAAAAGGACCGCCGAAAGCACGAAAAGCAAACAGCAAACTGAAGTTTGAACTACGAACGGCAAACTGAAGTTTGAACTACGAACAGCAAACTGAAGTTTGAACTACGAACGGCAAACTGAAGTTTGAACTACGAACGGCACGCTTATGTTTGAACTCCGTGCGGTTTGGTGAGTGAAAATGCAGGCTGCAAGCGAGCGGTCGCAAAAGAGCAAGGAAATCCTCAAAAAGGTCCGTCATATCGAGATTTATACACGGCGCCTGGTCAACGATGTGATGGCCGGCGAGTATCACAGCGTGTTCAAAGGCCGCGGCGTCGAATTCGACGAGGTCCGCGAATACCAGCCGGGCGACGATATCCGCACGATTGACTGGAACGTCACGGCACGCACCGGCCGGCCGCACGTCAAGCGCTACGTCGAGGAGCGCGACCTGACGGTCGTGTTTTGCGTGGACGTCAGCGCTTCGGGCGAATTCGGCACCACGGACAAGACCAAGCAGGAACTGGCCGCCGAGGTTTGCGCCGTGCTCGCCTTCTCGGCTATCAAGAACAACGACCGCGTCGGCCTGATCCTGTTCACCGACCAGGTCGAGCGCTATGTGCCGCCGAAGAAGGGACGGACTCACGCGCTGCGCGTGATCCGCGACCTTCTGGACTTTCAGCCGACCAAACACCGCACGAATATCCCCGGAGCCCTGGACTATCTCAACCGCGTGCTGCGCCGCCGCGCCGTCGTATTTCTGGTCTCCGACTTTTTTGGCGCAAACCTCAAAAAGCCGCTGGCCATTGCCAACCGCCGCCACGACCTGATCGCGCTAAGCGTGGGCGATCCGCGCGAAGAGGCCATCACGCCCAGCGGCTTGATGCTGTTCGAAGACGCCGAAACCGGCGAAGTGGTCCTCGTGGACACCTACGACAAGCGCGTGCGGTTAGGCTTCGAGGGCGCCAGCCGAAACGACCACGCCCAGCGTGAACTGCTCTTCGACTCCCTGTCGGTGGACCACGTCAACTTGAGCACGGGGAAATCCTACGTGAAGGAACTGCGGCGGCTGTTTGAAGAACGGGCGAGAAGGCAGTGAGGGATTTTTACTTTTGGATTCAGGAGCGTACATTGCCGATTGGGGAATGAGGAAAAGGCGATGAGCGGGAAAAACGGCAAATGGAAAGACACAGTCCCAACGGCGGTGCAGTGCGCGATACTGGTCGTGTGCACCGCGACGCTGATTGCCGTGCTCATTGGGATGCAAAGAAAATCGGATATTGGCGAGCGCGTGGACGAACGGATTGCCCTGGCCGGCGCGCTGGTGAACGAAGGTCTGCCCGCCGAGGCCATTGCGGAATATGCCGCTGCGATCGAGCTGGCCAAAGGCGACGCGGCGCGGAAGGGCAATCTTGCCTATCTGATCGGCAAAACCTATTTCGAGGTTCTCAAAGACTATGAGAAGGCGCTCGCGTGGTTTGCCCGCGCCAAACATTATAATCCGAATCATCCCGAGCGAGCGCGGATGGAGCAATGGACCGTTGCGTCGCTCGAACGCCTGGGCCGGTCGCTCGATGCGCGGAACCGCCGCATCCAGGCCACCGCGCTGCGGCCCGGTCCATCGCCTACAACCGGCACGATCGTGGCGCGAATCGGCGACGAGGCTATCACTCTGGCCGACCTGGACGCGGCGATTCGCCAGCTGCCGCCCGCCATGCAGTCGCGCCTGGCCGAGCCGAAAGAAAAACTTCAGTTCCTCGAGGAATATGTGGCGCGGCGCCTGCTGGCCGAGGCCGCCGTGCGCGCCGAACTCCAGCGCGACCCGCAGGTGCTCGCCGAACTTGACCACCTGCGCGAAACGCTTCTGGCCAATGCCTATCTCGAACGCGAGGTGATGGCCGGCGCAACCGCGACGGACGATGAGGCCAAAGCGTATTATGAGGCGCACCGCGAGGAATTTCCGAAGGTGCGCCGCTTCGAACTGTCCCACATCGAACTCGGCAGCGAAGCGGCGGCCACATCCGCCGCGGCGGCGCTTGCCAGCGGCGCGGACTTCGCCGACCTTGCCCGCAAGGTCTCGGACAACAAGGACACGCGCGACAAAGGCGGGCATCTGGGCTCCTGGATCGAAGGTTCGCCGCTGCCGGCGCCCCTGGGCGACGCGCCGGAAATTGCCTCCGCACTGCCCTCGCTGGGCAAAGGTGCGCACACGGGCGCGATCCGCACACCATCGGGCCGGTTTCAGATTGTGCGTGTGGACGAGGTCAGTTCGCCAACTGTCCCGGCATTCGAGGCCGTGCGCGAGCAGGTGTTGCAGCGTGTCCGGCAGGAAAAAATTCTCAACCGGCAGGAAGAGGTCCTGACCCGTTTGCGCAATGCCGAAAAGGTTGTCATCTACCGCGAAGCGATCGAAGGAACCAAAACGGGCAAGTGAGACATTCAGGATTTTGGATTGAGCGGCCAGATTATCCATCCGTTTTTCCGCTCCCAGTGAGATGCAGAAGAATTTTACATAATTTCTGGCTCGGCTTTTGACAATTGACCTTTGGGCGATGAAACGAGGCACGACATCCAAAACCTTCGAGGTTCTTGCTGCGATCTGCGCGGTCGCACTTGCCCACTTTGCACACGCAGCGACAACCGAGACCATTCGCATCGAGGCAACGACGCCTAGAAGCGAGTATCGCATCGGCGACCAGATCGAATACACCGTAACGGTGGAGTGGCACTCGCCGGTGGAGTTGGTGCGTATCGAGCCGAGCATGGCGCTCGGCGTGTTCGAGATTCTGCAATCGCCTGAGGTGAGCCGGAAAAAGATCGGCCGCGGCTGGCAGCGCGAAACCACCCGCTATCTGCTTTCGACCTTCGAGACCGGCGAGTATGTCATCCCGGAATTTACGATCATTTACCGCGACGCGGAGGGAAACGAGAAACGCGTACCCACGCCGCCGGTCAAAATTATCGTGCAAAGCGTGGCGCCCGTCCGGCCCGACGACACCGGAATTCGCGAGGCCAAACCGCCCGTTCTCCCGCCCTACCGTCTGTCGGCATGGCAATGGGCATTGATTGGCGCGGGGCTGTTTTTCGCCGTCCTCCTTGCCGCCGCGCTGATCGTTCGCGCTCTGCGCCAGCGCCGCGCGCAGGCAGCGCCGGCGGTTCCCTTGCGCCCCATCGAGGATGTTGCCCGCGAGCAGCTGGCGCAGATTGCGCAGAGCGATTTGCTCGAACGAGGCTTGATCAAAGAATACTTCGATGCCGTGTCGGATGTCGTTCGACAATATCTGGGCCAACGTTACGGCTTTATAGGAATAGCGACCACGACGTCGGAGCTTATCGAGGCGCTGCGCGAGCCGCTGAGTAACGACGGACGGCTGGCGCTGGTCTCGGAATTTTCGGAAGAGGCCGACCTGGCGAAGTTTGCCAAGTGGCGGCCCGACCGCACCGTGTGCGAACATTTCCTGCAGACCGCCTATCGCGTGATCGAGGAGACAACGCCGAAGGCGGAGCCGGCGAAGACGGAAAGTTGAGTGGATGATCCAAATCGGAGCGTTTCACCATGCGGTTTGCGTATCCATGGGTGCTGTGGCTGCTAGGACTGATCCCGCTGCTGGTCTGGGTGCAGCGGCGGGCAGGCTGGAAGCGCTATGGGACCCTGCGGTTTTCTGACATCACCCATTTGAAACATATCCCGCCGTCGCTCGGCGTGCGGCTGCGCGGCATTGTGCCGGCGCTGCGGCTGCTGGTTCTGGCGCTGGTGATTGTCGGTCTGGCACGGCCGCAAACCGGCTGGAAGGAAGAGGAAGTCGCCGCCGAGGGGATTGATATCATGCTCGTGCTCGATGTGTCGCTGAGCATGCGGGCGCAGGATTTTCGGCCGAATCGCCTGGAAGTGGCGAAGCGGGTTATCGAGGAGTTCGTTGATGGCCGCGCGCACGACCGCATCGGCTGCGTGATCTTCGCCGCCACCAACTTTAGTCTGTGTCCGCTCACGCTCGACTACGGCGTGCTGAAGGACTTCCTCCGGCGTGTGACGTTCCATATCATTGACGGCAACCACACGGCCATTGGGATGGGACTGGCCAATGCCGTGCGGCAGCTGAAAGAGAGCACGGCGAAAAGCAAGGTCATCATTCTGCTGACCGACGGGGCGAACAACGCGGGGCGCATTGATCCGCTGACGGCTGCCGAAATGGCCAGAGCCCTGGGGATCAAAGTCTATACAATCGGCGTGGGGAGCGAGGGAACGGCGATTATTCCGGGAGCCGGTCTGTTCGGCGGCCTATCGGTCGGCCGCACCGAGTATGATGAAAAACTGCTGCGGCAAATTGCGGATATGACCGGCGGCAAGTTTTTCGCGGCGGACGACGAGCAAAAACTGAAACAAATTTATGCCACCATTGACAAAATGGAAAAGTCCGAAATCAAGACGAAGGAATATCAATACTACGATGAATTGATGGAGTGGGTGGTCGTGCCGGCGTTTGCGTTATTCTTGCTCGAGGTCCTTTTGGGCTATACGCGCTTCCGCAAACTGCCGTAGGCTCACAATTCCGCCTTCAGGCGGGAATCGAAAGCCCGCCGAAGCGGAAAGGGCGAACAGAGGGAAATTTTCGTTATGCACTTTGCACATCCGGAAATACTCTATGGCGTTTTCGCGCTGCCGCTTCTGCTCGTGTTCTTCTGGTGGTCGCAGCGGCGTCGCCGGCGGCTTCTCGAGCGGTTCGGCCAATGGCCGGCCGTGGCGCGGCTGGTCAACACCGCCAGCGTCGGTCGGCAAATCCTCAAAATGGGACTGCTGACCGCGTGCGCGGCGCTCTTTGTCGTTGCACTGGCGCGCCCCCAGTTCGGCGCCAGCGAACGCCGGCTGACCCGTCGCGGCATTGACTTGATCATCGCCATAGACGTCTCCAACAGCATGTTGGCGACCGATGTGCCGCCGACGCGTCTGGCTCGCGCCAAAGAGCAACTGCGCGAACTGGTGATGAACTCGCGCGGCCACCGCATCGGCATCGTCGCCTTTGCCGGCGCGGCGTTCGCGCAATGCCCGCTGACGCTCGACTACGGTCTGGCGCTGACGATTCTCGATGCCATCGAGGTGGGGATCGTTCCGCTGCAGGGCACTTCGATCGGGGCCGCAATTGACGCGGCGGTGGATGCGTTCGAGCGCGGCGAAGGGGGCAACGGCGGAAAGAAGGCCTCGGCGCGCCCGGGCGAGCGCGTTTTGCTATTGTTGACCGACGGCGAAGATCACGACAAGACGGCGCTCGAAAAGGCGGTCGAACGGGCAGCCAGGGCCGGCGTGCGCATCTACGCCATCGGCATCGGTTCTTCCGAAGGAGCCGAAATCACCCTGCCGGACGGGACTATCAAGAAAGACGCGCAGGGCAAAGTGGTGACCACGCGCGTGGACTATGAAACGCTCGAACGGATTGCATTTCGAACCAACGGCGTCGTGATTCGCGGCACGGCGACGGGAGATTTGGATCTGATCGAGGCACGGAAGCACTTCGACGCCCTCGAACAGACCGTGCAACGCTCGACAACGAAGATTGTCTATGAAGAACGCTTTGTGTGGGTGTTGGCGCTGGCGCTGCTTTTGCTCGTGTGGGAAATGCTGCAGGGAGACCGCAAGAAGGAGCTTGGACTGTAGAGGTTGCATTCTGGACGGAAAGCCATGGGCACGAGAATGCGAAATTGCACAATCGCGGCTGTCCTGCTCGCCGCAGTGGTTTTTGCCGCCGGCCGGTCTCAAGCCGATGCTCTCCGCAATCTGACTGCCGAGGGCAACCGCCTTCTGGCGGAAAAGAAATATGACGAGGCGTTGCAGAAATATCGGGCTGCGCAGGTCGAGTCGCCCGAATCGCCGCACCTCTACTTCAACATTGCCCGTGCGCTTCAGGCGCAGGAAAAATACGACGAGGCGATTGCGGAGTATCGCAAGGTCTATTCGCGCGAGCAGCCTCGGTTGGGCGCTTGGGCGCTTTACAACCTCGGCGTTTGCCAGTATCGCCAGGCCGAACAGGCGCTGGCCGCGCAGGATTATCAGAAGGCGATGCAACTGCTCGAACAGTGCATGGACAGCAATCGCGAGGCCATGAAAATCGCCCCCGACGACGAAGACCCGAAATTCAACTTCGAGCAGGCCCGCCGCAAATGGAAGGAAGCACTCGATGCATGGAAGAAGCAGCAGGAAGAACAGCAAAAGCAAAACCAGCAGCAACAGCAGAAACAGCAAGAGCAGCCGAAACAGAATGATGGCGGAACCAGTCCGACGCCCCAGCCCGAGCAGCCGAACCCGGACGAGCAGAAAAAAGACGAACCCCAGAAAGGCGATCAGGGGACTTCGCAACCCAAAGAGCAGGAGCAGCCGACCTCGGGGACTGCCGAAGGTCAGGCGGCGCCGGAGCCGGCAAAGATTGGCGAAATGTCGCCCGAAGATGTCGAGCGAATTCTCAATTCACTCCCCGAACAGAACGCCGACGACATGCGCCGCTTCCTGATGCCGCGCGGACGCCCTGATTATCGCATCGAGAAGGACTGGTGAGGAAACGATGAAGAATGAGCGGGCAGGGATGAGTAGGAACGAGGGATGAAGGACGAAGGCGGAATGATGAAGAATGAACAATGAATCTGGGAAGATGAAAAGCAACGAGTACGAGAGACAAAGGCGGTTAAGCACGCCGCCGGCAGGAACGCGATCGGCCGGAGTGGCTGAATCCGCCCGATGGGTCCTATCGGCGTTTCTGGCCTTGCTTTGCGCCGGGGGGGCTGTTGCAGCCGCGACGGATGTGCAGGTGCACGCATCGGCCTCGCCGGCACAGCTCACGTTGGCCGACGTCTTTCAATACTCCATTGAGATCACAGGAGCCGCGGCGGCGAACGCTCAACCCCAGCCGCCGGATTTCGAGGCCCTCGGTCTCCAGGTTCTCTCCGGCCCTCGTATGCAACAGAGCATTAATATCATCAACAACATCCCATCGGTATCCGCCTCCTATTCCTGGACGCTGCGGCCGGCGCGCGAGGGCACGTTCGAGATTCCCCCCGTGCCCGTGGTCGTGGGGCGGGGACAAACCATCCAATCCAACGCCGTCCGGATCACTGTGGCCGCGGCGGGAACACCGCCCCCGTCCGTGTCGCAAGACCTTCAAGGCGAGCCTGTTCTTTCGGCGCGTTCGGGCAATCCCAACATTGACCGCCAGCTGGAAGGCCGCCTCTTCCTGCGCGTCGTCGCCGACAAGACCGAGGCCTACGTCGGCGAGCCAATCACGCTTCGATACGAGTGGTATCAGGCGGCCGATTTGCCTGTGGTCGGCTATGAGTTTGAATCGCGACCGGCATACAAAGGGTTCCTGACGGAGACACTCTACCAGCCGCCGCGCGGTCAGCTGCAGTTTCAGTCGAAACTCATCGGCAACACGCGCTTCGAAGTGGCGCCCATCGAAGTGGTCGCCTTATTTGCCACCAAAAGTGGGCCGACGTCTATCCCTGCCATGTCTATGATCGCTTCGCTGCGGGTGCAATCGGCGGGCCGCCGGCGATCCTTCTTCGACGATCCGTTTTTCGACGACTTCTTCGACGATCCATTCGGACGCCGCACCATTCAGGCCCGTCTGACCGCACGCCCGATCAGTTTTCGCATCCTCCCGTTGCCGACGGAGAACCGACCCGCACATTTCAGCGGCACAGTCGGCGAATGGACCATGACCGCCTCGCTGGACCGCACCGAAGTCCGCCAATATGATCTGGTGGCGCTTCGAATCCAGTTCAGCGGCAAAGGCAAGGCGGATGCCATCAGCCCGCCGGTTCTCCCCACCATTCCAGGGCTGCAGCGTTTCAAAGAGCAATCGAGCACGGAAGCCGCGAACAGTGCGTCGGAAGCCGGCGGCAGCAAGACGTTCGAGTTCTTTCTGCGCGCCACCGATGCAGGCGATATTACAATTCCGCCCATCGAGTATGCGATTTTCAATCCGGCCTCGAAAAGCTACGAGATTCTGAAATCTCAGCCGCTGGCTCTGCGCGTTACACCCGCGCCCAGGAGCGATCAGCCCATGGTGCAGGTGTTCACGCCGGCACGCACAGAAGCCGGCGAAGGGGGGCCGTCGCCTGTGGTGGAACTGCAGCGCAATATCGAGTATATCCAAACGACCGGATTCTTGAGCCGCCCGTGGTTAGCCCAGCCGCTCTACACACGCGCGGGTTTTCTCCTGTTTCAGCTGATCCCGATTGCCCTGGTGGCCATCAGCTGCGCGGTGCGGCGGCGGCGCGACCGGCTGGAGGGCGATGTGGCATGGGCGCGGCGGCGGTCGGCGCGCAGCACGGCGGCGAAGCGGCTGCGCCAGTCGCGGCGATATTTGTCGGCAGCCGAAAGCGCCCGGTTCTTCGAGGAACTCAACCGTGCCCTTCGACAATTCGTCGCCGACATGCTCAACCAATCTGCCGCCGGTATCACCGCCGAGCAGATCGCCCAGGCGCTCGAAGCCCGAGGCGCAAGCGAGCAGGAAATCGCCGAAATGCTGTCGCTGATCGAGGCATGCGAATCGGCCCGCTATGCGGCAGGGGCCGCCGGTCCGGGCGAAATGCAGCAACTCTATGATCGCGCACTCGAGCTCATTGACCGCCTGGCCAGAAGGTTGAACGGATGAAGGATAGCGGATGTATGGGGAAGAAGGAAGGAGCCATGCGGAAGGACAAAAAGGTAGTGCGGGAAATGAGACGCGATAGTTGGAAAAAGTCGGGGGGGCGGCCGTTTGCCTCTGCGGCGACCGTCCGCTTTGTGCTGCGCTCCCTGTTTGTCCTTGCTGTACTTGGTGGTTCCCCCGCTTTCGCACTGGACCTTTCGGAAATTCATCGCCGGTTTGCGACGGCCAACGAGCACTATCAAAACAAACAGTTCAAGGAAGCGCTCGAACTGTATCGCAGCGTCATCGAGGCGGGCGTGCGCGATCCTGTCCTGTTTTACAATGCCGGCAATGCTTATGCCCAGTTGGGCCAGAAAGGACGCGCCATCGCGATGTACGAACGGACGCTGCGGATGGCGCCGCGCCACGCTCAGGCGAGGAAAAATCTTGCCTATCTTCAACCGGCCGGGGCGTCGCGTTCGCCATTTATTCTCTGGCGGCCGTTTCTATTCGTGCGCGACCGCCTTTCGTTGAACGAATGGCTGCTGGTGGTCACGGCGCTGCTGGTTTGGGTGGCGCTGGCGTGGTCCGCGTGGCTCCTGCTGCGCGACGGAGCGGTGCGCTCCATCGCGCGCGGATTGCTTATTGCTGGCGTTCTTATGCTGCTGGTCGCAGGCGGATTTGCACCTTGGCGCGGCTACGTCGAGCAACGCCGGCGCGTGGGCGTGGTAGTGGATGGCGACGCGGTAACGCGCCATGGTCCCAGTCCCGAATTGGGCGAGCACTTGCGGCTGGCCGAGGGAACACGCGTGAGGATCATCGGTCGGGAAGGCAACGGCTGGCTATGTGTGGAACCGCTCGACAGCGCAGCGGCATCGGGCGAGCATACCTATCTGAAGGAAGAGTCCGTGGAAGAAATATAACCTCTCGTTTCCCGCCGCAATGTATAACCACACCGCTTGCTTCCGGGAACATCGAGACAACATCCCCTCCAACGATTGGCCCGCGGTATTGTTTTTTGCCGCGTTGGCTATCCGGCGAGCAGGCCGCGCGTGAAGCCGGCATTATACGCCAGACTCACTTCGCGCCCCAAGGGCGACGACGTTTCCAGGATGATCCAGTCCTTGTATCCAATGTCGCGGACAGCGCGCCCTACCTCGGCCATATTGATCGCCCCCTGGCCCAGAAGCGACGGCCCGTCCTTGAAATGAATCTGGCAGATATACTTGGTGCCCAACATGCGGATTTCCCTAGGGACGTCGTAGCCGGCGCCGAACGAATTGCCGATGTCATAATACACGCGCACAAACGGAGAGCCGATCTTCTCGACCATCGCGATGTTTTCCTCGGCGCTGAGGCGGTTCTCCAGTCCAAGAACCACGCCTTTCTTCGCCGCATGATCGGCCACGCTCTTGATGACCTCGATGCTTTTAGCCTGGGCCTCGGCGTTGCCCTTGATGTCGCCTTTGCCAAAGAAGGCCACGAGGATGACTTTCGCCCCCAGCGCCGCTGTGGCGTCAATGGTCTGATCGAGCCAGCTCTTGGCGCGGGGGTCGGACCAGACCGGATAGCTGTTGCACAAGCCCATGCAAATCGAGGACATGACAATGCCCGTTTTTTCCATCTCGGCCCGAAATTCCTTCTGCGCCTCGGCGTCCGAGCAATCCAGAACCTCGGCCGCGCCTCCGGCTTCGATCTCGATCGCGTCCATTCCCAACTGTTTGGCCTGACTGAGTGCGGCAATCGAGCTCTTGAGATTGCCGGTCCGCATACCGACGCCGCGAACGATGAGTTTATTGGCATTCTGAACGGGCGGTGTGCTGCCTTCCTTTTTTTTGGCCGAGGCCGCGTCGGCCGTCGAACTGCCGGCTGTCAGCGCCGCACCGAACGCCGCCGCGCTGCTGTATGCGAAGAACTCTCTCCGTGTAGTGCTCATAAGGGGTCTCCTTTTTGGGAAAGTTTGGCGGAGTGGGAGGCAAGCGCACATCTCCACACCGCGGAGTCTTTGCCCCAACCGCCGGATGCGAGTCCGGCACGGCGCCGCGGAAATGTCAAGTTTTCTCGCGCGTGTCAACCGTTGCGTCAAGACCCGCCCACAAATTTTGCGGAGAGCAGACCAGGAGGAAAGCAGGCATCAATAGGGATGGGGAAAAAGAAAGGCCGCAGCGCCATGTGCTGCGGCCCTTGTTGTGGATTCGTTGAAAACTAAGCAGAGCGTCCCTGAGCGGCCCTCGCGGGAGAACCGACCTAGGAGGGTGGGAGCCACGTCAAGGTCCCTCAGGACCGGTGTGGATCGGCTGATAAGCCGGACACCCGGGCTCCCATGAGACTCCCTAGAAAGGAGGTGATCCAGCCGCACCTTCCGGTACGGCTACCTTGTTACGACTTCACCCCAATCACCGGCCATACCTTAGGCACCTTCCTCCTTGCGGTTGGTACGGCGACTTCTGGTACAGCCGACTTTCGTGGTGTGACGGGCGGTGTGTACAAGGCCCGGGAACGTATTCACCGCGCCGTTCTGATGCGCGATTACTAGCGATTCCGACTTCACGGAGTCGAGTTGCAGACTCCGATCTGAACTGGGGCCGGCTTTAGAGATTGGCTCCGCCTTGCGGCCTTGCAGCTCTCTGTACCGGCCATTGTAGCACGTGTGTAGCCCAGGACATAAGGGCCATGAGGACTTGACGTCATCCCCACCTTCCTCCTGCTCATCGCAGGCAGTCTCCCTAGAGTGCCCACCGTGACGTGCTGGTAACTAGGGATAGGGGTTGCGCTCGTTGCGGGACTTAACCCAACATCTCACGACACGAGCTGACGACAGCCATGCAGCACCTCTGAGGGATCGCCGAAGCAGCCCGCCTTTCGGCGGGTTTACCCCCCAGTTCGAGCCCTGGTAAGGTTCTTCGCGTTGCATCGAATTGAACCACATGCTCCACCGCTTGTGCGGGCCCCCGTCAATTCCTTTGAGTTTCAACCTTGCGGCCGTACTCCCCAGGCGGGGCACTTACTGCGTTAGCTGCGGCACGGAAGGGGTCGATACCTCCCACACCTAGTGCCCACCGTTTAGGGCGTGGACTACCGGGGTATCTAATCCCGTTTGCTCCCCACGCTTTTGCGCACTCAGCGTCAGTCGCGGGCCAGTGAGCCGCCTTCGCCACAGGTGTTCTTGCTGATATCTGTACATTCCACCGCTACACCAGCAATTCCGCTCACCTCTCCCGGACTCCAGAACGGCGGTATCCGATGACTTTGCTCCGTTGAGCGGTAGCGCTTTCACATCGGACGGACCGTCCCGCCTACGCGCCCTTTACGCCCAGTAATTCCGAACAACGCTTGCCACCTCCGTATTACCGCGGCTGCTGGCACGGAGTTAGCCGTGGCTTCCCCTGCCGGTACCGTCAAACCCGAATTCTCCATCCGGGCATTCGTCCCGACTGACCATGGTTTACAATCCGAAGACCTTCATCCCATACGCGGCGTCGCTCGGTCAGACTTTCGTCCATTGCCGAAGCCTCTAGACTGCTGCCTCCCGTAGGAGTCTGGGCCGTATCTCAGTCCCAGTGTGGCTGACCATCCTCTCAGACCAGCTACCCATCGTAGCCTTGGTAGGCCATTACCCTACCAACTAGCTAATGGGAGGCGGGCTGATCCTCGGGCGACACACACCTTTCGACGCGCACCTTTCTTTCCCCAGTCCGTAGACCGGAAAAATGTATGCGGTATTAGCCCCGGTTTCCCGGAGTTGTCCCCCACCCGAGGGCACATTACCCGCCTTGTACTCACCCGTTCGCCGCTCTACCGGGCTTCCGTCCCATTGCTGAGACTTCCGCCTTTCGCGCTCGACTTGCATGCCTAATCCACGCCGCCAGCGTTCGTTCTGAGCCAGGATCAAACTCTCCGATAAATTTCCAAAATCGTCTCAAACGAGACGTTTGAGAGCTTGATTGTCCTTTGCACGCGCGACCATGCCGGCTAGACATCGCCGCGCTTTTTATCTCTCGATCCGCAAGGGCTTTCTCAGGTTTCTCTGCTTAGTTTTCAAAGAACCTGCGCTTCAACTGTTTCTGTTCATGTTGAAGGCAAATAAAGACAATACGGAAATGGCCTCTCCACTGTCAAGCGTCTTTTTCAATTTTTTTTCTTTTTTAAAATACTGTATACTCAAGACTTATATACTTCCCCGCATCCAAACCTCATTAAAAAAACGTCCTCATTTACCAAGGCAAATCCTTATGCGAGATTC
>JADFCW010000112.1 GCA_017161705.1 Candidatus Sumerlaeota bacterium | reverse complement strand
TCTGTTTTGGAACGGATATCGCCTCCAAGGGACGTTTTCAATGTTTTCTTTGATGGAGGAAACGCTGCCACACAGCGCTCAAAATATAGCGATCACGACAGATCGCGGTGCTTTTCTAACTTTTTCTTTTTGACCTTTTGCCTCTATCTTCGGAGTGGTTCAGCCTCTAATCTGGAGGATCGTTCGGTGCTTGCATAGGCACCTGTGGATCACGAGGCACGGAGAAAACTATCCCATGGAAGCGAGGCGACCAGGGCAAAGGAAAGTATGCACTAGCTGCAGGTTGGACTGCATGCAAGGCACACCGAACTGCAAAAAGCTTGGCGGGAGAAACATTTAGACTCATTCCTTTAAAGGTTTAGCTATAGTGACGCATCCTTATGGAGCATCCTATGCATGGTACTGGCCATGGGCCGCGTTCGGTGCGTCGAGAGTTGTGTGGCAACAGCGGCAGCACGGCTGCCGCAGTCCAAAGCAAGAGCATTCCGTTTGGCCGTATCAGAAGTCTGCAAAACAAAAATTTTGGAGTGCGGCAGCCATGCTGCCGCTTTGCCGTATTGGATCATCGCAAGCCAAACGATTGCCCAGGGTTTTACGGGTGGCTTGGAGTCTTTCGTCGTGAGATATAGCCATCTTGCGAAAAACTTTTGGTTGAGGCAGGAGGCTACGTTAGAACGAAGAGCCGAGGATAAAGTGGATAAATTGTTTGTCGTCGTCGCTGTCGCGGATGATCGGAACCCCGAGGCTCACTTCGGCATGGAAGCCTCGCAGCAGGTCGAGGTCGGATTCGCCGCTCTTCCAGCGTGGTCCATAGCGCCGGCCCTTGGCGGTCGAGAACCGGAGGCCGACGCCGGCGCTCATGCGCGGCTTGCTGAACTCGAAGGGTCGTTTGCTCAACATGCCGAGGTCGGTGAAGACAAACCCCTTGAGTTGTTTATACACAGGGAAGCGCAGTTCGTTCTGGACCAGCAATTTGAGCGAACCGCCAATATGGAGGTCGTCGTCTTTGCGGTCGGTGGGGCCGGCGCCGCGGAACGCAAAGCCGCGCAGATCGCCCGATCCGCCCATAAAGAGCCGCTCGCTGATGCCAACGTTCTGGGCGTTCAGCGGCATCCAGCCCAGCTTGGTGTTGAGGGCATAGATCAGGTTTTCATTGAGTTGCTTGTAGAGCGAGTAGCGGCCGGTGAGTTTGAGCAGCGGCCCGTCGGCAAAGCCGCCCTCGATGCCGCCGCCGACAATGTGGCCGCGCGTCGGATTGAACCAATCGTCGGTGGTATTTTCTTCGATATAGTAGCTGAGCGCGGCGACGGGGTAGCTGCCGAAATCCTCGGCCGGATCGTCAATGTCGTCGTCATCTTCGCCGAAGAGCCGCCAGCGGCGTCCTCCGCCTTCGTCTGTTTGCACAAATTCGAGCCGTGCACCCCAGTCTTCCGTGACATAGCCTTGCCGGAGGATGCGCGTGATGACTGCCGAGATTCCGGTATGGATTTCATCATACTCGCGCAGGCGCATGGCGTCGCGGTAAAGGTCGAGCCGGAAAGGAACCAACCCTGATGCCTCGGTCTTGAAGTATCGGTCCAGGGCCGTTCCCGGCAGGTCGAAGTAGCGGTCCATATAGGTGGCGCGGAACTGAATGTCGCGCGTGCCCAGCAAGGCCGAGGTGCGCAGGTGGCGCGCCTGGCCGAACAGATTGCGGTTGAGATAGGCGGCGTGCACATAAGCGCCCTGCAATTCGCTCAAGCCTGCGCCGAAGATCAGATTTCCCGTGTTGCCCTCTTCCAGTTCGAGCACCACGTCGCGCTGGGTTTCGTCGTCCGTCAGCGCGGATTCCACCTTGACGCTGTCGAAGATATCCATGCTGCGGAGACGATCGGCCGTGGCCACTTCCTGAAAGCGGCGATAGGCCTCGCCGGGTTTCAGCATGACTTCGCGCTGGATGACCTCGTCGCGTACCGGCGGTGTCATTCCGGCATGGAGTTTTTCGATGAAGGTCAGGTCTTCCTGCGGGTATTCATTTTTGCGAATGAGGATTTTGCGCACATAGACGCGCTGGTGTTCCTCGATGCGCAAATCGAAGTGCACCATGCCGCGTTCGGGGTCCGTGGTGTGATCCGGAAGAATCTCCGCATTGATATAGCCTTCGTCGCCGTAGAGGTCCTTGACCTTCTGCATGGCGGCCTTGAATTTTTCGGCGTCATAGTATTTGCCTTGCAGCGGCTGAAACGGGGCGATCAACTGGTCGGGCATGAAAATCGTATAGCCAGAGGGCCGGATTTCGCCGACGCGGTAGCGCGGTCCTTCCTCGATTTCGATCACCGGACTGATCCACAGGCCCGGCGGATTGGATTGAATGAACTCGCCCGCGCGCACCTGCACATCAAAGAACCCTTTCGAGAAGTAATACTGCCGCAATATATCGAGGTCGGTCTGGAAGGCCTCGCTATTGAAATGGTTTTCGATAAACAGCCAGGAGCCCTTGCTTTCGAGCAGGAATTTCAACAGAGTGGTTCCAAAGGTTCGGTTGCCGCGGAGGATGAGGTCTTTGATTTTCAGGCGCTCGCCTTCGTCCACGACCACCTGCACCACAACTTGCGACGTGCCGTTGTCCATTGTGTCCACACGGACGAGGGCGTTCGAATAGCCCTTCGTCCGGTAGGCCTGCTCGACCGAGTCGCGGATACGCCGTAGGCTGTCGGGTCCCAGCACGTCGCCTTCCTTGACGGGCGAAGCGCTTTTGAGCGTCGCCGTCGGGATTTTCATATTGCTGACAAACTGGATTTCTTTGATCGAGGGATTTTCATGAACCACGATGATCAATTTGATGCCGCCGGGCACGTTTTCACAGAGCACCTGGCATTGATCGCTAAAATAACCGGTGTTCCATAAGGCCTGAATGATTTCACCCGGCAAACGCGGCTGGAATGGCTTGCCTACTTGGACGGGCAGGGCATAAAGGACTTTTTCGCGGCTGATTTTCGAAAGGCCTTGAATCTCGATCTCTTGGACGATCTCGCCGTCCTGACCGAAGACCGGAGGCAGGGATACGCATAGAATGGCAACAACCCAAAGGAAGGCCCGCTTCCTTCGGCAGCAACCATGGGGGAATCGGCCGGGCCCACAACCGGCATCCACATGCTCAGCAGCCATCAGCGCCCAATCCACTACACGGATTGACTTGTTGAACTCACTACAAGCCCCCGCTTCCCCCTCTGCCAAAGCGGAGCAAGTCGGATGCTAACTAGCGCGAGATCAGAGGCGCAAGAGAAAAATGCACCGAAATACGATTTTTCCTCTTTTCTTTCCAGCAAGGGGCAGAAATCTGAAGCATGGCCGCCCCGCCGCGAATAGCAGCACCCTTGTTGCTCTTTTTGCTGCGCTTACTGCCCGTCCAGCACCCGCCGCATTTTTTTCAACAAACCTTGCGGCGTAAAAGGTTTCTGGATGAAATTGACTCCTTCGTCCAACACGCCGTGATGAACGACGGCGTTTTCCGTATACCCGGACATATACAAAATCTTTGTGTCCGGGCGCGTTTTCACCATCCGTTCGGCCAGTTCGCGTCCGCTCATGCCCGGCTGCACAACATCTGTCAGGAGCAAATGGATGGGTTCATCGGCAACCTGTTCGCACAGCGTCAACGCGTCGGTGCCGTTCGAGGCTTCGAGCACACGATAGCCTTTCTCGACCAGAATTTGGCGCACCAGTTTGCGCACAATCTCCTCGTCCTCGACCAGCAAAATAGTTTCTGAGCCTGTCAGCGACATGGCTGCCGGAGCCGCCTCGATTTCCTCCGGTTCCTCTTCCACCCGCGGCAGGTAGATTTTCACCGTTGTCCCGCGGCCCTTTTCGCTATAGACCCAGATATGTCCGCCGCCCTGTTTGACCGTGCCATAGACAGTCGAAAGCCCCAGCCCGATGCCCTTCCCCGGCGCTTTGGTCGTAAAAAACGGTTCGAAGATGTGCGAGAGAGTTTCAGCGTCCATCCCCTCGCCCGTATCGCTGACAGCCAGGAGAACGTACTGCCCCGGCGTTACGCCTGCGTGCGTTGCCGCATACATTTCGTCGAGCTCCACATTGGCCGTTTCGATTGTCAGCTTGCCTCCCTGGGGCATAGCATCGCGGGCATTGACTGCGAGATTCACAATAATCTGCTCGATCTGCGCGGGATCGGCTTTGACGCGATGCAGATCGGCCTGGAGGACCGTGACCAGTTCGATGTTTTCCCCGATCAGACGCCGAAGCATCCGGTCTGTTTCGGAAATAGCGGTGTTCAGCTTAAGGACGCGCTCGTCGAGCATCTGTTTGCGGCTGAAGGCCAGAAGCTGGCGTGTCAGAGCGGCGGCACGTTGGCCGCCCTTGTAGATTTCCTCCAGGTCTTTGCGGATCGGATCACTGGGGGCGGTCTGTGAGAGAAGCATTTCGCTGTAGCCGTTGATGGCCGTCAGGAGATTGTTGAAATCATGCGCGATGCCGCCGGCCAGACGGCCGATGGCTTCCATTTTTTGCGTTTGCCGGACCTGCTCTTCGAGTTGCTTTAGCGCTGTGACGTCCCGCGAAACGATGAGGATGCCGCTGACCACGGGGTTTTCCAGCTGATTGACCGCGATGGATTCCAAAGTGCGCCATGTGCCGTCGTGATGGCGAAAGCGAAACTCCAGCGGCTGCGCCATCCTGCGCCCCGTCCTCACGCGCATCAGGGCCGCGCGCACCCGCTCGAGGTCGTCGGGATGGACATAATCCAGACCGTTCTGTCCGAGAAGATCGGAGGGCAGGTAGCCCAAGGTGCGCGTGACGGATGGGCTTACATATTGGAAAAGGATAGCTGAATCCATGATGGTAACGATGTCCAACACGTTTTCCAGAACGGAGCGAAAGAATTCTTCGCCGTGTCGAAGCGCTTCCTGGGTCCGCTTGATGGCCGAGATGTCCAAGGAGACCTCGACGATGCCGGTCAGGCGTTTCCCCTCGTCGAAAACCGGGTTGGCGCGAATGATAAAAGCGCTTTCATCATCAGGGAACACCATTTCGGCTTCTTCAGGCCGGCCGCTGCGGAGGGCCTTTTCGACCGGGCAATTCTCGCACGGGCGGTCGCGCCGGTGGCGTAACTCATAGCAATGGCGGCCGACGATTTCCTCGTGGGGCAGATTCAGTCTTAGCGTCACGTTCCGATTCGCCCAGAGCACCCGCATGTCCATGTCCAAGAACGTGACATATTCCGACATGCTGTTGAGGATGGCGGTTTTTTCCTGCTCGCTCCGCCGGAGGGCCGCTTCGGCGGTTTTCTGCACCGTGATGTCTTTCACATGGGTGATGAAACATAGCGGGTGGCCGAGCTCGTCGCGCAGGAGACAGGTGTTGACCTCGCCCCAGACAAGATTTCCATTTTTATGCAGATAGCGTTTTTCCAATCGGCCCTTCGGCGACTCACCGGCCAGAAGCCGGCGGACAAGCTCCACACTTTCCTTCACATCGTCCGGATGGGTCACGTCGAGCCACGTTTTCGTAAGCAATTCCTCACTGGTATAGCCCAGCATTTGGCATAAGGCCTCATTGACTTGCAAAAAGCGGCGCGTGTTTGGATCGGTCAGGCACATTCCGACTGCCGCATGATCGAATGCCAGCTGGAATTTAGCCTCGTTGCGTTTGCGCTCGGTTACGTCGTCGTAAATGGCCACGACCTCGCCCGAGGGAAGCTTGAAAACGTAGTTTTCCTTCCAGCCTGAAATGCGATCGTCCTTGTAAAGTGCGAGCGGGAGACGCTCCGGCACGCCCGTGCGATAGACGCGCTGGAGAACCTCGAACAACCCAAACTCGCGCATACCCGGAAATACGCGCAGAACACTTTTCCCCACAATGTCCTCGCGCCGGACGTTCTCGATCCATTCGCCCGCGCGGTTAAAGTCCTTGAAAACAAAATCCTCGCCGTCGTTGACCGCTTCATACACGGCCACGCCGCTGCTCATGTGGTCGAACAGATCGCGATACCGCGTCTCGCTTTGCTCCGCGGCCATCTCCGCCAGCTTGCGGTCGGTGATGTCCGTGGCAATGTGGATGATGCGGCTCAGCCGCCCCTGGTGATCATAGAGGGGCGTGCAGGAGACCACATACCATCCGCCCAACGCCTCGACCTCCATATCGCCCGACTCCACATGGCCCGACTCGAGCATCCGGCGAACCGGGCAGGGGTCCGGGCTTTTTTGTTTGCCGTGAAACACTTCCCAACATTTTTTCCCGCGCAGTTCATGGAGCGATTTGCCCGTAGTCAGAAGCGCCGCGCGGTTGGCCGCGAGGATATTTTGCTCGGCGTCCAAGATCAGCGCCGGTTGGCCGATGGCCTGGAAAATTGTTTCCCATTCCTCCTGCTTCGGCTCGCCATCTGGCTGCCGTGGAGCGGAACCGACGCCACACTCGCGGTTGAAATTTGCAAGCGCGGTGCCTACGCTGCCCTTGATTGCCTCGATTGAAATCGCTCCGTCCTTATCCCTGCCGATGAGAGCCACCGGACATGCGGGCTGCGACTTTTGAATGGCCGAAGCCGCATCGTCGGACATCATCCACGCCAGGTGCTCCACGCTCACTACCAGATCGAAACGGCCTCTCTTCAGCGCGCGATGGAACGCTGCCGGGTCATGGATGCGCCGGACTCGCGTGCATGGAAACTCCTTGCGCAACTCACGCGCCGCGAGATGGAATTCGCCGGCGCGTTCCTCGAGCATCAGAATGCGCAACGCTTTCGCCATGATGGCCCCCTCCCCAGTGATCATCATTGCTCGACTGGCCTTGCAGTCCCGCTCCGTGCCTTAGCCGTGCCGGAACTCCTCGATTGTACTCCCATTTCAATTGCTATTAAACATCGCTTTGTCCCGTTTGTCAACAGCCAAAATAACCGGAAGCGGAGAAGAGGGGAATCTTCCGAAATCGGGAGATAGCAATCGGAATTTAGACGCCGGGGACGGTGTCTCTCTCAGACATTCTCGGCAAGGGATATCTTCTCCCGATTTAGGAAGAGGCACGCTTTGCGCTGCCGGAGAAGGCACACCTTTGCCCTGGTACCCGTCGGTTATGGCTCGCTTGAGTTTTCGACGCTGCAAGGGTCGGCAAGAGATTGTCCGAGGAGGGGTACAGACAGGTGGCTATATTGCATCGAACGCTTCGGGATAGCGGCACTTGGCCAGGGCGTCGTCGTAGGTAATTAGACCTTGTTGGTAGAGGTTCTTCAGCGATTTATCCATGGTGATCATGCCTGCTTCGTAACTGGTCTGGATAAGCGTGGTGATCTGTTCCGTCTTGGCCGAACGGATGATTTTGCGCACGGCGACGTTGGCGATCAGGATTTCGCACGCCACAACGCGCCCACGGTTGCCCGGCACCGGCAAAAGCTGCTGGGCGATGATCCCCTGGAGGGTGCCGGCCAGTTGAATCCGCACCTGTTGCTGCTGGTGGGGTGGAAAGACATCCACGATCCGGTCCACGGTCTGCGCGGCGTCGGGGGTATGGATAGTGGTGAGGACGAGGTGGCCAGTTTCGGCGGCGGTGAGGGCGGTTTGGATGGTTTCGAGGTCGCGCATTTCGCCGACGCAAATCACATCGGGGTCCTGCCGGAGCACGTGGCGAAGGGCGTCGGCGAAGCTTTTCGTATCGGAGGTCACTTCGCGCTGCTTGATGATGCTCCGGCGGTTGCGATGGACATATTCAATGGGGTCCTCGATGGTGATGATCACGCAGCGGCGTTCTTCGTTGATCTGGT
This sequence comes from Candidatus Sumerlaeota bacterium, assembly GCA_017161705.1. Taxonomy (GTDB): domain Bacteria; phylum Sumerlaeota; class Sumerlaeia; order JADFCW01; family JADFCW01; genus JADFCW01. The sequence goes on along the minus strand of JADFCW010000112.1, from coordinate 10,585 downwards.
TGATCATGGCCGCCAGCGTGGTCGTTTTGCCTGAGCCGGTGGGTCCGGTCACGAGCACGAGGCCGCTGTCCCGACGGGCAAGTTCTTCGACAATCGGGGGAAGGCCGAGTTGGCGGATGGTGCGAATTTCCTCATTGACCACGCGAAAGGCGGCTTCGACCGCGCCGCGCTGTTTGTGGACGTTGACGCGAAAGCGGCCAACGTCGCTGATTTCGACGGAGAGGTCCAGTTCCCAGTTCATCTCGAATTTTTGTTTCTGCGCGTCGTTGAGGATGCTATAGACCAGACGCTGGGTGTCGCGGGGCGTCAGGGGCGGGAGATCGAGCGGTTCGAGCTGGCCGTCAATCCGAAGCATTGGCGGCGCATTGACGGTCAGATGCAGGTCGGAAGCCTGCTGTTCCTTCGCTTCGATGAGTAGTTCCTGGATGGTCATGGGGATTTGGGTTTTGGATTCTTGATTTGGGATCGAGCCTTGCGCCGAGGTTCGATTCGCGGAGGCCAATCGCACACTCCGCCGTATGCAAGTCCAGGCTGCTTATACCGTTCGACTCCGTTGCAGGCTGCTCATGTTCGTGCGCACCGGGATCACACTTTGCCGCGGGCCTTGAGGTTCTCGAAACTAATCCGGGCGCTTTCGATTGCGGAGCCGGTGCACTCGTTTTGCTCGACGATATACCATTTGACCCCGCCGTCTTCGGCCGCCTGAAAGATGCCATCCCACTGCAGAATCCCGCGGCCGACTTCGACGCTGGATTTTTTCTCGTCGCCGGCCATGTCGTGCAAATGGATCAGCGGGCAGCGTTTGGACATATTCCGGATGTATTCGACCGGATCGAGTCCGGCATACTGGATCCAGTAGGTGTCAATTTCGGCGCCGACGAGGTCGGGATCGGCGGCGTCGAAAAAAATGTCCCATGCCAGTTCGTTGCCGACCTTTTCGAACTCGTAGGCATGGTTGTGATAGCAGAGTTTGAGGTCGTAGTCTTGAATATCCTGGGCGATTTCGTTCATGGAGTTGGCGGCCTCGCGCCAGCGCTTGCGGTCGCGCCGCCGCTCTTCGGGCAGCGAGGGCACGACAATGTATTCGCAACACAGTTCGAGGCACATCTCGCAAACGCTTTCGATGTCCTTTTCCAGTTGGTCGAGCGGGAAATGGCAGCCGGCGACTTTCAGATCGAACTCGGAGACGACGCGCCACGCCTTGCCTGTGGTCTTGCCGGCAAATCCTGAGAATTCCACGCCCGCATAGCCGATTTTCGCTATCTGTTCGATGGTTCCTTCAAAGTCTTTTTCCAATTCGTTTCGAACTGTATACAGCTGAAGCGCAACAGGCACGTTGGCCATAATCACAATCCTTTCCGGGGCAAGTAGGGTTTGCTGCACAACGTAACAAACGCGCATACAATGGCCCGTGCTTTCCGGCGCTGTCAAGCGAACGATAAAAAAAGAGCGCGGAAGGAGGATGGGGTGTGTTGAACGCGAAGCGCGGGAGGCCGGATAGCTAAGAAATCAAAAAAGAGCAAGCGGCACGCTCGACAGCGGTTTGATGAATCGAACGGACCGCTCCACTGCAGTGTTTAGTGCGTACAGCCGCGCGCCAGAGCGGCAAAATCCGGCGGCGGGGCGGCCGGCGCGGTGCGCGGCTGGTCCGAGGTCGTGGCGCCCAAAAGATACTCAATGTTGCCCGCTGGACCGGCAAGAGGAGAGGCGACCAAACCAAGGGGGGAAAGACCATAGTTGGGCAGGGTATTCCAGAACTCTCCGAGAATGCGCTGCCGAACGTTCGGATCGCGCACGACGCCCTTTTTGCTGACTTCGGCGCGTGCGGCCTCGAACTGCGGCTTGATCAGCACGATCACGTCGGCCGAGGGCTGGAGGAGCGGAACAACAGCGGGCAGGATTTTTTTGAGGCTGATGAACGATACATCCGCGACCGCCAAATCGAAGCGCTCGGGAAAGTCGGCGGGTGCGAGATGCCGCGCATTGCAGTTCTCGCGGACAATCACGCGCGGATCGTTGCGCAATTTCCAGTGCAACTGGCCGCTGCCGACGTCTATCGCATAGACGCGCGCCGCGCCGCGCTGAAGCAGGCAATCCGTGAAGCCGCCCGTCGAAGCGCCGACGTCGAGGGCGGCCGCTCCCTCGACCTTGATGCGGAATTGATCGAGCGCATAAGCCAGCTTTCCTCCGGCGCGGCTGACGTAGGGATGATCGGGTGCGAGAATCTCAATGGAAACATCTTCCGAGAATGTCGCACCAGATTTCGCGACAATTTCGCCGCCGACCTTGACCTTGCCCGCCAGGATCAAGGCCTGCGCCCGTGTGCGCGACTCGGCCAGTTCGCGCGCAACGAGTAGTTGATCGAGACGGAAGCGGTTTTGCTTTTTAGATTCTTTCATCTAGACATTTAGCCATTTTGCGAAGATCTTTTTGGTTTGGGCAGGAGGCACATTGGGTTTTTGGGTTTAAAGATCCCGCCAAAGTGTAGACATCTTGATGGAGCATCCCGTGTTTGGTTATGGCTGCAGGCCGCGTTCGGTGCGTCGAAATTTATCGAGCAAAAGCGGCAGCATGGCTGCCGCAGTCCAAAGGGACGCTTTGCAGTATCAGGAAAAATTTTTGGAGCGCGGCAGCCATGCTGCCGCTTTGCAATATCGGCTCATCGCAAGACGAACTATTGCTCTCTCTCTTTTACAGTCGCCTGAAACTCTTTCATCTCGTGATTTAGCCATCCAGCGAAGATCTTTTTGGTTATGGCCAAGGGCCGCGTTCGATCCTGGATTCTGGATTGGAATGCCGTCCTTACACTACAGCTCCTGCAGTTCGATCTTCATGGATTGAGCTTCGCGCTACATCGGCAGCGCCACCTCATACAGCATTTGCGCTTTTCCGCCGGCGTTAGTGTCGAGCGGGATGATCAGGGCCCCGCTTTTTGCGGTGGTCTTCACCTCGCCCAGCCGCCTCCCCCCGGTCGAGAGGCGATAGACTTTGGCCTTGCCCGCATCGCCGACGCGCACAGTGATCGTGGCCGTTCCTTTTCGCACCAGATGCGGCAGTCTGCCCCATGCGGCCAGAACTGTCCGCGCCTTGTCGAGATAGCGCGCTTCGCTGTTCTGCAGATCGGTCAGGTGCGTGATCAGCAGCCGCTTGCTTTGGCCGATGGGCGCGCCGTCCAGGCTCGACACCCAGACGGTCGCGTCGCTTTCGGCAATTTCGATCGTCGCCGCTTTGGTTTCGATCCTGCCGCCCGCCGGGGCATAGCCGCCAACTGTGCGCGGGGTATCCAGCGTCAGAACGTCGGGGGGCGAGTTAACGGCGAGTTCGCCGGTTTCGCTGCGGAAGCGCCGCGCCGCAAGGTCGGTGGGATTCTCCGCGCTCAACCAGCCGCGCTTGCGAAGCTCGGCCAGCAGTTTTTCTTCCGCCGCCTTGTCGTACGGATCGAGCGCGAGCACCTTGCCGTCCGCGGCGGGGGCCATTCCCGACAGCGGCAGGACCAAATCCGCGTTCGCTACTTTCGCCGGATCGTCCGCGAGGGCTGTTCCGACGCGCACAACCAGAGCCAGGCCGTCCCAGCGGGGCGCCGCGGACATAAAGCGGCGCGGCGTGTCGAGCAGGTCCTTGGGGTCCATGGCAATCGCGATGGTATGTCGGGCGGGGCTGAGATCGCCGCGCCGGAAAAGGCAAACGGCCGCGCGCTCGGCAGCCAGATTTAGCGGATCGGACGCCACGTCGAAGTAGTTGGCGGTTCCCGCGCTGAATAAATTGTCGCGGCTGTGGCTGTAGGTGAACCGCCAGATCGCCGACCAGTCCTGAATGGCGCCCAGTGCACTGGTTAAAATCCCGCCGACGCCGCGAAACCGCCCAGGCCCCGAATAGTTGAACTCGCTGATCGTGAACGGACGATCCAGCAGCCGTGTGAAGGCATTGCGGCGTCCGCCCGGTGCGCCCTCGCTGACCGGATTGCGGCCCGTATGGCGCGACGGCAGGCGCCATTGCCGCTCAATGAACTGCGGATGGTCCACGTAGAAATGGTCGTCCACATAGTCAAATGCCTGGCGCACGGCTTGATAAGCCAGAGGATTGGTCCAGGCGTTCATGTCCGAAAGCAGGGCGTTGCAGCCGAGTTCGTCGCGAAGGAATTTGCGCGTTTTCGCGAAGAAGTTGCGATGCAGACTGGCGAAAAATAGCGCCAGCTGCATGCCCGCAGGCGAACTGTCCAGCTGCGTCGGAAGCGGCACATTGCCTTTGGCCGGATCGTGCTCCGCATCGAGTCTGCCCAATGCCTTGGCCAGAGCCTCGCGGCTGGAATAGCGGGCGGCCAGCCAGCGGTTCCACGCGCGCAAAAAGTCTTCCTTTACCTTTCCGTCCAACTCGTTCCAGCGGTTGCCCGCGTTGCCTTCGTTGACGAGGTTGATCCATGCAAACGCCGGATCGGCGGCCCACGTCATACCCGTGTAGGGATTGACGCGGCCGATGAGGTTGCGTGTGAAGGTCTTGAAATTCTCGAAGGCGCGGTCGTTAACCAACACCGCCTTCTTGAAATTGTCCATCCCGACATCGCCTTTTTCGCCTTCCCACACCTCGTCGGCAAAGACCGGCCGGGAGACAAACAGATCCGTGGTGATGTAAATGCCGCGCTTCTTGAGCGCCGCAAACAGGTAATCCAGCTGGTCAATCGCCTCCGGCCGGAAGGTCGTGCTGTTGCCTTTCGAGCGGTCCACCAGGTCGCGCTCGTAATGGTGAAAACGCACGGCGTTGTAGCCGATGCGGCGAAGGCGCTCGGCAAGGCGGTCGGCCTGTTCGTGGGAAATATAATGGGCGCTGAAACACAAATTGCAGCCATAGAAGCGAACGGGCGTGTCGGGCCGGCTGGCAAACGCAAAGCGTCCGGCAGGGTTGATCATGACACGGCCCCATGCTCCCGCCGGCGTGTGCCACGGCACCAGGTCGCTGAAATCGAGCGCCGACCCGGCCTCGATGTCCAATTCCACGTCGAGCGGGATCCACTCGGAGCCGGCGGCAATTACAACCGGTCCGTCGTAGGCGGGTTTTTTCGGCGATTGCGCCGCAAGACAGAGCACAACCGCGCTTGCGCCAAGCAGCACGGCCAGACCTCGCACGACCAAGGGCAAACGCCGTGCGAAGCGCGCAAGAGAGATAGCGAGATTTTTCATAACGCATCCTCCGTGAGGGAGATTCCGTCCGTTGGGCAAAGGGGGACGGCCTATATTTCCAACAACCGGTGGGGCCAGCGTGTCAGAACTTCGCCGCCACCTGGTGTGACGCGCACCATGTCCTCGATTCGCACACCGCCCCAGCCTTCGATGTAAATCCCCGGCTCGACTGTTATGACCATGCCGCGGCGAAGCGGCGACCGATTGTCTGAGTTCAACGAGGGCGACTCGTGGATTTCCAAACCTACCCCGTGTCCGACACGATGACGGAACCGCCGACCAAAGCCCTTGCGGTCAATCCAACGCCGCGCCGCCTGGTCGACCTCGCATGCCAGGACACCCTCGCGGACCACAGCGACGGCCCGGCGTTGCGCCTCGCGCACAATGTCATACACGCGGCGCTGGCGTTCGCTTGCCCGCCCGATCACGACCGTCCGCGTCATATCGGAGTGATAGCCGCCGCATCGCGCGCCGAGGTCGAAGACCACAAAATCGCCGCGCTGCAGCGCGCGATCGCCGGGGCGGGCGTGCGGAATGGCCGCGTTGGGACCCGACGCAATGATGGGGTCAAAAGCAGGACCCTCGCCGCCTTCGTCCTCGATCGCGTGCAGAAATGCACGGGCCAGCGCGCGCTCGGTCCTACCCGGACGGCAAAGCGCCAGGACGCGCTCGAAGGCGCGTTCGGTGATGCGTTGCGCGCGGGCAATTGCGGCAAGTTCGGTACGATCCTTTTGCTCGCGCAGGCTGCGAATGAGCGCGGTGGTTTCGACCAGTTGCACTTTCAGCGCTTTCCCCCATTGCCGGTACAGCGAATAGGGGATCATCTCCTCGAATCCAACCTTCCGGATACCGCGCCGGTGCAGCAGCCGCGCGAGGAACTTTTCCGCCGGCGGTTTGATTTCGTGCACTTCGAGGTGGCGAATGGTCTCCTTCGCTAATGCGATGTAGCGCGAATCGGTGAGAAAACAGCTGGAGCCGTCGGGCAGAATACAAATCAAGGAGGCCGAGCCGGCGAAGCCGCATAGATAGCGTGTGTTGGCGCGGTCCCAAACGAGAATGGCGTCGAGTTTTTCGCGCTTCAATGCGCGGGCAAGACGTTGGAGACGCTGCGCAAACAGGCTTTCGGATGGACAATGAGACGGAATCATGTGTCTGCGGCGTAGTTCTCCTTTGCAATGGAATGAATCGCCGGCGACCGGCCGCACAGCAGGCACGCCGGATTGCGCCGGACGGCGATGGTACGCACCGACATGGTCAATGCATCATAAATCAGCAGGCGGCCTGCAAGACCTTTTCCAGCGCCGAGCAGATGTTTTATGCACTCGACAGCCTCGACCGTTCCGATGAACGCTGCGACGGCCCCGAGAATGCCGACTTGTGCGGAGGTCGGCACTTCGCCGGGAGCCGGCGGTGCGGAAAAAATACATCGGTAGCAGGGCGACTCCGGCTCGCCGGTGAAAAACGAGGCCGCCTGTCCCTGCCACGCCAGGGCGCTGCCGTGGAACCATGGCCGGCCGAGCAGGAAGCAGGCGTCGTTGATGAGAAATCGCGTTGCGAAATTATCGCATGCATCCACGACAGCATCGTAGCTGGCAAGAATGGTCATGGCGTTGGACGGGCGGAGCCGCTCGGCGAAGGTTTCGAGAACCACGTCGGGATTGAGTGCGCGAAGGCGATCTCGCGCGGACTCCACCTTCAGGCGACCCAGATCCCCGGTTGTGTGCAGCACCTGCCGCTGCAGGTTCGACTGCTCGACGCGGTCGGCATCCATGATGCCGATGCGGCCGACGCCGGCCGCCGCGAGATAGTTGAGAATGGCCGATCCCAGACCGCCCGTTCCGACTACAAGGACGCTCGACCGCAGCAGTTTCTCCTGGCCCGCCGCGCCAAAACCGTCGAGCAGAAGTTGCCGCGAATAGCGCTCAAGTTGTTCGGGCGAAAGACTCATTGCTCCGAATTCCTTCCCGCCCGCCGGCCAGCAAAAGCCCGACGAGGATGTTCATCGGCAGTGCCAGATTGGCGAACAAATCCCAATCGCCGCGGCCGCGATCGGGATGCCACACCCAGGTCCAGAGAAAGCCGCAGCCGACAGCCGTCAGCAGGAACCATTCAAAGCGACTGCGAATGCGGCGGGCCAGTAAAATCAGCAACAGCAATCCCAGCGGCGACGAGAGCCAATGGAAATACAGCCACATCTTGAGATGCGTCCAGGAAAACATCGGGAAGAAATATCGCGTGGGGCCGTCGGCCAGGCGCAGCGGCACAATCCGCGTCAGGTTGTTGTCCAGACCGCCAACGTGGAGCGACAGTTGGGAACCGCAATACCAGAGAATCCAGAAAATCAGCAGGAGAAGACAGTTCTCGCGGTCGCGCTGCGGCGTGGCCCACTCCCAGCGGCGGGTCTGGGGATTGCGCCGGCAGACGAGAAACAGAAACGCGGGGACGTAAAACACGGCCAGCATGTGAAAGGCGGCGGCCAGAAGAAGCAGCGCCAGGGCGGGCGTCAGCGGCCCGTTGGTTTCGATCTGGCGTTTGGCCGCAACGAAGAAAAACGCCAGGAGCATATTCACCCACGCATAGTGCTCGATGTGGCCGAAGAAGATCATCAGAAACGGCGCGGCGAGATTGAACAACAAGAACAACCCGCGATCACAGAGCAACAGGAGAGCGACGACGAACAGCCCGCCGGCCAGCGCGCTGCACACGGCGACAGCCTCGCGTGCAGGCCATCCCATCGGCTGGAAGACAAAGTGATACACCGCCTGATGAAGATAGACCGTCAGAGGCGAGCGGACATAGAAAACGGTAAAGGGCTGCTCGGCGATGGACTCGGCGAAATCCATATCGCCGCCCGGCCGCCGGCAGCAGCGGAGAGCATAAAAATCGGCGGCGGCTACAAAACAGAGAAGAAGCAGGAGAGCAATCGGCCTCGCGCCATGCGTTGTGGAATCGCGCACAGAACCTGCCAGGCTGTCGTTTGCATTGCTGCGCATGGTACATCAGAGGGAAAGGGCCGGTCGAAGAGGGGAAATCACTTCTCACACCGCGTCATCCTGCGATTCGCCCGTGCGGATGCGGTAGCACTGCTCGACGGGTAGGACAAAGATTTTGCCGTCACCGACCATGCCTGTCCGCGCCGCTTTCATCATCACTTGAACCACCTGATCCAGCCGGTCTTCGTTGCAGACCACTTCAATTTTGATTTTCGGCAGAAAGTTGGTGGTGTATTCGCTGCCGCGAAATAGTTCCGTATGCCCGCGCTGGCGGCCAAAACCGCGCACCTCGCTGACCGTCATGCCCCGCACACCGACCTCGAGCAGCGCCGCCCGTACCTCGTCCAGTTTGAACGGCTTGATGATGCACTCAACCTTCTTCATTGTCGCCCCTCGTTCTTCATCATTGCCGACTCACCGCTCCCCGCCTATCTTTATCTGTTTTCATTCCGACTTCATCATTTCTCGTTCACCCTTCCGCTTACATCCTTTACTCACTCCACCTGTTGCCGCACGACAATCCCATACTTGGCCATCCGCTTTCGGAGCGTGGTGCGTGTGATACCGAGAAGTTTGGCTGCATGCGACTGGTTGCCTTCGACAGCGGCCAGTGCCTTGCGCAGCATTACCTCTTCGATGCGGTCGAACGGCTCGACGCGCTGGCCGGCTTGATACAAGTCATGAAAATAGGCAAATACGGGCTCGAGCAGTTTCTGAAGGGTTTCTTTGGCCGCTGTGCCGGCGGCGGCGGGGTCTGGGCCCGTGCGCCCGGTCCCGCGCGGGGCCGTCACCGCGAGGTGTTCGGGCAGAATGATAACGCCGGGGCAGGTCAGCGCCGCCCCTTTGATGACATTCTCGAGTTCGCGCACGTTGCCGGGCCAGGAATAAGCCTTGAGCACTTCGAGGGCGGCGTTGGACAGTGAAAGCCCCGGCCGCTGCAATTCATCGCGCGCGCGCTGTAAAAAGTGCCTGGCCAGAAGCACCAGGTCGTCGCCGCGCTCGCGTAGCGGCGGCACGTGAATCGGCACGACCTTGAGCCGATAGTAGAGGTCGTCGCGGAAGCGCCCCTCGCGCATCAGTTCGACAAGATTGCGGTTGGTGGCGGCGAGAATTCTCACGTCCACATCCATCGTTTCGGTGCCGCCGATCCGTTCGAAGGTGCCGTCCTGAAGCACGCGGAGCATCTTGGTTTGCAGAGCGGGCGACATATCGCCGATTTCGTCGAGGAACAGCGTTCCGCCATTGCAGACTTCGAGTTTGCCCAGTTTGCGGTGGAGCGCGCCGGTGAACGCTCCCCGTTCATAGCCGAACAGTTCGCTTTCGAGCAGCGGCTCGGGGATCGCCGCGCAATTGAGCGCGAGAAACGGTTTGTCGGCGCGCCGGCTATGTTCATGGATCATGCGCGCGACCAGTTCCTTGCCCGTGCCGCTTTCGCCGGTAATCAGCACTGTCAGGTCGCTTGGGGCGACCTTGCCGATCGTGCGATAGACTTCCTGCATGGCCGGCGAGGCGCCGATCATGCCGGCGGGCGCGGGGCGTTCGACGGCGGGAAGAGGGAGCCGGGCGGCGCTGCGCTGGGCGGCGATTTCGAGCGCCTCGGCGACCAGTTGGCGGAGTTGGCCGACGTCGAAGGGCTTGAACAGATAATCGTGGGCGCCGTGTTTGATCGCTTCGACGGCGATCTGGGCGGTACCGTAGGCGGTCATGACAATAATCAGCTGATCGGGCGAGGCGAGGCGGATGGCGCGAAGCGCATCGAGGTCCTCGGTCCCCGGTCCGCGCACGTCCATGACGACGAGATCGGGACGCTGCGTGTGGACGGCCTCGACGGCCTCGGGGGCGTCGCGCGCCGAGCGGATTTCATGCTCGCCAAAAACATGGCGGAACAAAAATACGAGGTTTTCATCCGCGGCTACAATGAGAAGGTTGGCCATAGGCCGTTCACTTGGGTGGAATCGCGGGGCAGAATCATCGCTGATTCGCGCTTTGCGCGCCGGGATTCCATTCTCTGCTGTTATGCACTTGCCATTTGGGCGATATGTTCCGCAATGCGCCGGGCAACAATAATTTCTTCATTGGTCGGAATGATCATCACGCGCGCCGACGAGTCTGGCGTCGAAATGGTGCATTCGCCCGCGGGCGAGGTATTCATTCCCGCGTCAATCCGCACTCCCAGACATGCAAGGAGCCGGCAAATCCGGCTGCGAATCGAGGCACCGCGTTCGCCGATCCCGCCGGTAAAGACCAACACATCGCAGCCGCCGCAGGCCACCCACAACGCGCCGATCTGTTTGGCCACTTCATAGACAAAGCAATCGAGAGCCAGTTGGGCGTCGGGGTTGCCTTGGGCGGCAGCGGCTTCGAGCGGCGGAATGTCGCCGCTCAGCCCGCCCGACAAGCCTTTTAGCCCGCTGTCCT
>JADFCW010000010.1 GCA_017161705.1 Candidatus Sumerlaeota bacterium | reverse complement strand
TTGGAATGAGCGAGCGGCCGTTCATAGACAGGACTTTTTGCGCAAAACCAACAGCTGGAGCAACCAAAAATCGAGAATATAAAGAATGACGCCGAGGTCTTTCAAGAGCAGCCTCGCGCAAAGACACCAGGCCGGCAGGTTCTGGCGTTCCCGCGCGGAGGCGTTGGTTTTCCCCGCCAACTCCGATCTACTTTACTTGCGTCTTTTTCGGCGGCGGCGAAGTCTTATCTATTGGATGGTGAAAAGAGGCGCCATGCTGGCGAGCGAAGACCAACGGCTGATGCAGCGGGTTCAGCAAGGCGACGATGCCGCGTTCGAGCAGATTGTGCGCCGCTGGGAACAGCCCATGCTGAACTTTTTCTATCGTGCGATCGGCGACCTCGACGCGGCGGAAGACTTGCGCCAGGACTTGTTTGTGCGTCTCTATACGTATCGAGCCAGCTATCTCGGCAACGGCACGTTTCGGTCGTGGCTCTACCAGATGGCCGCCAATATCCTGCGAAGCCACCTCCGGCGCGTCCGGACGATCCCAACGACAAGTCTTTCGGACGCCGAGGAACCGCAGGACGCCTCATCCCCCGGCGACGCCGACCAGTCGGGCGGCACAAACGGCCAACGTGCAGTTGAATCGCCGGCCAGCCAGGCCGTATTTCAGGCGGAAAGCCAGCGGCTGGTTCGCGGGCTGCTGGACAGTCTGCCGGCGGAAGATCGCGAAGCCCTGGTCCTGCGGTTCTATGAAGGCCTGCAATATGCCGAGATCAGCGCAGTGCTTGGAATTGCCGAAAGCAGCGCCAAGTCGCGGGTGTATCGCGCTCTCGAAAAATTACGGCAAGAGGCCGCAGCGCGCGGCCTGAAAGCCGAAGAAGTATTGTAGGCTTTTGGACAACCTGGCCTCAAATTGCGGGAGGTGAAGATCCGTGAACTGTGATCCGGAAAAACTCGCTGCCCATGTGCTGGGCGAATTGGACGACAACGCTCGCGCGCTCATGCGCGCGCATATCGAGGGGTGCGCTGGGTGCGCACAACGCGCACGCGAGCTGCGCGCAACGCTGGGCCTGTTGCGCTCGCTGCCGGACGCCGAGGCGCGGCCTGTAGCGATGGACGACTTGCGCGCAGCCGCAAGGATCGAAGACAGCCGGCGGCGGCAGAACACGGCGGGGCTTTCGCGCGGCGCACGGGGCCGCTTCCTGCGCCGGGCTGTTGCGCTGGCCGCGGCGGTGCTCCTTGCTGCGGCCGGCTTCCGCTACGGCGTCGCCATCCGTATCGGCCCGTGGGAAGTGGCGTTTGGCGGCGGCGGCAGAACCGCGGCGGCGCCGGCCGGACAAACGCCCTGGACCGAGGCCAGCCTGCGCAGCCTCGTGCAGGAAGAGCTGGCTGCCCAGGTGCAGCCCGCCCTGCTTCAGCTGGTGCAAAGCATCAACGAATTGGACGCCAGTCATCAGGCCGATCTGGTCGCGCTGCACAATGCACTCCTGTTGCAGCGCGAAAACGATATGAACGAGGTGAAGCGGACGTTCGGCGTGTTTGCAAGCACGGTCAACGAGACGCTTGGCATTCGGTGAAGCCGGCCGGCCGAACCGCGCCCGATGCCGGGCATGTCGTTCCGAGCGGATAAAGACCCGCCTAAAGGCGGAACCACGAACCAGAAGGAAAGGAGAACGAAGCGATGAACAGAGTATCTCGACTGAGCGTGTGCCTGTGGGCTGCCGCGCTGGCGATTTTGCTGCGCCCGGCAGCGATGGGTGCTGCGGACGAGAAATCCGCAGGAAAGGACCTGATTCGCCAGGTCAACATCATGGCGAAGGTGTTGGAAACACGGCTGCGCGAGGAACTTGGCGGCGACCTTGTTGGGCCGGGTTTGTTTCAACCGGGCGGTGTGCGGGGCTTTGCGGTTCCGGGCATCGGCGCGATTTTCCAACTGAACGTCAATTTCCCTGTGGTCGAACCCAAACCGCCCGCCCAGAAAGCGCGCAAATCCGAGGACCAGGATTTGTGGGACCGCATGGAACGGGAAGAGCCGGCGGGTCCGCGCGCAATCCGCACGATTCTACGTTCGAGCCCCCCGCCCGGGCCGCCGCCTGCCCCGCCTGCTCCTCCGGTCTCCGGCGTGCCGCCTAAAACCCGGCCCGATAAGGCCGGAGAGGCGCGCCGCGGCGAAGTAACCGCCCCAGCCCCAGGACCGATTCCCCACAGGGATGCGGCCAGGAAAATTGAAACGCTCGAGCGGGTCATCCTGGAAACACTGGCAAAATATGGCGAGCGAATGACCGCCCTTGGCGGCGACGAAAACATCATCGTATTGGTCGGAGGGATGGGTCTGGCCGGCGGGTTTCCCATCGTTCACCCGGCGCCGGGCCATCTCCCGCCTGCCGAGCCGCAAATTGCGGAACAGGTCCAGGAGAGCATCAAACGGCTCGAAGGCGAATTGCGCGAGTTGCAGAAGAAACTCTCCGAGATGATGAGGGAAAAGAAAGGGCGCGAGGTAGGCCATGCAGTCGCCGAACAGCAGAAAAAAATCGCCGAACTGCAGGCAGAACTGGCCAAAGCCCGCGCCATGCGCGCCACGGCGACGGCTTACGCCTATCGTTTTGAAGGCTTTCCATATGGCGGCGCGTTTAGGATGATGCCGGGCCCCTTCCACGGAGACAAGGGCGGCTCGTCGTGGGTGTTGACCGTCAGGAAAAGCGATCTGGCGGCCGATCCTGACGCGTTGCGCGAGAAAGCGCGCATTCAGAAATACGCCGCTTCGCCGGCAGCTGGAAACGAGGCGGCGGCAATGGGCGGCGCAGTGGACGGCGAGCACGCCGAATCCCCCTGAGAGCCGCCGGTCTTGTGTGCACGTGCACACAACTTCCTCCGGCCGCACTTTGCATTTGCGCCATCCTAGACCAATCGGAGGCAGAAGCGATGACCGGTTTATCCGTGATACCCTGGGCTCTAGCGTCAATGTTTGCCGCCGCATCCATTTCTCCGAGCACAAGGACGGCGGAAGTTCTGGAGGAGAGAGAATCCGACATCGGCAGGCAATTGACGGTGATGTCGCGCGTGCTGGAAAAGCGGCTGGAAGCGGAATGGATGAATGAGATCGTGACGGCCAGCTTGATCCAGCGTGGCATCGAGGGCTATTATGCGGCAGGAATCGGGGCACTGTTTTTTGTAGATGCCAGGTTTGCCGTCGTCGCGCCTGAGGCGCCCAAGACCCCCGAAAAGTCCCAGCCCGACGATCTGTGGACCCGCACGGAGCGCGAGATCGAGAGCGTCGGCGGAGCGGTTCCCTTCGAGGGTTCAATTGTTTGGAAACACAATCGCCCGCCGTCGCCCATTGCGCGGCCGTCCTTCGACGCAAAGAAAGTCGAACGCCTAAAGGCCGTCCTGTTGGATACGCTCGCCCAGTATGGAAACCGTCTCGAATCTGTCGCCGATTCCGAGCACCTGGTTATAATCGTGAGCGGCGGAGCTTTTCCGCCCCCGCTCGTCATGGCGCCATGGACCGGCGCGGGAGACACGAGCCGGTCGGTGCTGATTGTTTCGGTGCTCAAGAAAGACCTTGGCCGCGATACGAAAGATCTGGCCGCACGCGCAACCATTATAGCCTATAGATATTGAGTGAGGTATCCCAACCATCCTATTCCAAAAGATCTAGCCCAAATGCATGTCTCTTTATAGACCATCCCGTGCTTGGTTAGGGCTTCAGGGCGCGTTCGGTGTATCGAAACTTGTCAAGGAAAAGCGGCAGCCATGCTGCCGCAGTCCAAAGCAAAAACATTCTGCTTTGGAGGGTCAGGAGTCTGCGGAGCAAAACTTTTGGAGTGCGGCAGCCATGCTGCCGCTTTGCAGTCCTGGTTTATCGCGAGACAACCGATTGCCTTGGCTTTAGCGGCCGCCCTGGAATCTTTCATTGTGAGACTGATCCATCTTGCGAAGACCTTTTTGGTTGCGGCCGCAGGCCACGTTAGTTTTTTTGTGCTTTGACTTTTCCGTTGCCGCCTGCCCACACTTTCACGTTCTGAAGCGTTTGCACAAAACGCTGCCTGTCGAGATCCGGCAATGGGAAAAGAGCGCAAAAGCCCGGCCGCCAGCGGTCCGATCATCGAGCCGCGCGAGCATGTCTTCGAGACTATTCTCGGTCACGAGAACGTCAAGCGGCTCCTGCGCACCATGATCGCCGGCAACCGTCTTCCCAAGGCTGTCCTGTTTCACGGCCGGCCGGGCGTCGGCAAAAAAAGCCTCGCTTTTGCCCTCGCCAAACTCGTCAACTGTTTCCCTGACGGCGAGCGGGCCGATTGCGCCCTGCCGCCGTGCCGGAAGATCGCCCGCGGCGTCTTTCTCGATCTGATCGAAATTGCCCCCAGCGGTCCAGGCGGGCAGATTCGCGTCGAGTCGGCTCATGAGGCCGAAGCGCGCCTGGCCACCTCGCCCTCCGAGGGCCGCCGCAAAATCCTCCTGATTTTCGACGCCCACCGCATGAACGTCGCCACGGCGAATACTCTCCTCAAGACGATCGAAGAGCCTCCGCGCCATGCGTTGATTCTCCTTGTCACCGACCGGCCGGGAATGATCGTCCCCACCATTCGCTCGCGCTGCTCACCGATCCGCTGCGGGGTCATCGAGAGCGAATTACTGGCCGACTGGCTTGTCGGTCGCGTCGCCGAACTGGACGGCGACCGCCAGCGCGCCCGTTTCATCGCCATGCTGGCCGAGGGACGGCCCGGCCATGCTCTGGCGCTGATCGCCGCCGGCCTGCTCAAGAATCGAATGCAAACGCTCGAATCGCTCGTTGCCTTTCACCGCGAAGGCTACCGGGTGTTCATGCGAACGGCTTGGCAGCTGGCCGAAGGACAAGGCGGCCTCGCCGGCGCGTTGTCGCTTCTGTTCGCATGGTATCGCGACCTGCTGGTCTCGCAAGTGGCTCCGGAGGCCGCCGGCCTGCTGCTCAACAAAGATCACGCCGAAACCCTCCGGCGCCTCGGCGCCTCGATGTCGCTGCCCGGATTGGTCCACGCACTCGAGCAAATTGCCCGCCGCTTCGATCTGGCCGACCGCATCGCCATGCCGCAATTGGTGCTCGAAAGCCTTTTGGTGGACGTCGGCATTGCGGCGAAAAGCCAGAGCCCTCGCACCTGAACAAACGGCACAACGGAACAGCGCCGCTTTGCATTGCGCGCACTTCAGAACCTTGTCTTACGATGCAGTTTTGCTTTTTTTCGATGCCTTTTTTGCCGCAGGTTTTTTGGTTGGAGCGCTCGCGGCGGTTGCCTCCTCGGGCATCTGTCCGCTGCCGTCGAAATCGAGATTATCGCCCCACTGCTTGCGGGCCTCGGCAAGGAGCTTCTCCATTCGGGCGCGCGGGTCAGCGAACTTCGGATCGTCGGCCAGATTGCGAATCTCATCGGGATCGTTCTGCAAGTCGAACAGCTGCGCGTTCTTCACACCGTTGGCGTTATACTTGATGAGTTTCCAGCGCTCGTCGCGCACCATCCGCTGACAGGCCTTGTAGGCGGCAAACAGCGTGTCGCGCACCTTCGGCGTCTCGCCGCGGATGACCGGCAGAAGGCTCCTCCCCTCGGCTGTGGACGGGACGGCAATGCCCGCCAGTTCGCAAAACGTCGGAT
Source organism: Candidatus Sumerlaeota bacterium (assembly GCA_017161705.1). GTDB lineage: Bacteria > Sumerlaeota > Sumerlaeia > JADFCW01 > JADFCW01 > JADFCW01. Next base: position 14,783 of record JADFCW010000010.1, on the reverse strand, counting down.
ACAGATCGAACAGATAAACCAGCGCATCGCTTTGCCCGTGCGGAATGCCCGGCCCCGCGATAATCAGCGGCGGTTTGACATGCTCATACAGATTTTGCTTGCCCATCAGGCCGTGCCGTCCGCCAACGGCCAGTCCCTGATCGCTCGCAAACACAATGAGGGTATTTTTGTCGAACCCGCGCTCGCTCAGCACCTGCAGAATGCGGCCGACCAGCGCGTCGAAATACGTCACGCAGGCATAGTAGTCGGCCAGGTGGCGACGCATGACGTCCGCCGTGCGCGGGTGCGGCGCGAGATTCTCGTCGCGCACATGCAGCTCGCCGTTGTCGAACGGATGCTCGGGCATGAAGTTGGGCGAGAGTGTGATCTTCTCCGGATCATACATTTTCCTATATTCTTCCGGCGCAATGCGCGGGTCGTGCGGATAGCAGGGAGCCAGATACACAAAGAAAGGACGCTGGGGGTCATGTTTTTGCAAAAAGCCTATCACATTGTCGCAGTGCTTTTTGACATCCGTTGCATCCACATGCTTGGCCGTCTCGATATTGATTTGATACGTCCGACTGGAAAAGACGCATTCGTTGCCCGCCTTACCCGAGTGCATGGTGAGATAGCCGGCCTCGTTGAATAGACGCGGCAGAACCGTGATGCCCGGCGGTGTTTCCTTTTCTCGGCCATTGGGAATACGAAACAGGGACAATCCCGTAGCAATCATGGTCCGGCTCGGCAGACACACGGCGCCGACTTGCGCCCCCATGCAATAGGCATTCCGAAACGTGAACCCTCGCTCGACCAGACGGTCGAGGTTGGGAGTATGAATTTCCGGGTTGCCCAAAGCGCGAATAGTGTCCCATCGCTGGTCATCGGTGAGGATAAACAGGATATTGGGACGGCGCGGCACCTCCGCCGACTCCCCGCGCCGGTCTGCTGCGGCGGCCAAAGCGGCGCCGCCGACCGTTGCGCCCGTGGTGCGAATCCATTGCCGTCGAGTCATCTGCGCCATTGTCGGTTACCTCCGTCTGGTGTCGGCTGGACCTCGCTCGCCGAGGTCTCGCCCCTCACTAATTCGCATAAAGCGTTTGTCCCTCTCCAGAAGAAGCATGACACCCCTTTTTCGACCTGTCCAACCATCTATTCCGCGGGCCTACTTCGATGTCGCAGCCCATAGGACGTCATACACGAGTCCGTAGGGTTTCGTTCCGCCGACCCGATAGATCTCGCCCCTGCTGATCGTGCCATTGGTTGGATCATAAATTCTCCCAAGAAGATCTCCCGCAACCTGAGGGTCATTGGGGTTGATAGACGGCCATGCATAGGCCCCAGTCGTAAAAGGGGCTACGCTATCCTCCACATTGTCTGGGCCATCGCAATCCAGCAACAACGTGTCAGCAGGAAAGCCATTGGGATTACTAGTCCAAGGTTTATCCGTCGTGCTTTTGGTATTGGAATTGGCTGTGCCGAGACGATAGGCTTGTGGAGGTCTCCATTGAGCCAGGTTCCCCCACACGGGCGATTGGCGCGACTGGCCGAACGGACTGAGAGGAATAGTGGTAAGGTAAGCCACGGGGGTTGTAAGCTCCCCGAAACCTGCCCACCCGCGGCTGGTTGACGAGTAATAAGCATAAGGATTGTCCTCGGCGCGATTGGAGTGCGTATAAGTATTCCAATCTACCATGTAGGCTTCTTCGGCAAGGGCGATAGTACGCATGTCGGTTCTCACCCGCGAGACCTTCGACCGCGTTTGCGCCTCCAGAAAATTCGGAATGGCAATCGCCGCCAGAATGGCAATGATGGCAACCACAATCAGGAGTTCAATTAGGGTAAAGCCTCGTTGTCTTCTCATTGTTTTCACCCCCTTTCTTTCTGGTTTTTCTTTTCTCAATCTCTTGCTTATTTCCTTCTCGAAAAAAGTTTGATAAAATAAAAACGGGTTGCCTGATCTTGCAATAAGCAGCGACTCTGCTTTTGTTCCTCTTCAGACGGAAAAAACGAAAAAAGAAAACAAAGCCGACTCATTTTTCCGTTATCGCCGCGGCGAAAGTAAATCATCTACTCGAGGCCGAATAGAATACATCCCACACCTGGCCGGCAGGTTTCTGGCCGCCAAACCGCATGATATCGCCCCAGCTGACTGTCCCATTTGTCGGATCGTAGAGCAGCCCAAGAGCCTCGGCAACCATGGCGGGGCTATCAGCCTGAAGACTCACCCACGGGTAGAGATACTCCGCAAAGTTAAAGGTGCCGGGTGGAATCCTTCCACTCGCACTGGCGGTCTGGTCGAGATGATCTGGACCCTTGCCGCTCATGAAATATGTATTAGCGGGGCGGGTCATGGGCGTGTCTATTCCCGAACGCGGCGCCGCCGGACCGACGCCCGCTTCACCTGTTCCCAGCTCATATAATGGCGGGCTGGAAGACTGGGACGACGCTCCGTATCGGCTCCCGCCAAACGGGTCATGCGGTAGATTCGTAATGTAGGCCACGGGGGTTGTCAGCTGTTTCCACCCTTCGATAACGAATTGCCCGCCGGGAAGCCAGTCGTCGCCGCCGCGGTCGTACTTCGTGTACGAGTTCCACTCCACGAAATACGCTTCTTGCGCCATGGCCAGCGATCGCAGGTCGTTCTTGACCCGGGAAACCTTTGCCCGCGTTTGCGCTTCAAGAAAGTTGGGGATTGCGATCGCTGCCAGAATCGCAATGATGGCGACCACGATCAGCAGCTCAATCAATGTGAAACCTCGTTCTTTCCTCATGGTCTTCTCCTCCTTTCGTTCTGGTTTCCCTTTGTCCAATCTCCTGCTCCTTTGCATCTCGACTCGTCTCTTTTCCTGGATTCTGACAATCGGTCCATTTCTAGCAGAAACATGGCACGAAAGGCAAGCGTTTTTTTGGCTGACCGGCGCTCGCCTCTCTCAGTCTTCCTGGCGATGGCCAAAGAAAATAGTGGAAACCAAAACTCGTTTTTCATAAAGACAAATCAGTTCAAGCACAAGGGGGAAAACCATGAGTGCTTTGGAAACGGGCAGCGAACAGTCCTTTGACTCGGAATTGAAGTGGCGGATTCTGTGCGTGGACGATGAGCCGGATATTTTGACCGTGCTCAAGGCGGCGCTCTCCACCAAACACGAGGTGGTCACCGCCCTCAGCGGGGTCGAGGCGCTGAAGATCATCGGCGCGTGCGAACCCGACTTCATTATTTGCGATATTCGGATGCCGAAAATGGATGGGTACCAAACGGTCGAAGCCATCCGCAAGCAACCGGCCTACAGCGACATTCCGGTGTTCTTTCTCACAGCCGAACGGGGCAAAGATGCCGCGCGCAAGGGTTTTGCCGCCGGCTGCAATCTGTTCCTCACCAAGCCCTTCGATCCCATCCGGCTTCTGGAAAACATCGAGTATTTTACCCGCGAGAGCGGCCATGTGGTACGGCCCAAAGGTTATTCGCTCGACCAGCTCGAGCGGATGATCGAGGCTGTGCGCCACGCGCCCGACACCGCCCAGGCTTTGCCGCCGCCACCGGCGCCGGCCGCCGCCCCCCGCCGCCTGTCTCCACAAGTAACCGCCGAGCCGCCCGCCAGCATTCCCAAACTGGCATCCGAACTGTTCGCCGAATACACCAATCAACGGCTCAAAGCCGAACACAGCGCGCTGGAAGCGGATCGAAAGGCGCGCGAGCAGGAATACTGGAGAAAAAAATACGCCCAGATCCAGACCTTCATTGACCGGCACATGCGGGACTGACGGCTGCAAAGGAACAGACGCGGACGGCTGCGACCCGCCGGCTGGCCCCAGGGCGCCCGTGTGCCCGGAGAACTCCTCAGCAAATCCGAGGGAGAATCTCGCCGGCAGGCTTGGCCACCAGACGCTCGCCGCCAATACGCGTTTTCAGCACCACGAGCGGCTGGTCGGATTCGACTACGCGGCCGGCCAGCGATGCTTGGCGGCCGTAGTCGAAGCCGCCTAAGAATTCCACAACCGCTCGGGCCGCCGCCGCTTCGCAGATCACTACCGCTTTGCCCTCATTGGCCACTTCTAGAATATCAAGTCCCAATAAATCGCAAATGCCCTGAACCTCCGGCCGCACGCGAAGCGCCGCCTCGTCCAACTCGATCTGAACCGCAGAGGCCTCGGCGATTTCGTGGCACGCCATGGCCAGGCCGCCGCGGGTCGGGTCCTTGAGCGCGTGGATGGCCGGTCCGAATCGTTCGACCAGTGCGTTCAACATGCGGCTCAGCGGCGCGGTGTCGCTGCGGACGGGCGAATCGAGCGCCAGCGACTCGCGCCGCGCCATCACGGCCGCGCCGTGATCGCCAAGGGTGCCGGTGACAATTACGGCGTCGCCCGGCCGTGCCCGCGACAGCAATGGCGGCGGATCGGCCAGCAGTTGTCCGATACCTGCCGTGTTGATGTAGCAGCCGTCGCCCTTGCCGCGCTCGACCACCTTGGTGTCGCCGGTGACAACCTCGACGCCCGCCTCGTCGGCGGCCGCACGAATGGACTCACAGATGGCTTTGAGCGTTTCGACCCCAAGGCCCTCTTCCAAAATGAGTCCCAAACTGAGATACAGCGGCTTGGCTCCGACCACCGCAAGGTCGTTGACCGTCCCGGCGACGGCCAGCCGCCCGATGTCGCCGCCCGGAAAAAACAGCGGCGAGACAATGAACGAGTCGGTGGTGAAAGCGAGACGAGCGCCTGATGTATCGGGGAGAATTGCACTGTCGTCCATGGTTGCCGGCTGGCCCGGCCGCACGCCCGGAAAGATGATCTCGCGCAACAGGCGCTCGGTGCGAAACCCGCCGCCGCCGTGGGCAAGTGTGAGACTGGAAAACGACATAGGACGAACATCCTTTCATTGCAAATGCGCAACGGCTCCATGCTCGCGGAAAGCGCTGTAGGCCGCAATCAAAAACACCGCGCATCCGCGGCACGCCGAACGACCTGTCTCTGCATCCAATTCGGTTCAAGCGGCCGGACGGTCGCTTTTACAAAGACAACACTTGACGCGCACGATGCGCCTGCCGCCAAATTGCGCAAAACCGCCGCGGGCGGCACGCGGTGCCGCAGGGTGCATTCATCATGGACATCGAACGCCTCGACAAGCCGATTGCCTTCGTGACCCCCTGGTATGGCGAGGACATCCCCGGCGGAGCCGAACGGCTCTGCCGCGAGTATGTCCGCCGCCTTGCCGCCGCCGGTCAGCCGGTCGCCGTGCTGACGACCTGCGTGCGCGACTTTGCCTCGAACTGGAACAAAAACCACTATCCGGCAAAGGTAGTCGAAAAGCAGGGTGTGAGGATTCATCGTTTTCCTGTTCGCAAGCGAAACGCGCACCAGTTTGACACGGTCAACTTTAAGCTGCTGAACAATCTGGCGATTTCCGCACTCGACGAGCAGGTGTTCTTTTTCGAGTCGGTGCGCAGCGAGGCGCTGGAACGCTTTCTTGCCGTCGAGGGCCGGAATTATCATTTGATTTTTATCCCCTATTGCTTCGGCACGACATTCGAGGGTCTGCGGCAGGTGGACTGGCGCGGGTTGCTCTGGCCCTGCCTGCACAACGAACGCTATGCGATGCTGCGGGGCGCGCGCAAGATGCACGAAAGCGCGCGCGGCCTGATCTTCAACTCCGAAAGCGAGCAGCAACTGGCCGCATCGCTCTATACGATTGACCATGTCCCCCAGATTGTTCTCGGCATGGGCATCGAGCCGCATGAGCCGGCCTCGCCCAATCGGTTCCGCCAGACTATGAGCGTCGAACGGCCGTATTTAATCTACGTGGGCCGCAAGGACCCGACCAAAAACACACCCGTCCTGATCGGCTATTTCGAGCAGTTTGTGAAGGACAATCCTGACATCCGGCTCGATCTGGTTTTGCTCGGGCCGGGAAGCGTCGAGATTCCGGAGGCACTCCGCCCGCGGGTTCATGACCTCGGATTCGTGGACGAGGAAATGAAGCGGTCGGCACTGGCCGGCGCCGAGCTTCTGGTGCATCCGTCGGCGCGCGAAAGCTTTTCGATCGTTCTGATGGAAGCGTGGATGGAAGGCACACCGGTAGCCGTCAACGAATACTGCCGCGTCGGCGTCGAACATTGCCGGCGGTCCAACGGCGGACTCTATTTCAACAGCTACGCTGAGTTCGAGGGCGTGGTGCGCCTTCTGATTGCCGACAAGCCGCTGGCGCGGAGCCTGGCCGCCAATGGCCGGCGCTATGTGCTTGAACACTTCGGCTGGGACCAGATGATCCGCTCGCTGGTGCGGTTCATTCGCGAAACCGCAACCGCCTGATGCGCGGCCGGAGTCGCTCGCGGCAAAAGAACTTTCTGCTTCTTCTCCCCATACACCCACTGCGTTTGCTCCTGCACACGTCAATGGCTTTTGGCGCTGTCAAGGAAGTTTGTTTCGCACCGACTTCTTACGCATTGGGATTAAGGTAGGTATCCTACGATTCCCACTGTGATGTCGAAACCTCTTCCTGGTAAAGATTCACTATTTGCCATACGAAAGGGCCTGTATTGTCGAATCTTTTTGCACGTTTTAGAAACGTCACCGGAAGACGGAAAATGTTGGAGAATATGGCCAAAACAGGTTGACCCTTTGGGTTTTTTGATTCTATACAATATTGGAGTGCAGATGTTGGGCGTCCAAGAAAATGCTTAACATGCTGCCATTTTGGTTATCCTTATGGAAAAAGGGAACCGCCTCTCTGGGCAATGGATGGGCTTGGTCTTTGCCCTTGCCCTTGGCGCCTCGCCGCTGCCAGCCCTTCGCCCGCCCAGCTCCGGCCAGATCGAGCGTTACCGGCAGGACGGCACGCTGGCCGCGCGTTTGGAATTTACCAGGACGCACAACAACCACCAGGCCTCGCCGGTCCTTGTTCAACGCAAGCTGGCCGAACTCCGCGCGTTCGAAGCAGGCAAAGCGTTCCAACCCGAGGCGCTTCCTTATCCGACAGGGCTTCCCGCGACAGGTTCGCCGAAAGTCTTTGCGCTCCTCATTGATTTTCCCGACTATCCTCACACGCAGGATGCGGCGTTTATCAGCAACCGGCTGTTCGGCGGCGGCGACCCCGCTGAGTATCCGTACGAAAGCCTGCGCAACTACTATCAGCGATCCTCCTACGGTCTGCTTTCTATTCAAGGCAACGTTCTCCCTTGGTATCGCGCGCCTAATAACCGGAGCACCTATGACAGCACGGCCAAGACCGACGCCCTGATCAAAGAAGCACTGGCTTCACACGACCCCACGCATGACTTTGCCCAATATGACAACAATGGCAACGGCGTCGTTGATCATTTTTGTGTCATTTGGACGGGGCCCGATTCCGGCTGGAACACCCTGTGGTGGGCATGGTGCGATATGCATGGCATGCACTTTGCCGGCGATCCGTTCACCGTGGACGGAAAAACGCTGGGCATCTTTTCTTGGCAGTGGGAAAAGAATGACAACGAAGGGCAGCCGCATTTTATGCCCGCGACCGTGATCCATGAAACCGGTCATGGCCTCGGCTTGCCCGACCTCTATGACTACTACGACTCCTCGGGCGTGGGGCCGCGCGGCGGGGTCGGCGGTCTCGATATGATGGACTCCTACGGCGATCATAACGGATTCAGCAAATGGCTTTTGGGCTGGCTGACGCCGACGGCCATCGGCAGCGTCGGCGTCGTGCAGAACCTGACGCTTCGTCCCGCCTCGCAATATCCCGACTGCGCCGTCGTGATGCAGAACATGACCACGGCCAGGCCGTTTTCGGAATATTTCCTCGTGCAAAATCGCGCGCGATATAACAACGACGCTGGGATTCCCGCCAACGGTCTGCTTATCTGGCACATTATGGCGGTCTTGAACTCGGCAGGCAATGATTTCGCTTACGACAACAGCTGGACCACTCTCAAACTGGTTCGCTTGATGGAAGCCGACGGACTCGAGGAGATCGAAAACGGCGACCATATCGCCGACGTCGGTGATTTCTATCTTCCCGGAAAGGAATTGACACTGCTGTCCACGCCCGGCAGCCAACCCTACGGCAGTTTCAGCGCCTCGGTCAATGTCCAGAACATCGGCGGCGGCGCGACCGCCCGAACCACCTCGATCGTGATTACCAACCGCACGATTGCCGACGGCGTGGACACCACGACGCTGATTTGGACCACGGGCGGGAACTCGGTCTGGTTTGGCGAACAGGCGGCCGACGCGACCGGCCTCGACGACGTCCGCAGTGGACCTATTGGCCATGGGCAAAACACCTGGCTGCGCACAACCGCTGCCGAACAGGGTACGCTGCGCTTCGACTGGAAAGTGTCGTCGGAAGCAAACCGCGACTATCTGGAGTTTTCGATTGACGGGATCGTGAAAGACCGGATCAGCGGGTCGGTCGGCTGGCAAACCAAGTCCTTTCTCATCTCGGCTTCCGGCAATCACACCTTGCAATGGCGCTATGCAAAGGACGGCAGCGGCAGCGCCGGCACAGACCGCGCCTGGCTCGACAACGTGCATTACACACCGGCCATCCCGCTCGGCAAGGCGCTCGACAATGAAACGCTCGCATGGACGGCCGGCGGCGACGCGGGCTGGTATGGGCAGTCGGCGCAGTCCTTTTTCGGCGGCGACGCGGCCCGCAGCGCTCCCATTTCGCATAACCAGTATGCCGGATTTCAGACCACGCTTCCGGCGGCCGGCACCGTGAGCTTTTACTGGAAAGTCTCCTCGCAGGCTAATTCCGACTGGCTTGAGTTTTACGTGAACGGCCTGCCGCAGGATCGCATCAGCGGCACGGTGAACTGGCAGCAAAAGAGCTTCTACGTTGGTACGCCCGGCGCCAATCTGCGCTGGAAATATGTCAAGGACGCCGGCGGCTCGGCTGGCTCCGACTGCGGCTGGGTGGACAAGGTCGAGTTCGTGCCCAGCCCGCCTCTGGCTGAAGCAACCGACAATACTTATGCTGGCTGGCAAACCAGCGGCAGCGGTTTGTGGTATTGGCAGAATGCGACGAGTTACTTCGGCGGCGACGCGGCCCGCAGCGGTCCGACAGGCCACGGCCAGACGTCCACGCTCCGACTGGTCTCGCCCAGCGGCGGCCTGCTCGGCTTCTACTATAAAGTCTCGTCCCAGCAGGATCACGATTGGCTGGAGATTTGGATTGACGGTGTAATGAAAGACCGGACCAGCGGGGAAAGCGACTGGCTGCCGCGCATTTACGCCGTTCAATTGGGCTCGCAGATCGAATGGCGATACGTCAAAGACGGCAGCCTCTCGACGGGCGAGGACTGCGGCTGGGTGGATCGTGTCATGGTCAGCGATGGCTCGCTGGCCACGGCCCTCGACTGCGCGGCGCTGGGTTGGATCGCCGACGGCAGCCTGCCGTGGTTCTCGCAAACGACCGTCAAGTTCTACGGCGCCTCGGCGGCGCGAAGCGGCGCAATCGGCGCCAATCAGGAGTCGCGCCTTAGCAGCGTTGCGACCGGACCGGGCGTGCTGGGCTTTTATTGGAAAGCTTCCTCGGAACATTGGTCCGATGATCTGACGTTCTGGGTGGATGGCGTCGAGTGCGCCGACATTAGCGGCGATACAGACTGGCAATCCAAAATCTTGGTGCTCGGACCTGGAACGCACAGCCTTCTCTGGAAATACAAAAAAGATTTGTCGTTCGATTTCGGCCAAGATGCCGTCTGGCTCGACTATGTCACCTGGCAACCCGTCCTCGCGCTGGGCGAAGCGGTCGAGCAGCCGGCTTTGACGTGGTCCACCTACGGGGGAGCGGGCTGGGCAGGCGAAAGCAATCTGACGGCGTACGGCCTGGATGCCGCGCGCAGCGGGGCGATCCCCCACAATCAGAGCAGCTATCTCGAGACCTCGCTGAGCGGCGCCGGCACGGCGCGGTTTAACTGGGCCGTTTCGTCCGAGGCCAATCATGATTACCTGGAATTTTATCTCGACGGTGTGTTCAAGGAGAAGATCAGCGGGACAGTCAACTGGCAGCAGAAAAGCTATCTGATGGGGCCAGGGGTGCATACGCTCCGGTGGATCTATTACAAAGACGCCGCCGGGACGGCGGGCTTCGATGCCGCATGGGTGGACCGCGTCGAAGTCATCGCCAATCCCTCGCTCGGCGAAGCCGTGGATAACACCTCGCTGACGTGGTCCACCAGCGGCGACGCTGTATGGCTCGGCCAGACCACGACCAGCTGTTCGGGCGGCGATGCGGCCCAAAGCGGCGACATTGGCGACGGCCAGCAGTCCATTCTCCGAACAACTGTCGCCGGTCCCGGCATCATTCGCTTTTGGTGGAAAGTCTCCTCCGAGGCTGACTGGGATTTTCTGGAGTTCTGGATAGACGACGCTGTGCGGTGCATGATCAGCGGAATGCCCGACTGGGAGCAGCGCGCCTATGTCCTCGGCACCGGTTCGCACACGCTGAAGTGGCGCTATGTGAAAAGTCCGTCCTTCACCGACTACCTCGATTGCGGCTGGGTGGACAAAGTCGAGTGGATACCGGGCGCGGTCGTGCCGGCCACGTTGCGCGTCCCGCAGGACTACGGCACGATTCAAAGCGCGATCAATGCCTCGCTGGAGGGTGGAACCATTATCGTCGCGTTGGGCACCTATCGCGAAAACATTGACTTCAAAAACAAGGCACTGACCTTGCGCTCGACCGATCCGACCAACCCTTCCGTGGCGGCGGCAACGGTCATTGACGGAGGCAATCAGGGGCCCGTTGTCACGTTCCGCGGCTGGGAAGGCCCCGCGTGCGTATTGTCGGGCTTCACAATCACCAACGGCAAGGCCAGGTTCGGCGGCGGCATTTGCGGCAACGGCACGACGGCCGCGATCCAGAACTGTCGCATCACCAGCAACACGGCGCCGGGCGGCAGCGGCGCGGGTCTGTGGCGCTGCAACGGCCTGATTCAAGACAACCTGATCTACCGCAATCGCGCAGAGTATGGGGCCGCTTTCCATCTCTGCAACGGCGTTATCCAGAACAACCTGATCTACGCCAACACGGCGCTGCAGTCGGGCGGCGCGATGATGTGGTGCCACAATAGAATCCATAACAACACGATTTACGGAAACACCGCGGCAGTTTCGGCCGGAGGGCTGTTCCTGTGCAACGCGCAAATCCGCAACTGCATTCTCTGGGGAAACACCGCGCCGTCGGGCGCGCAATTGACTTCTTCGCCGGCCATCACCTACAGCTGCGTTCAGGGATGGACGGGCGGCGGGGCGGGCAATTTCGCAACCAATCCCAACTTGGTCGCTCCCGCCAGCGGCGATTTCCATTTGCGATCCAACTCGCCGTGTATTGACGCGGGATGCGCTATTGCGGGCCTGACGCGCGATTTCGAGGGAAGCGGTCGTCCGCTGGATGCTGTTTCGATGCCGCGCGGCGATGGATCGAACTATGACATGGGCGCCGACGAATACAGCCCAGGTCCCACAGCTGTCACCCGTTGGGAACCCTATCGCTGAGAGAAGACCAGGGTCCCACCTCGGCCTGCCATGAAAAAAACCAAATCGAACAAGGCCGCTCGAAAGCGGCGCGTCAACCTTCATAACAACAGGGAGGAACTCTTATGAACAGGAAATGGAAAATGGCCATCCTCGCAGCGTCTCTCGCGCTGAGCGCGACAGGATGCGCCCGCTTTGTCGACGCAGGACTCGGACTGGTGGACGGCACGACCGACGGCATGGGCCAAATGGTCGGGGGTGTCGTCAGTGGATTTGTCAGAGTCTCGGGCGGCACAATCGAGGGTGCAACCAAGATTGTCACCGGTTCGCTCGAAGGCGGAAAGCGAATCGTGACCGGCGCGGGCAAGGCGGTCGAAACCTTCGCCCATGAGGCCTCGGGCGGAGGCGCCAGCGTATTCGAGGGCATTCTTTCGGGAGCTGGAGAAATGTTCGGCGGCGGTGTCGATGGATTCAGCATCGTAATTCGCGCCGCCGGCGAAGGCGCCGTCACCCCCGCACGGCGCACCAGCCAGGGATGGAATCAGCAGACCCAAAAACGCGTGCGACCTGAACCGGAGGCCGGAGACCGCGCCGGCGAAAAAACTCCGCCCATGCGAAAACAACGTCAGTCCGGTCTAACGGATACCCTGCCGCCAGGCACAACGCGAACCCATGCGGAGCTGTAGTTTTCGAATGTCCCGACGTTCTAACCTGGCCGCGCAAGCCTGTTCCTGTCGAAAGAACTTGGGTTTTTCGCAGGCTCTCGGCGCGGGGAAAGTTCCTGGCGCAAAAGAAAAGGAACCCTGACTTTACCGCGAAGGCGGCGGGAATCTATTTGCGATAATCCGCTCCGCTGAGGCTTCGCTCGACCGACCGCTGCCAATCGCGCAATTCGGCGGTCATTTTCGCGACGAGTTCCGGCTTCGCCTCGGCCAGATCGTTTTTCTCCAACGGATCGGCAATCATGTCATAGAGTTCCATCGTCTTGCCTGACTCAACGATCTTGTAGCGGTTGTCGCGCCAGGCGGCCTGACCGCCGAAGTTGTTGGTGCGCGGCACGGGATGCTTGAAATTCGTGAACTGGATGTTGGCCTGCTTTGTGGTTGGCGTGGTGCCGCGAATCCGCTCAGGGTCCATCCACGGGTCGTTTTTCTTTTCGCCTGCGGTCGGATACTTCCAAAACCCGATGGGGTGCGGGCGCTCGGTCATCACGCCGCCCAGCAGCAGCGGTTTGAGGCTGACTCCGTCAATCGGGCGGTCGGGCAGCGGGAGGCCCAACAGGTCGAGCACGGTCGGAAGGATGTCGCTGGTGACAGCAGCCAGCGAGGCGGTGCGCGGCGTGCGAATGACCTCCGGCCACTCGATGATGCCCGGAACGCGCAGTCCGCCGTCATAGATGGTGCCCTTGGTACCTTTCAGTCCGCCGTTGGGGTATTGGGCGCCGGGGATACCGTTGTCGCTGCAATACCAGAACAGCGTGTTTTCGGCAAGGTTCATTTCGCGTAGAGCGCTCCGCAACTGGCCGATCGCGCGGTCCATGGCCGTGATTTCCGCGTAGCGATGCCGCGCGTCCTCGTCGGGCCCATCGCCATACAGGGCTACGTCCTTCTCCAGCCCGCGATAGGGGCCATGCGGCGAGCCAAACCAGACGGCCGCGAGAAACGGCTTCCGTTCGGCTTTGACTTTGCGGATGAACTCGACGGCCGCCGCTGCGACAATTTCCGAGCTTTCGCCCTTGATAATCTCCGGATCGGCGCCGTTCCGGCTTAGCGGCGGGTCGAGCTCGAAAAAGTTATCATGCGATAGATACTCGTCGAAGCCGCACGCGCGCGGATTGACCGGCGAAGCGGCCTTGACCGCCCCCAGATGCCACTTGCCGAAATGTCCTGTGCGATAACCCGCCTGCTTCAACAGATGGGCAATGGTGATTTCTTCCGGACGAATGGCCCAGTTCGGCGCGAACGTTCCCATGCGGTTGGGATGGCGGCCGGTCATGCAGCTGGCGCGGGTGGGCGAACAGACGGGCGCAGCAGCGTAAAATCGGTCGAAGCGAAGACCATTGGCAGCCATTTCATCAAGAACCGGCGTCTTGAGATACGGATGACCGTTGTAGCCGGTTTCGCCCCAGCCTTGATCGTCGGCCATGCAAAGGATAATGTTGGGTCGGGTGGTTTGGGGTTGCCCCGCTGCTGCAGAGCGAGAGAGCGCCAGCGAAAGCGCGCCCAGTCCAGCGGTGTGGAGAAAGCCGCGCCTCGATTGCGCCGTAGTGCCAATTGCCGTCATGGTCATGCCTCCTTGATGGTGTGGCGTAGCGTCATGTTGCCCGGAACATAAAATAATTCACAACCACTCCATGTCCTTCATAATTAGGTGCACTTTGCAAAGCAATCCCAAACCAAAGCGTCTCTCGTGAAAATCAGACGATACGAGTGTGAACGCCTCTTTGGACTGCGGCAGCCATGCTGCCGCTTTGCTCTTCTCCCCGCCCGCAAGACCAGACGTTCCCGTTGCCGAAAATCGAGCTGCTCCTCGGCCAAAAAATCGTTGAAAACAAAAGCGGCAGCATGGCTGCCGCAGTCCAAAGGTTGGCCTCCAATGGGTTGGCCTGAGGATCCGGATATTTCTATCGGCGGTTACAGGTCAAATCACTTCGATACTTTTTTGAAATGGAACAGAACGGCGCGAGAGGCCGGCGAGTCGAACGCAAATTCGCCCGAGACATTCTCGCCAACCGTCCTGGCCTCCATCGCCATGACGTCGTATTGCGTCACGGTCCATCGGCCTACGGGCAATCTTGCCACGATCGCTTTTTGCTCTTTGTTCGTGCCAAGAACATACTCGTTCTCCGGCCATGCCATGCCGCGAAAACCCGGATCGAGATTGGAGAAGATCGAGAGGTCGGGAGCCATTTTCCAAAAGGTGATGTTGGCGTCAATCGTCTCGCGCAGGTATTTCAGATTGTCAGCTGCGGTGTGGACATTCGGATCGAATTTGCCCCAAAAATACTGCCCCAGTTTATTCCCGTGTTTTTCGCCGGTGGTCCCGTAGCCGCCGCCGAGAAAAGCCCCCAGATGCGCCTCGATCGTATCGCCTTCGAGGTGTTTGTCGCCCGCGCCTTCGTAGCTCAGTTCGTCATTGACGGTGGGTTTGTTGCGCGGTCCCTTTTTCGGCGCGCCCTGCCACGTCTGTTGAATGACATCGGCGGCCGCGGCGATCGTCTTGAGTTTCTTCTGGATGATCTGATGGTCGTTCCACGGCGGCAGATCGTCAAATTTGCTGTCCCACCCGCTTGGGGATCTGTGGACGCTGACCGGGGTAGGATAGGGAAGGAAACCGCGCAGGAT
>JADFCW010000009.1 GCA_017161705.1 Candidatus Sumerlaeota bacterium | reverse complement strand
AACCGGGCAACCTCTGCGGCGGAATATCGCGGCTCCTTGATGTCGTGCTCGTTGCACAGGCAGAACCACACGTTGGGGTAGCTGCCGTAGCGCGCCGCCATGTATCGCAGGAACGGCGTGGGATCGCCGTTGTTTTTCGCCGCCCGCAGCGTGGCGCGCGAATCCTTGGTGTCCGGTCCGGCGAGGATCAGGTCCACGATCAAGTCGTGCTCGAACCCTTTGGCCACGGCCGTATCCACGCGTTCGGCGAACCATTTGGGATTGGGACGAAAGGAGAAATCGCCGGCGTCGGTCGGTTTCCCGGAGTCGTCCAGAAAAGGTTTTTCTTCCGGATGCACATAGCGGTCTCCGGTGATGCCCATGCGCAGCTTCTTAAAGTACTCCGCGTTGGCCTGCATGTCGTCGGCAATATCATTTCCGGACGGTCGGCCGCCGTCCCGGTAACCGGAGAGAAAACTGTAATGGGTGTTGCCGATGATGTAGGAATGCGAGCCGTCGGAGCGCTGATACCAGCGCGCGCCCGGGCTTTTGGAATCGGGCAGCCAGAATCCGGGCAGGACGGTGACAACGGCGGTGAGGTAGTCGCCCTGATTCTGGCCGGCAAGCTCGCGCGCGTTGGAAAAGACCTCGATCAGGTTCCACCGGCCGGTCCGCGTGGGGCAAAAGCGAACCTTGAAGGCCCGGCCGGACACGCCGCCCCTGCCGTCGGAGTCCCAAAATCCCCAGATTTTGTATTCGGGCGTGCCGCTTTCGTGGCGAAACCGCACCCAAAACTCGATGTCGCGCGCGGGCGTATCCGCCGGCCCCTGTTGCGGACCGGCAAACGCCAACTCGACGACGGAATGGACGCCCCCACGGGCGATTTCGCCGGCGGCTTGTGCCGGTTTCGCCGGCGCGGCAAGCGCCGTCAGGATGACGACTACACCGGCCAGCCATAGCCTCGATCGCTGAGTGTCCATAAAAAACCTCCCTTGGTTCTGTCTGGCAGAAGCAAAACCACCTGCTCCTCGCCGAGTATGTGAAACCATCTGGTATGACCAGTATAGAGCCGGCTTGGGCGCCGCAAGAAAAAACAAGCCGCCAAAAAGCAAGCCGCCACACCTCGAAACCGAGGGTGAAGAAGGAATCCAAAACGGTCGGGGTGGAACCCGACTGCCCATACTTTCCCGACGATCGAGTCATTCCCGGCGCCGGCCGGCGCCTTGTTTCCGCCGGGCCTGGCGCGACCACAAGTGTTTTTCGACAAATGCAAAGTGGTCCAGCAAAGCCTTGCGCGCCCTGGCTGGATCGCGCGACTCGATCGCCTCCAGCAGCTGCCCGTGAACTTTGAGGCTTTGTTCGGCGTAGCTGCTCACCAGCGTGCGGCTCAGCGTGATCGAGCGGCTGATGAGATTGGCGAGGAAATGAAACAGATGGACGTAAATGGGATTGTCGGTCATTTCGGCAATGGTCTGGTGGAACCGCAAATCCGCCTCGCTGTGGCGGGCAAACTGTTCGGGCGTGCGAAACCGCGCCGTCGCTTTCATGGCTGCCAGACATTTCTGCAGCGCGGCCAGCGAGCGCTTGTCCGCCCGCTCGGTCGCCCGGCTGACTGCCCAGAGTTCCAGCACTTTGCGAATTTCGACCACGTTGGAAAACTCGACGATATCGGACGCCAGAAGTTCTTCGATGGCATCGCGGGTGGTCGGAGGAATGGCCGTGCAGACGTAGTTGCCGCTTTTCGAGCGCCGTTCGATCAGCCCCTTGGCCTCGAGTTTGTTGAGCGCCTCGCGGAGGGTCGGCCGGCTGACCCGCAGCGTTTCGGCCAGTTCGCGTTCGGGCGGCAAGGGGGAACCGGGCGAGAAGTGGCCCTCAAAGATCAACGCCAGAAGCTGGCGCGAGGTTTCGTCCGAGCGCCGGCGGGCAATTTTGGCGGCCTGAGAACTTTTGGACTTCTGCGAATTTGTCATCGCGGAACCTCCGTCGCAGAGATCTGAGTCTTCATTCAAGACAGGGAGAATGTGTTGGCGGCTGTTTTTTTTCAACCATTTTGTTCTTGACCGGCCAACGGCCGGTTGGCATCATCTGGTATGACCAGTTGCAGCGGGCCGGGAAAAATCGGTTCGCGCGGGTGAAAAATTTTTCCCCGCCGAGGAAAACGAAAGCCACAACACCGGCTCTTCCACTCGGCGCTTGCCAGTGGCTGAACGGCAAACTAGCATCATCCCAAGATACAGCCGCAAAACGATCCGGCGGCGCCATTTTTATATCGGAGGAGATGCACTGTGAGCAACGATTACTTCCATCGCGTCCGGGCGCTGACGCCCACCAAAATGTGGATCAACAACGTGACTCCCGCAGAAGCGCGCATGGCGATTGACGCCGGCGCCATGGGCTGCACGCAAAACCCCTCCTACACGTGGAAGATGCTGACTCATCCGGAGAGGAAAGAGGCTGCCCTGAAGCTGCTCGACGAGACATTGAAGGAATCCCCCGACGACAACGAGGTGGTGGCCATCCTCCAGCGCAAAATGATCCGCCAGGTCGCCGAGGTCTTCATGGAAGTCTATGAGCGCACCGACGGACGGCACGGCTACGTCAGCATCCAGGGCGACCCGATTCACGAGGAAGACCCGCAGGTGATCATCCGCGAGGCCCGGATCAACCGGGCTATGAGCCCCAACATGATGATCAAGATTCCGGCCACCGAGGCGGGTCTGGCCGCCATGGAGGTGCTCATCGAGGAAAATACCCCGCTCAACGCCACCGAGATCATGGGCGTCAGTCAGATGGTGGATGTCTGCGAGATGTATCAGAAAATCACGGCGAAAACCCGCCGATATCCCGTGATGTATTTCTCGCTGATTACCGGCATCTATGACGAGTGGCTGAGCAAGTGGGTCGCGGAAAACAAGATCGAAATCTCCCGCGATATACTCTATCAGGCGGGTATTATTATCGCCAAAAAGGTGTATCAAATCCGCCACGACCGGGGCTACCCCCTGGGATTCATCGGCGGCGGTGTTCGCGGCTTGCAGCACTTCACCGAGATGGTCGGCGGGGATGTCTGCATTACGATGAACTGGGACGGCCAGGCCAGCGAGTTGCTGAAACTGGACCTGCCGGTTGTCTCGCGGCTCTTCAATCCGGTGCAGGACTGCGTCCTCGAACAGTTGCTGGAGAAGGTGCCGCCGTTCCGACAGGCCTATTTGGAAAAGGGACTGGCCCCGCACGAATACGAACATTTCGGCCCGGTGATGTATTTCCGCAACATGTTCATCACGGCGTGGAAGAATGTTCTGAATCTCGTGGCCGAACGGAGAAAGGCCGCTGCGTAACGCTGTCGCTCTGGACTGCGGCAGCCATGCTGCCGCTCTTGCCCGCAATTTTCGACGCGCCTGACGTGGCTTGTGGCCATAACCAAACATGGGATGCTCCACATAGACGCACGCATGTTGGCTGTATCTTGAGACGAAAGAAATTAAAACATCCGGCAGGGAAGCGCAGCAAAGCAGGGTGTCTTCCCCTTCATTTTACCCAAACCAGGCGAGATCCGTGCCTCGAGAAAAAACATCCCGACGCGGCTTTGATCCGTTGAACTACTCCCGGTTCTGGCACCCCATTCGCCCCGACCCGACGCGGTTGTTCGACTGTCTCCCCTTTCATGACAACTATGCCGAATTGCTGCACAACACGGAGACGTTGGCCTACCTGATTCGCAGCTACACGGTCTACAGCATGACGTGTGCGGCGCTGGGGCATCCGGGCGGAAGTTTCTCGGAAGCTGAAACGCTGGCGGTCATGTATAATTATGTGGTGCGGCACAATCCGCGCGAGCCGAAATGGCCGATGCGCGACGTGTTCTACTTGTCCAAATGCCATGCCTGTCCGGGGCTTTATGCCGCTCTCGCTTTGTTTGGCTACTTCCCTCTGCGCGACCTGAAGTTTTATGGCTGCTGGGGATCGCATCTCGAATCGCATCCCGATTGGCTGCGGACACCGGGGATCGAGATCAGCGGCGGGTCGCTGGGCCAGATTCCGGGCGTGGCGGTCGGGCGCGCGCTGGCGCTGCGCCGCAACGGCCCCGATCACAACGACCGCATGGTCTATGTGCTCGTGGGCGACGGCGAATGCCAGGAAGGATCCGTCTGGGAAGCCTTCATGGCGGCCGGCCACTTCCGTCTCAACAACCTCCTGTTTCTGATAGACAACAACAAGGTCCAGGCCAAGGGCTTTGTCAGCGAGGATATGAACATCGAACCGCTGGCCGACAAGCTGCAGGCTTTCCGACTGGACGTTCACGAAGTCCAGAACGGCCACGATGTTTCCGAACTGGTGGACTTGTTCACGATGCTGCGCCAGCAACGGCGCGACCGGCCGCTGGCTGTGATTCTCCACACGATCAAGGGAAAGAAAGTGCGCGAGTGCGAATTCAATCCCAACTGGCATACGTCGGCCCCGCGCAATGTCGAGTCGGCCGCGCGCTGGCTCGACGAATTGTGGGAACAGGACGGCCGGCGCCTGGGCATTCCACCCGAGTTTCCCCAAGCCCTCGCCCGTGCCATTGAGATTGTTCCCCCGTTGCACGACAACCCCGATCAGATTTCGGAGAAACAAGCATAGCGCCCCGCGTGGGTGCTTGGAATTCAAACTAAAGTTTGGACTACGAACGGCAAACTGAAGTTTGAACTCGAGACGGAAAAGTCTGAATAACGAACGGAAGCAACGCATGGCACAATTTGAAATTCCGGCCCGCGACAAAACGCTCGAGATGCGCTATCAGATGGGCTACGCGCTCAGCGACCTCGCCCGCGAATACGACCGCATCGTCGCTATTGACGCCGACCTGCGCACCTCGTCAGGCCTGCACATTTTCGAGCACTATCACCCGGAGAAAATTGTCAAATGCGGCATTGCCGAGCAGAACATGATTGCGATCGCCGCCGGCATGTCGCAGGAGGGCTACATCCCCTTTCCCTGCACGTTCGACGCTTTCTGCCGGCGCTTCATGGATCAGCTCTATATCTCCGTGGCCTATGGGAATCTGAACGTCAAAGTGCTGGGAGCTTACGTCGGTCTGTTCACCGGCAAGGCGGGCGCCACGCATCAAAGCGACAAAGAGCTGGGGCTGCTGCTGCGGATTCCCAACCTGCGCGTGGTCGAGCCCGGCTGCAATGACGAGATGGCCCAGGTGCTTCGCTGCGCCGTCGAAACCCCCGGCCCCTTCTATCTGCGCATTGTCCGCTGCGAGGTGGCTATGAACGAACTGTTCGACGGCTACCGGTTCCAACTCGGCAAAGGCGCGACTGTCGTGGATTCGGGCAGCGATGTGGGACTGGTTTGCACGGGTTACATGATCAAGACGGCGAAAGCGGCAGCGGCGAAACTTCGCAGGAAAGGCATCGGCGTCCGCGTGGACCATCACCCGTCGCTCAAGCCCTTCGACCGCGAGTTGCTGTATGATCTGGCCGGCAAAGTTTCCGCGATCGTGACATTGGAGAACCATTGCACCAGCGGCGGTCTGTTCTCGCTGGTGGCCGAGGCGCTGGCCGCGCGCGGCGTCGGCGTGCCCGTCGGCGCCATCGGCACTGACCCCGAAGACTTCATCCATACCGGCCACGTCAACGATCTGCTGGATCATTATCAGATGACCTCGGATCATGTCGTGGCCAGAGCATTCGAGACGCTGAAGGGCGAGCGGCGCAAATAATCCTTTGGTTTCAGAATGCCCTTCAGAGTTCTCTCTGTCGCCCGCGCATGAGCGCACAAATTAGGAAGATGCCAAGCAAGGAGAACGCCGTGAACCCCGATATTCAACTGTTCAGCCAATACATGAAAATAACCGGCGTGCCGACGCTCGAGAGCCTGCCGTGCGACGATCCGCTTCTGCGCGGCAAAAAGCTCGGCGCGGTCAACGGCTCGTCGTGGATCTCGCTGTGGGTGACCTTTTTCGGGCGGCGCATTCTTCCCGGAGTCAAGATCATCAATGTCGGCAACGAAGCGGTGCAGCTGAACTTTATGGCCGCTCACCGCAAAGGCGAGCCCTGCCCGCCGCGCATCCACATCGAACTGTTCGCCCGCTATGCCGAAGACCTTGTCCGGCTGGTCGGCGTGGATGCCATTTTGATCACCTGTTCGACGATGAATCGCGCCTTCGGCACCGTGTGCGAGGCGATGAAAAAATACGGCGTTCCGGTCGTGCAGATTGACGAGGCGATGATGGAGCAGGCCGTCTCCACCAATGGCCGCATCCTGGTTGTCGCTACGCACGGGCCGACGGTCAAGAGCACGCAAGACCTGCTGCGCGAGACCGCCGAGCGGCTGGGCAAGCAGGTTCAATTCGCCGGCGTGACGGTCGAGGAGGCGTTCGACCGGTTGGGTGAAGGCGATCTCGAAAGGCATAATGAAATCATCGCACAGGCCATCCGTGCCAAATGCGCCGAAGAAAAAATAGCAGTCGTCGTCCTCGCGCAACTTTCCATGACCGTCTTCAAGCTTTCGTATCCGGACTGCGAGCGCGAGTTCGGCGTTCCGGTTCTAACCAGCGGCGAGACGGGCTTTGAGCGGGTGCGGGAAATTCTGCGCGCCCGTCCCGGCGTCCGGGATGTCCACCCCGTTCACCGCGCCCTCTCTGGCCCTGTCCTCCATCTCAACAAATAGCATCATGGGAGACAACTCGATGGCTGCACCCACCCCACAGGATCCTTCTCCTCCGGCCGGCTGGTATGAACGCTCATGGCGCTGGTGGGTGCTGGCGACGCTGTTTCTGGCGACGTTTCTCAACTATCTTGACCGCCAGACCTTGAGTGTTTCGGCCGACCCGATCTGCGCGGAGTTTGGAATAGACAACGAGGCGCGCGGCAAACTCCTCGCTGCCTTTGTGTATTCGTACGCGTTTTCCCATCTGTTTATCGGGTTTCTGCTCGATCGCATTCGCAACATCCGCCTGTTCTTTCCGGTTATGGTGGTCGGCTGGTCGGTCAGCAACATGCTGGTCGGGTTCGCGCGCAGCCATACGCAGATACTCTGGCTCCGTTATTTGCTGGGCGTATGGGAATCGGCCAACTTTCCGTTGTGCCTGCTTCTGATCGCGCGGATTTTTCCGGCGCGCGAGCGCAGCTTCGCTGCCGGCATCTTCAACAGCGGAGCGGTCATCGCCTCGCTGGTCGCTCCGAAACTCGTCATCTGGATTTCCACACATTGGAACTGGCGGTACAGTTTTATTGTAACAGGAGCATTCGGACTGCTCTGGGTCATTCCGTGGTGGCTGATTTTTCGCCAACCCGAGCGGCGCGCGCGCGCCTGGCCTTCGGCGGAAAAGAGCGGCGCAGGATCCGGGTCGGCTGCTGGGGTTGCCCCTCGCGCAAGTCTGGCAAGCATTCTCCGCTCGCCGGCCTTCTGGGGCGTGGTGATTGCCGGTATGGGTTTTATTCCGGGCTGGTATTTTGTTTCGCAATGGCTGCCGTCGTATCTGACGCACACGTGGAAAATGCCCTACGACCAGATTCTGGGCAACCGGTTGACGATCATTTACCTGTTTCAGGATATCGGATTGTGGGTGGGCGGGGGCGTGGTATGGTGGCTGGCGCGCCGCGGACTGCCAATTCTCACGGCGCGCAAGACCGTTATTGCCGTCGCCTATATGATGATGATGATCGTGCTGGCGGTGCCGCTGGTGCAATCCGCCGCCGTTGCCATTGTGATGTTCTGCATCTTTGTGTTCGGCATGGCCTCATGGCAGGCCAACCAGCAGGCGTTCAAGCAGGATGTGGCCGCCGGCAGCGTGGCGACTGTTGCCGCGCTGGTGGGGTTTTGCGAAACGGGCTTCAGCGCATTCATTGTGCAGAAAGTCGGCGCAATCGTCCAGCAGCACGGCGGCTATAATGCTGTCTTCCTGCTCTTCGGCGGCTTCTTCACTGTCGCGCTCGCGGCGGTCTTTGCGCTGTTGCGCCCGCGCTGGTTGAAAATCCAGGAGCACGGTGTTCCGGCGAAGGAAGCCGCCGTCGCAGCACCGGAAACCCGGCAGTCGGCAAGAAGCACATAGAGAAAGGGAACATTGCGCAGGAAGCGCTACAAATAATTTATAACATCCCGGAGGTGCTTTATGAAAACCTCACGACCAGCAACCGGCTTCACCCTCATCGAGCTGCTGATCGTCGTGGCGATCATTGCCATTCTTGCCGCCATTGCGATCCCCAACTTCCTCGAGGCCCAGGTGCGCGCGAAAGTCTCGAAAGTCAAATCCGACATGCGCACCATCAAGACCGCCATGGAGTGCTACTACCTGGATTGGAACACGTATTGCTACGACGATGCCAATCCATGGGCGGACCTCGGGCACAACCCGCTGGGCTATCCACAACTCACGTCGCCCGTCGCCTATCTCAGCCAAGGGTATATCCGCGACCCGTTCATCCGCGTGGACCGAACCACCGTTCCAGGGCCGCGCGAGACCGATATCCTCGAGATCGGCACCGGCGACACGACCAATCCCTCGCCCGGCAGTGGCAGCCGTCTGGACAACAACCGCCCAACGCGGGACTGCTACATTATCAATTCCTGCGGGCCCGACCTGGCTGACGACACCCAAATCCACGGCTATCCGCACAAGAGCGTCGGC
The DNA here is from genome assembly GCA_017161705.1 of Candidatus Sumerlaeota bacterium. Taxonomy (GTDB): domain Bacteria; phylum Sumerlaeota; class Sumerlaeia; order JADFCW01; family JADFCW01; genus JADFCW01. Next base: position 18,286 of record JADFCW010000009.1, on the reverse strand, counting down.
AGCTATCGCTTCTATGATCCGACCAACGGAACCGTCAGCCGCGGTGATATCTGCCGACTCGGCGGCGCGACCACCTGGCTGACACTGCATCCGCTGTTCCCGTCGGATTGGAAACAGTAAGCCACGGCGGACGGAATTCTTCGCGGCGGGAAGTTTATCCAAAAATCGTTTTTCCCCGCCCGCGGGAAAGAGAGAAGCGAATTCGTTCGGACTGGTCAATACCCCAGCGCGGCGCCGTCGGCACTGCGCGGATCGGCGGCGCCGTGCAACCGCCCCGTTGCCGCTTCGATCATTATCCCCATGGCATGACCTTGCGAGTTGATAAGCGTGGTTTTGTGGCCCATGCGTTCGTAGGCGCGCAGCGTGTCGCGCGTGACCGCCCGTTTTTCGATCGTCGTGACATCGGGCAGCCATTGATGATGCAGCCGCCCGGCCGCAATCGCTTCGGCGATGTTCATGTTGTGATCCACGACGTTTAGAATCACTTGCAGCACCGTGTTGATGATGGTTCTCCCGCCAGGCGTCCCGATAACCAGCACAGGCTTGCCGTCCTTCACGACAATGGTCGGCGTCATGGACGAGAGCATCCGTTTTTCCGGCGCGATCAGATTGGGCGCGGTGCCGATCTGGCCCTGAGAGTCGGTAACCCCAGGAACAGGATTGAAATCGCCCATTTCGTTGTTGAGCAGAAAGCCCGCCCCCTCCACCACAATCCCCGACCCGTAAGACTCTTCGAGCGTGTACGTCAGTGAGACACAATTGCGTTTGGCGTCCACTACGGAGAGGTGGGTAGTCTGGGTGCTTTCATACGCCTCGGCGAACCGCGTGCGGTCGCTGCGCGAGGCGCGGTCCATCCGAATCGAGGCCCGCAGCCGCGCGGCGTAATCCTTCGAGAGCAAGCGCTGCACCGGTATCTGCGGATTGAAGTCCGGATCGCCGAGATGCTCCGCGCGGTCGGCATAGGCGCGCCGCATCGCCTCGGTCAGCACGTGCATATAGCGCGGCGAGTTGTGGCGCAGACTGGCAAGGTCGAAGCCTTCGAGAATGTTGAGCATTTCGATCAGCGCAATGCCGCCGGAACTCGGCGGCCCCATCGCGATCACTTCGTAGCCGCGATACAGACCGCGCACCGGCGGGCGTTCGACGGCGCGATAGGCCGCAAGGTCTTTGGCGGTAATCAGCCCTCCGCCTTCTTTCATCGTTTTGACAATCAGCTCCGCCGTTCGGCCGCGATAAAATCCGTTGGGCCCCAACCGCTGAATGCGCCGCAGCGTTTGCGCCAGGTCGGGCTGCCGCAGCACTTCCCCCGGCTGATACGGCACTTTGCCCTCCTTCAGAAACACCCTGGCCGAAGACGGATAGCGCCCAAATCTCTTCGCCTGCGAACTCAACTCCCGCGACAGCGCCGCACTGACAGGAAATCCTCTCTCCGCAAGGTCGATCGCCGGCTGCACCAGCTCGGCCCATGGCCGGCTGCCCAGCTTCTCGTGGGCGAGAACCAGCCCGGCCACGGTTCCCGGCACGCCGACCGAATCCAGGCCCTCGTGGTTGGCATTTTTCGGCAACCGTCCGCGGGCATCGAGGAACATTCGCTCGGTTGCCGCCAGCGGCGCTTTTTCCCGAAAATCGAACGTGGTCGCTTTTCCGTCGGCCCCGTAATAGACCAGAAAACCGCCGCCGCCTATATTCCCCGCGGACGGATAGACTACGGCCAGGGCGAATGCTGTCGCCACGGCCGCATCCACCGCATTGCCGCCGTTTTTGAGCACGGCAACTCCTGCCTCGGCGGCCAGCCGCTGGTCGCAGACCACCATACCGTTGGCGGCGGAAACCGGCGGCGCCGTCTTGGCAGCCGCCGACGCCACGCCAACGAACACTATCGCCGTCAGAACCCATCCCGCCCCCGTTGCCTTCCGCATGTTCACCCTCATGGTGCTTCCCTCGCTTCCGTGCGGTTTGGAATGCAGCCGCATCCCCCATGTCGGCCGCGCTTCCGATGAAACACTTGCGGTGTTTGCCTCACTTTGCGCGAATGTCAAGGGGGCAAATCCAAACGTCCGCCGCCGGGCCTGTTTTTCCTGGCGCCTCGCTGGTCAGGACAATCCCCGTCAGGTCGAATTGCCTGATTGTGCGGTCGGCGAGGATGTTCGAGCCGGCCGGGGCGCGGAGTTCGAGTTCGCGGCCGTGCCCGTCGGCAACGCGCGCGCGGTCGGCGGCGCGGGGTTGCTGCGCGGCCCACTGCAGATCTTTTACCGCTACGCGATAACCCGACCATTCGGGTGTGATTTGCTCCAGCGCCAGCGGCACCTCTTTCGGCGGCCGCCCCGGCCCGAACAGCCGCACGCTGTCGGTCAATTGAACGACGCGCATGTCCTGCCACATCTGAACGACGCCCACGATCTCGACCTTGTCGCCCGGATTCAACCGCTCGCTGTAAAGCCAGATGCCCTTGGGATCGTCGCACACCAGCACGCCGCCCGTTTCATCCTGAAGAACGAATTGTTTTCGCGCCGGGTCGAATCCGCCGAAAAACGACACCATGCCGATGGCGCGCACCGGCAAGCCGACGCGGCCGGCCGCCGCGGTTTCCACGGGAACCAAAGCGATCTTGTTGCGCTCGATGAACAGATTCTCCGCGGCGTCGCTGATTGCTGCGCCCGTCGTGCGCAGCCGCGCGCCAAACCACGCCCGCGCGTAGCGCGCAAGCGAATTCCCAAACCAGCCGATCAGCACGCCGACGATGAACACTGTGAGGAGAAATGCAATGGCACGCGCGCCTTTTCCCACGACCACTTTGGCCGGCGGCGCTTTGACCTCCTCCTTGACCGCGCCAAACCGCAGCAGCGCCTTTTCGCACGCCGCGGCAAACTGGTCGGCGGTCTGATAGCGCTGATCGGCCGACAACTTCAGCGCCATCGCCACGAGCAGCTCCGTTTCCGCCGAGACGTCGGGCCGCTCTGTGCGAAGCCCAGGCAGCCGCCCGTGAATGACCGTGCGCTTGATCTCTTCGAGCGAATCGCCGAGCGGCGGCCGCTTTCCCGTCAGCATAAAACGCAGCGTCATGCCGAGCGCGTAAATGTCCGACCGGACCGACGGGGACTCGCCCTCGAACACCTCCGGCGACATGTAGAGGGGCGTACCGGCGGCGCTGCTGGCAATGCCCGAACCCGCGCGGCCGTGCTTGGCCAGCGCCAGCCCGAAGTCGCTGAGTTTGGCCACGCCGTCCTCGGTGATCAGAATATTCTCCGGCTTGATGTCGCGATGAAGAATGTTCTGCTTGTGAAGGGCGGCCAGCGCGCGCGTGGCCTGGAGAATGATGCGGAGGGCCTGCGCCTCGGGCAATTTGCCGTGCTGGGCCACGTACTGCGCCAGCGACATGCCCTTGACCAGTTCCATTACGATGAACAGGTTGTCGCCCGAGCGATGGATCGCGTAAATTTGCACGGCGTTCTCATGGTTGACCGCGGCGAGCGCCCGCGCCTCGGACTCCAGCAGCGCCGCCATGCCGTCGAACACCTCGCGCCGTTCGGGCAGGATGAACTTGATCGCCACGCCGCGGTCCAGTTTGACATCGCGCCCCTCGAACACCGCGCCCATCCCGCCCTTGCCGATCAGGCGGGTAATCTCGAACCCGAACGGTTGCACGATGGCTTGAGCAGCGCGGAGAAAAGCCGCGGCGTCCGGAGCGGGGGCACCGGCGGGCGGCGGCGCCTGGCCGCCGAATGCCTGCAAGATGCGCGTGGCCTCGACCAGCCGGTCGGGCGGCAACGCTGTGGCGGCAGGAGCCGTTGCCCGCGGCGGCAGGGGTGTGGTCCTGTCCGGCCCAGGCGAAGGCAGCGGCACGGTTTTGTCGGGCGGGGGATCGCTGCGTGTTGAATCGCCGTTCATCTGCACCCCTCCTAAACGCTCGTCGTTTGCTGTTCACCGTTTACACTTCAGTTTGCCGTTTATATGGCTAATGTCCCGCTTCTTTTTCCTTCTGTCGTTCGGCGCGTTTTTTCGCCCACCATTCGAGGCGCCGCTGAATGTCCTTTTCAAACCCAAACGGACCGGGCTTGTAGAATTCCGCGCCCGCGAGCTCGTCGGGCAGACAGGGCTGTCCGGAAAACGCATCCGGCAAATCATGATCATACTGATAGCCCTTGCCGTAGTCGAGCGCCTTCATCAGCGCCGTCGGCGCGTTGCGGATGTGCAGAGGGACGGGCAGCGAGCCGTATCGTTCGATCGCTTCCTCGACCTTCTGCCATGCCGCATACAGGGCGTTGCTCTTGGGCGCTGTGGCCAGATACACGGCAGCCTCGGCCAGCGCCAATTCCCCCTCGGGCGAGCCGAGTTTGTCATACGCCTCGCGCGCGGCGACGGCCACCTGAAGGGCCTGCGGGTCGGCCATGCCGATGTCTTCGGCGGCGAAGCGGATCATGCGGCGGGCGCAATAGAGGGGGTCTTCGCCCGAGGCCAGCATGCGCGCCAGCCAGTAGAGCGCGGCCTGCGGGTCGCTGCTGCGGAGGCTTTTGTGCAGGGCCGAAATGAGGTTGAAATGTTCCTCGCCCGCGCGGTCGTAGAGAAGGTTCGTGCGCTGCGTGATTTCCTCGACGGCGTCCTGCGTGACGACAATCTTGCCGTCCTCATCCGGGGCGACAGACAGAACAACCATTTCCAGCAGGTTGAGGGCGCGGCGGGCATCGCCGTCGGCCAGACGGATAATATGGCCGCGCACCGCCTCGGACAGCATGACGTTAAGGCTGCCGAGCCCGCGCTCGCAGTCGCGCACCGCCCGGTCCAGAATCTCGCCCAACTGGGACTCGGTCAGGGCGCGGAGGACGAAAACTTTACAGCGCGACAGAAGCGGGGCGATGATCGAGAACGAAGGATTTTCGGTGGTTGCTCCGATGAGGGTAATCGTGCCGTTTTCGACAAACGGCAGAAAGGCGTCCTGCTGGATTTTGTTGAAGCGGTGAATTTCATCCACGAAGAGAATCGTCGCGCGGCCTTCCTGGCGGCGCGTCCGGCGCGCCTGCTCCATGATCGGCTTGATGTCGCGGATGCCCGCCGTCACTGCCGACAGCGTCACAAACGCCGACCGCGTGGTGTTGGCGATCACCGCGGCCAGCGCGGTTTTGCCACAGCCGGGCGGCCCCCAGAAAATCATCGAGGGGATGCGGTCCTCGCGAATCAGCCGGCGCAGAAGCGAGTTCTCGCCGAGCAATTGATCCTGCCCGACAAACTCCTCGATCGCCCGCGGCCGCATTCGGTCGGACAACGGCCGGTGAGCCGCTCCTGCGCTCTCGTGCTTTCCTGCCTGACCCTCGGCAAACAAGTCCGCCACTTTACCGCACTCCTGTGGGAATCCCCCTTTCCGCCCAACAACATGGTTGCGTCATCTGGGCGGCGGGGTTCAAGAGCAGAGTTGCAATGGCTGTCTGGCTTGGAGGGTCGGCGGTGCCGGTCCAGGCAGGTCTTTCGACTTCGGAACGGCTCAATATTCCGGCGGGAGTTTCTTCAGTTCGGCGAGCGAGAAAACCGGACCGTCCCTGCAGACGTATTTAGGACCGATATTGCAGCGGCCGCAAATGCCGATGCCGCACTTCATGCGCATCTCGAGCGAAAGCAAAATCCGTTCGGGCGGAAATCCGAGGTCGCTCAGAATCGGCAGCGTGTATTTGATCATCATCGGCGGCCCGCACACCAGCGCAAAGGCGTTGTCCGAGCCTGGCGCAACGTCTTTGGTCACCGCCGGCACAAATCCCACCCGCCCCGACCATTCGCCCTCGGCGGCGTCCACTGTGACGAAAACCTCGATGTCGCTGCGCTCCTGCCATTCCCGCAATTCCGACCGATAAAGCAGCAGGCCCGGCCGGCGTGCGCCATAGAGGATGGTGATGCGGCCAAATCGCCCGCGATGGTGGGGTGCCATGGCATAAACCGCCAGCGACCGCAGTGTCGTGAACGCAAATCCACCGCCGATGATCACCAGGTTGCAGCCTTCGAGCCGCTCGATCGGAAAGCCGTTGCCCAGAGGGCCGCGAACACCCAGCAGGTCGCCGGGCCGCAATTGATGGATCGCGGTTGTCACAATTCCGGCGCGATGGATCGTAAAGGCCAACGCATCGCCCTCGGTCGGCGACGAGGCGATGCCGATGGGAGCCTCGCCTCGCCCGAGCAGCGAGACTTCGGCGAACTGGCCGGGACGGTAGCGAAAGCGTTCGACGTCGTCAGGCCGGATGAAGCGCACGATAAACGTCCGCAGCATCCGGTCGTCGGTTTCGACGCGGATGGTTTCGACGCGGGTTTGGAGCGGAAGATAGGGATTGCTTATGGGTTTTTGCTCGCGCGGAGAAAGGGATGGCATGGACGAAACGGACGCCGTGGACGCACGGGTGTCCTGCGGGACGGGAGCGTGCAAATGGTTTTTGTTGTCCATGGTCATACCTTTTTCCCGATGGCCTCCAGCCAGCGTCGAATATCGTTCCCCATCGGGCAGGCGCGGATGCATCGGCCGCAGCCGACGCACGCCGCAGCGCCGAAGTTTTCGGGAAACCATGTGAACTTGTGCAGGATGCGCTGCCGGCAGCGCTGATGGCGCTCGGGGCGCGGATTGTGGCCGGAGGCGTGCAGCGTGAAATGGGCGAACGAGCAGGCGTCCCAGTTGCGCACACGCCGGCCACGCCCGCCGCTGACCTCGTCCTGAATGTCGAAGCAGTGGCATGTCGGGCAGAGAAATGCACAGGCCGCGCAGCCGACGCAGCTCAGGCAGATCGCCTGCCAGACAGGATCATCGAAAGCCGTTTGCGCAGCCGTTCGTATGCGTTCCAGATCGGCAATGGTTTTCAGGGTCGCGGCCAATTCAGCCGCCGCGCGAGAGGCGTGTTCGATCAGGCCGGCATCGGCTTCGGGCAAGTCGAAACCTGTCAGAAGGGACGCACCGCGCTCCGTCACAACATCCAGCAGATAGATCGCGGCATGGGCTTCTCGACCATGCTCGATCTCTGTCAGAAACAAATCTGCACCTGCGTGGTCATTCGGCCCGCCGCCGACGGAGGTGCAAAAACAGGTCGGGCCGGCAGACGTGCAGCCCAGAACCACCACCGCCGTGTTCGCGCGCCGCTGTTGATAGTACGGGTCGCAGTATGGTTCGCGGAGGAAAACGCGATCGAGCAGCGTATGGCTTCGTGCTTCGCACGGCCGCACCCCAAACAGCACGGTCGGGTCTGCGTCGCTTTCAGCCTCCACCACGTGGCGGTCGGGCGCGGCGCGAAGATCAAACCGCAGGAGCACCTCGCTGGGCCGAAAGAAATGCCGCTTGGTCGGCAACTGCGTGTTGCTGTAATCCATGGCAATTTCATCCGCCGATCCTACCGGCGAAAGCTCCACCACGTCGCGCCGCACAGGCGCAATGACCTTGCGCTCCGCCGTCCATCGCCGGATGAGTTCGTTCAAATCTTCCCTTGTGATCGTTCCGCGTCTCATCGTGCCCGCTGCCGCATGTTTCCCGAATCCAGAACCCGAAGTCGAAAATCCAACACCCTATACATCCGTGATAAAATCTTCCGGATCGTCCGTACCATAGCCGGCCAGCGGCGGCTTCTCATCCAGCGCCCGGCCCGACTCATAGCCGAACCGCTCGCGTACTTCGCGCTCCATGCGCTTGAACAAATACCGCACGTCCACCCCCACGGGACAGGCCTCGATGCACGCGCCGCAATCCACACACCGGCCGGCAAGATGCAGCGCCCGCATCAGCAAAAACACCTGATTATCCGCCGGAGTCGGCGCAGGCCCCACCCATCGCGGCCCGCTCTGATCGGCGCAACACTCGCGGCAGTAGCAGAGCGGGCAGACGTTTCGGCAGGCATAGCAGCGGATGCACTTAGCGGCCTCGGCCTCGAACCGCTGCCAGCGCTCGGCGCGGTCGGCCGGGCTTGCCGCTTCGCTGCCGGCGGCAGGAATGCGAGCTGTCGCGCCGTCCAGAAGAATATCATAAAACACCGGTGTCGGCATCGCGCACTCACGACAGGCATCGCGCAACACCTCCGCGACGGGCAGTTCGAGCGTTCGCGCGCCCGAGCGAACCACCAGCCGCTCGCCTTCGAACCGCGCGTCGTCAAAATCCGTTTCGCCCAGCCGCCGCTCCACTTTTCGCCGGTCAATCATGCCCTCACACGGCACACCGACAATGACGATATTCTCGCGCGCGAACCGCCGCTCCTTGAGCAGGTTGACAATGGCGCGGCTGTCGCAGCCTTTGGCCAGGATGGCGATGCGGCGCGCCGGCCCGTCGAGAAAGACCGCCAGGTTCAGTCCGCAGGCGCGGTCCCACGTCAGGCGATCGGCCCCGTCGGCGCTTCGCGCAAAGCAAGGGGTGTTGCGAAGCGGAAGCGGTCCCGCCTCGAATCCGAGAACCAGTTCGACCTGCCGTTCTTCAAGCAGACGCCGCGCCGTGTCTCTTATTTGCCTGATCAATTCATTCATGCCCGCACTACCGCGCGTGGTTCAATGTTCGTAACCCAAACTGTAGTTTGCCGTTTGTAGTTCAAACTTCAGTTTGCCGCATATAGTTCCGACTTCAGTCGGAAAAACTCCTTCCACCGCCGGAACTATAAACGTCTCTCCTTTGCCAATGGCTGCGCCGGTCCCAGCGCCCGTACTTTTTCGGTTACCTTGTGAATCAACTCGGCGAAGCGTCCGCCCTCCGCTGCCGACACCCATGAAAAGTGAAGCCGGTCAATTTCGAATCCGGCCTCGTCCAGCAACGCCTTGAGAAGCGCAAAGCGCCGGCGCGCCGCCAGATTGCCTGCCAGATAGTGGCAATCGCCCGGATGGCATCCCGAGACCAGCACACCATCGGCCCCGCGCCGAAAGGCCGACAGGATGAACAGCGGGTCCACGCGCGCCGAACACGGCACGCGAATCACACGCACATTCGGCGGATATTGCAGGCGGCTGACTCCCGCAAGGTCGGCTCCGGCATAGCTGCACCAGTTGCAGAGGAAGGCCAGAATCCGGGGCTGCCAGGCGGATGACTTTTGGTTTTTGGATGTTGGATCCTGGACTGAATGGGTCATGAGAGCGTTCCTGAAATGGACCGCATGGACAAAATGGCCTTCACGCATCGTTCGTCATTCATCCGTCTGCTTCTGCAAACGCCTCGATCATTGCGCAGATCTGCGAGTCCGTAGCGCCGCGGACAGCGATTGCGTGCGAGCGGCACGAAGCGGCACATGCGCCGCAGCCCTTGCACAGCGCCTCGTTGACGACGGCCACGTTCTTCGTCGCATCAATCGAGATCGCGCCAAACGCGCACAGCGTCTCGCACTGCCCGCACGCCATGCAGCGGTTCGCCCGCACATAGGATACGGCCGCCGGCGCCTCCACATGATCGCGCACGAGCACGGTCATTGCGCGGGCAGCCGCGGCGCGCGCCTGCGCAAGGGTGGCGCGAATCGGTTTGGGTCCGTGCGCCATTCCGGCGACGAACACTCCCTCTGTTGCAAAGTCCACCGGCCGCAGCTTGACATGCGCTTCCAGAAAGAACCCGTCCTCGTTGCGCGGCACTTTGAAATGCTGCGCCAGCGCCGCGCCGTCTTCGGGCGCGTCAATGCGGGCGCCGAGAACAAGCCGCTGCGGATACAGAATGACGTTGCGGCCGAGAATCGGATCGAACACCTCGACGCGCAGCCGGCCGTTGTCGCGGCGGATGTGCGGCTTGGCGTCTTCTTCGTAACGGACAAATACTACGCCCTGCTCGCGTGCTTCGCGATATAGCTTTTCATAAAATCCATACGTTCGCACATCGCGGCAAAGAATGTAGATCTCCGCGTTGGGATTGATCTGCTTTGCGCGCAATGCGTTGTTCACCGCCGCCGTGCAGCACACGCGGCTGCAATAGCGATGTTCCGCTTCGCGCGAACCCACGCACTGGATCATCACAATCCGGTCGGGAACGGCCGCATCCGCACGTTCGAGTTCGGCCTCAAAATCCAGCAGCGTTACGACGCGCGGGTCTTCACCGAACAGGTATTCGCCCGGCCTCGATTCCCTCGCGCCGATGGCAAGAATCGCCACGCCATGCTCAATTGCAACACGGGCATTCTGCCTGCGGTCTCGTAGGGTGGTTTTGAAATTGCCGACAAACCCTTCGACTGTTTCAATCTCCGATTCGAGAAAGAGGCGAATGCGCTCGTGGCCGCGCACGCGCTTTTCCAAGTCGGCCAGCAGCGCACGCGGCTCGATGCCTTCGGCCGTCCGACCCAGCCGCAGCAAGTTGCCGCCGAGCCGCTCGCTCTTCTCGACGATGAACGCCTCGAACCCGGCGTCGGCAACCGTAAGCGCGGCGGTCATTCCGGCCAGCCCTCCGCCGACCACGAGCGCACTGCGCGTCATCGGCAGCCGCCGCGGATAGAGCGGCTCGGATTCCCGCGCCCGCGCCACCGCCATGCGCACGAGGTCTTTCGCTTTCTCGGTCGCAGCCGCCGGCTCGCCCTGATGCACCCACGAGCACTGGTCGCGAATGTTGGCCATTTCGAACAGATAGCGGTTCAGACCGGCCTGCCGGATGGTTTCCTGAAACAGCGGCTCGTGTGTGCGTGGCGAACACGAGGCCACGACGACGCGGTTCAGCTGGTGCTCGGCAATCAGGCGCCGAATCCGCTCCTGGGAATCCTGCGAGCACGTGTAGAGATTCTCCTCGCAATAGACAACGCCCGGCAGCTGGGCCGCATAGCGCGCCACTTCGGCTACGTCCACCACACCGGCAATATTGATGCCGCAATGGCAGACGAAAACGCCGATGCGCGGTTCGATGCCGCGCACGTCGAGTTCGGGCGGCTCGATTTTTTGCACCACGCGCGCACCGCGCACGTCGGCTAGCAGGACTGCAGCGCATCCGGCCGCACCGCTAGCTTCCATCACGGATTCCGGGATGTCTTTGGGGCCGCTGAAAACTCCGCAGGCGAAAACACCGGCGCGGCTGGTGGCCAGAGGATCGGTCGGATCGGTTGCGGCAAAGCCGTATTCGTCGAGTGCAATGCCGGCGGCCTCCGCCAGTGCTGCGGCGTCCTTCGCCGGCTGCAAGCCCACCGAAAGAACGGCAAGATCGAACTCTTCACTGCACGGCGCACCATTCTCTCCCACATAGTGGATGAGAAGGTTTCCTGTTTCGGGGATTTCCTCGATCGCCGCGACCGCCGAGCGGACAAAGCGAATGCCGCTGGTGCGCGCACGCTCATAGTATTTGTCGAAGTCCTTGCCGAACGTGCGTATATCCATGTTGAAAATGGCGGCAGAAACTCCGCCGTCGTGCTCGCGCGCCACCGTAGCCTGTTTCACCGCGTAGGTGCAGCAAACCGACGAGCAGTATTCCTTGCCCCGCCCCGTTGCATTGCGCGAACCCACACACTGCACGAACGCGATGCGGCGCGGCGGTCTGCCGTCGGACGGCCGAACCACCTGGCCCGCGAACGGACCGCTGGCGCTCAGAATTCGCTCGAACTCGATGCTGGTGACAACGTTGGCCAGACGGCCGTAGCCCAGCGCGCTTGCGCGCGCGGCGTCGGTCTCGCAAAAACCGGGAGCGAGGATGACGGCTCCGACTTCAAGGTTCTCCTCGGTGCCGCGCTGCGTGTAGTCAATGGCCCGCGCCTCGCACGCCGTCTCGCACAGGCCGCAGCGCTCGCGGTTGAGTCGCATGCACATCGCAGGGTCAATCACCGGAGCGCGCGGAACGGATTGGAGAAACGGCAGGTAGATGGCGCGCCGTCCGGCAAGGCGCTTGTCGTAGTCCGATCGCGCAGGGCGCGGCGTGCGCGCGGAGAATAATTTCAAATCGATCGCACCGGTTGGGCAAACGCTCAGGCACGCGCCGCACGCGAGGCAGAATTCCGACGGCCGGCCGAACGGCGGCCCGACGTCGCGCCGCGTCCCGCGATGGCGAAAACTGATCGCCTCGCTGCCCGCGATCTCGGCGCACACACGCACGCACATCCCGCACAAAATGCACGTTTCGTTTTCCTGAGCGAGGCGCGGATCGGCGCCTATACCCAGTCGTTCGGCAAAAGCCAGAAGTTCGGGCGAATGCGGCGCGCGCGCCAGAAGCAGCTGCATGACCGTCGCGCGCAACTCGCGCACGCGCCGGCTTTGCGTTTCAACGCGAAGCCCCTCCTCGACCGGCAGTGTGCACGAGGCCGTAATTCGCGTATAGTCGGGCGTCCAGCCCTCGCGTTGAAACTCCACCAGACATAGCCGGCAAGCCCCATACGGCTCGATGCCCTCGCGCCAGCACAGCGTGGGAATCTCGATGCCCGCTTTGCGCGCGGCTTCGAGCACGCTGGCCGTCCGCGCGGCTTCGATCGGCCGATTGTCTATAGTGAGATGGACGGTGTTTGCTGTCATGGGGTCCGCTCAGCGTAAAACAATGGCCCTTATGGAGAGAAGTAGACAATACGGACAGAACGGACGGAAGGAACCTCGCATCGGCCTTACCTCATGCACCTCAACCGGCTCATGGCCTCTTTACTCCACTATCACGGCGTCGAATTTGCAGACCTCGCGGCAGATGCCGCACTGGGTGCATTTGTCTGCAAGGATACGATGCGCGCCTTTCTTTTCGCCCTCGATGGCCTGCGATGGACAGCGCACCGCGCACAACGTGCATCCCGTGCACTTCTCCGCCGCAATGGAAAATGTGATCAACGCCTTGCACGACCGCGCCGGACAGCGTCTGCGCCGAATGTGCGCCTCATACTCGTCGCGGAAATAGCGCAGCGTGCTCAGCACGGGGTTCGGCGCGCTGGTGCCCAGACCGCACAACGAGGCGTTTGCCACCGCATCGCAGAGTCTTTCGAGCAGCGGCAGATCGTCCGGCCGCCCCGCTCCCGCCACGATGCGGTCCAGCACCGCGCCGATCTGCTTCAATCCCTCACGGCACGGCGTGCATTTGCCGCATGACTCCTTGATCAAAAAATCGGTGAAGTAGCGCGCCACGCCGACCATGCACGTGCTTTCGTCCATGGCGATCATGCCGCCCGAGCCCATCATCGAGCCCACCCGCGTCAACTCGTCGAAATCCACCGGCAGGTCCATCAGCGCCTCCGGGATGCAGCCGCCGGACGGCCCGCCTGTCTGCACAGCTTTGAACTTGCGGCCCGCGGGTGCGCCGCCGCCGATGTCGCCGACAATCTCGCGCAGCGTCATGCCCATCGGCACCTCGACCAGTCCCGTGCGGCGGATTTCGCCGACCAGCGAAAACACCTTCGTTCCCTTGCTGCGCGCCGTCCCGATCGAAGCAAACCACTTCGGACCGCGCGCGATGATCACCGGCACGTTGTTCCACGTCTCGACATTGTTGAGCACCGTGGGCTTGCCCCACAGACCGCTTTCGGCCATGTGGATATGCTTCGCCCGCGGTTCGCCCGCCTTGCCTTCGATCGAGGCGATGAGCGCCGAGGATTCGCCGCAGACAAAGGCGCCGCCGCCGCGGGCGAGGCGGATGTCGAACGAAAAATCCGTGCCAAAAATCTTTTCGCCCAGCAGCCCGCACTCCCGCATTTGCGCAATGGCCGTTTCCAGTTTGCGAATCGCTTCGGGATACTCGGCACGCACATAAATATACCCGATGGTCGCGCCCACGGCATACGCGCCGATCATCATCCCTTCGAGCACGCTGTGCGGATCGCCTTCGAGGATGCTGCGGTCCATATAAGCGCCCGGATCGCCTTCGTCGGCGTTGCAGATGACATACTTGACGGGCGAGGCATATTTAGCCGCCGAGGCCCACTTGCGGCCGGTTGGGAACCCCCCGCCGCCGCGCCCCCGAAGACCCGACTCGCTGACCGCCGCGAGAATCTCGTCCCGCGTCATGCTCGTCAGCGCCTTGTACGCCGCGAAATATCCGCCGCGCGCGATGTATTCCTCGATCGAGGTCGGATCGAGAAATCCGCAATTGCGCAGCGCCACCTTCAGCTGCTTCGCAAAAAACGGATGGCGCTCATACCGGCACACCGCGCCAAATGCGCCGTCCAGCGACGGATCGCAATACCTCCGTGCCGGAGTGGCTGGGGCATTATTGCCCCAGACCGTTGGCTCCTCATACATGGCATACAGCGCGCGATCCACCGTCACCGTGTCATTGCGGAGGTCGTCGAGAACCGTCGCGATGCGGTCGGCGGTCACGCGGCCATAGGCGATGCGCGGCCGGGCGGGTCGGATCACCTCGACCAACGGCTCCTCCTGGCAGAGTCCGATGCAGCCGGTTTCGCCGACGACAACATCCATTCCGCGCGCAGCGGCTTCGGCGCGAAGCGCCTCGAACGTCGCCGCCGCACCGCAGGCCCGACCGCACGTGCTCATGCCGACGACAATTTTGGGCCGCGGCGGATAAAGCCGCGTCTCGCCGGCACGAGCCGCCTGTTGAAGATCCTCTAACGTAACAATTCGCATGTTCCCCGTCGCGCTGGCTTCCAGCCTACTGCTTGTTTCAGCCGTCTATTTGTTTTGTCCGACCTGTCCGACCTGTCTGGCCGCGCGCACTCGTCGCGCCGCTACTCATACTTCGCCAAAATTTTCTCCATCATCGTCGGTTTTACATCACCGAAAACCGCATTGCCGATTTTCAGAACCGGCGCAAGACTGCAGCAGCCCAGACAGCGCACCTCTTCGAGCGTGAACCGCCGGTCGCCCGTTGTCTCCCCCGGCGCCAGATGGAGTTCGCTCGAAAAATAATCGAGCAGCCGCCCCGCACCCCGAATGTGGCAGGCCGTCCCCGTGCAAATGCTGACGATGTGCCGCCCGCGCGGCGCAAGACTGAACGACTCGTAAAAAGTCGCCAGCCGATATAGATGGCTCAGCGCCACATCGAGCCGCCGCGCCACATAGCGCAAGACCGGTTCCGGCAAATAACCCCATGCCGCGTGAATGTCTTGAAGCACCGGCATTTCGGCGCCGCCAACGCCTTCGTAACGCTGCAGAATCGCCTCCACGCGCGCTGCCTCTTCGGCATCCAGTCCAGCCGCGGCCGGCGCAGCAGGGGCAGGAGGGGCGGACAAATCACCGGCAGACGCGATCCCGGTAGATGAAAAATCATCGGGCGCGACTCTCGCGTCGCGGACCTCATCCCCCGGAAAATACGGCTCGTTCTGCACCAGACACCGCTGGACACATTGCCCGCAGCCGGTGCACCGGGTCAGATCCACATAGCGCGGCCGCTGCGCAATCACAGCCTCGAAATGCCCCGCCTCGCCCCGCAGCGCCTTCAACTCCGCCAGGGTCAGAAGCCGGATGTTCGGATGACGCGCAACCTCGACCAGCTTCGGCGACAGAATGCACATCGCGCAATCGTTAGTCGGAAACGTCTTGTCCAGCTGGCTCATCACGCCGCCGATCGAAGGCCCTTTCTCAGCTAGATAAACAAAGAAGCCTGACTCGGCCAGGTCGAGCGCCGACTGAATGCCAGCCACACCGCCCCCGACCACCAGCACCGATCCGACTTTTTCTGTGCTTCGCGTGACAGACATGACGGCTACTTCTCTTCGCCGGAGGCCATCGCCGGCTCGGGACTCGAACTGAAAAACGAGGGCGGGGTCAGCGACACCACCAACCGCGCAGGTTCCGTGCCGATGTTTTCCACCTTGTGCGGCACCGTTCCGTCCCAGTGAAAACTGTCGCCCGCCTCGACCAGGAACCGCTCGTTGCCGTGAAAAGCCTCCAGCCGGCCTTGCAGCACATAATGACATTCCTCGCCCCGGTGGCTGTGATACTCGACCTCCGGCTGCCCCGGCCGGCGCGTGGGAATGTCGAGAATAAACATTTCCATCTCGCTGTTGGACATCGCGGAGATGAACTCGACCGTGCGCCCGTCGGAGGCATAAATGGCGCGAATGCGCTGTTCGGGCTTCAGAACGCGCGGCAGCGTCGCATCGGAAATAAAGAAAAACGACAGCGGCATCCGCAGGACATTGGCTATTTTTTCGAGCGAGGCCAGCGAGGGAGAAGTGTTTTCGTTTTCAATATTGCAAAGAAAGCTTTTTGAGAGGCCGGTTTCGTTGGCCAAATCATTTATTGTCAATCCTTTGGATTGACGAATCGCCTTGATTTTGGGGCCGATGGAAAGCATTCTACTTTGTGAACGGCTTCACGAAATAGCGTAAACTTCGTGAATCAAATCACGAGTATCTAAATACAAAACCTTTTTCTCTTTGTCAATACTTTTTGTGCTTGACTATCGTACCCGCAGGCAGTCAGTATTGTTTGTGAATTTTATCTCAAAGTCGGCGCCGCCGGCTTTTTCCCAAATCTTCGCACCGAAAGCGATCCCTGAAATGACTACACAACTGGCCACCCCTCTGATCATCGAAGAGAACCAGGAACCTGAGCATATCGATCGCGACTTTGCTCTCAAAGTCGCCCAGCGCGCCGGCGGCCGCCAGTTGCTCCGCTGCTTTGCCTGCGGCACCTGCACGGCCGGCTGCCCCGTGGCGGAAATTGACGAACGCTACAACCCGCGCCGCATCATCCGCATGGTCCTGCTCGGTCTCAAGAACGAAGTGCTGCGGTCGGAGTTCATCTGGCTGTGCGCCGGATGTTACACCTGCCAGGAGCGCTGCCCGCAGGGTGTGCGCGTGGCCGAGGTCATGCGCGCGCTCCGCAACCTCGCCGTCGAGGAAGGCATTGTGCATCCGGCCTTCAAAGCCCAAGCTGAATTGATTCGCAACATGGGCCGCATTTACGAGATCGAGGACTTCGACAACAAAAAGCGCGTGCGCGCCGGACTGCCGGAACTGCGCAAGAACATTGAAGACATCAAAACGTTGTTCGAAAGGCAGAAACTGAATGAGCGCCTCGGATAGCCGTCGGGCGCGCCCCTATGCGCTCTATCTCGGATGCACCATTCCCGCCCGCGTCCAGCATTTCGAGATCGCATCGCGCAAGGTGGCCGAGCGGCTCGGCCTGCAACTTGCCGACGTGGCCGAGTTCGCCTGCTGCGGCTATCCCATCGCCTCGCTCGATGCGCGCGCGGCCAAATTGCTCGCAGCCCGCAATCTCGCCCTCGCCGAACGCGCCGGCTGCGATATTCTCGCCCTCTGCACGGCCTGCACAGGTTCGCTGACCGAGGCTGCCCACGAACTGCAGACCGACCCGGCCCTGCGCGATAGCCTCAACGCCGATCTCGCCGCTGTCGGCCTCCGCTACGAAGGCTCCGTGCGCGTCCGGCACCTCGTGCGTGTCCTGTGGGAAGAAGTCGGGCGCGAAAAAATCCAGGCCGCCGTCGTCCGCCGGCTCGACGGCCTCCTGTTCGCCCCCCACTATGGCTGCCACTATCTCAAACCCGCCGAAGCCCACGGCGACTTCGAAGACCCCGAAGCCCCCCACACGCTCGACGACCTGATCGCCTGGACTGGCGCGCGCACCCTGGACTATCCCGGAAAACTTCGCTGCTGCGGCGGGGGCGTGCTGGCCACCGACGAAAAACTAGCCCTCGGTATCAGCCGCAACAAACTCCGCGAAATCGCCCGGCGCCGGGCCGACGCCGTCACCCTCATCTGCCCCTTCTGCAACATCATGTACGACACCAACCAGAAGAAAATCGAAACCATATTCGGCGAACCCTTCGGCGTGCCCGTTCTGTTCTTTCCGCAAGTGCTGGGGCTTGCGATGGGTTTCGAACCGCGCGAACTGGGTCTGTCCATGAACCGCGTGCAGCCGAAAGCACTGCTGGAAAAAATCGGAATCAAATAAACACATCCCCCGCATTCCGCCTGCGGGGGCGGCACAGACATGGCAGCGGAACATAATGGAAAACCAGAGTTCGAACTCCGTGCACGTCGAACTGTGTTCCCGTCAAATTCGACTGCATACACCACTAGGTTCGATAGCCCTTTCCGGTCACGTCAACAGTTCATCCTCCCCCTCGTGGTGGACGCGCTTGAGTTTTTCGGGGCGCCAGGGGGCCAAAGAAAGTAGGATCGAGGCCACCAGGCACACGCCCAGCCACACCACGCCAAACAGCCACAGCGCCTTCGCCGGATAGCCGCCGTAGCCGTTGCGATAGACCTGCACGCCGCTGGCGATCAGGATGAAGCCCAGAAACAGCGGCGAGACATAGCGCACGGACAGGTCCCACAGGCGCCAGACCTTGCGGCCCGACGTGGCCTGGATGTGCCGCCGCATGCGGCCGGAACCGATGATCCAGCCGACCAGGATGCACTCGATGAAGCCGCCGAAAACCAGTCCGAAGTTGTTGACGAAATTATCGAGGATGTCGAGAATCAGCAGGCCGCCGCGCGTGGTGAACACG
>JADFCW010000111.1 GCA_017161705.1 Candidatus Sumerlaeota bacterium | reverse complement strand
GGAAATCCGCAACCTTCTGGCCGACGCCGAGGCCAACCGCGCCTACTTCATGGCCGAGTGCATGGGCCGCAGCGCGGGCTGGCTGGCCTACGGCGCGGCCATCGCCGGCGAGGCCAGCCTGGTCGTCAGCGTCGAGGACATCACCGGCAAGTACGAAACCAGCGAGGAGACCATCAACGAGAAGAGCGGTCTGAAGGAAATCCGCCGCGTCATGGACCTCGACCAGGTCGTCAACCGCATCGTCGCCACGATGCGCGTCCGCGAAGAGGCCGAGGGCAAGGAGTTCGGCGTGATCGTGCTGGCCGAGGGCCTGGCCGAGTATCTCCCCTACTCGCATATCGAGGGCGTTCCCCGCGACGAACACGGCCACATCGCCATCTCGAAGCTCAATCTCAGCCGCATGTTCGCCGAGATGGTCTCGCGCGAGTATCTGCGGAAGTTCTACGCAGTTTGCCGTCTTTTCTTCGGCGATCTTCTGCCGAATTTGCAGGTCAGCTGGGTGAAGCTCGGACTGGACACTGCCGTCGAGATGCTGCGGTGGGGTGTCAACGATTTCGGCGGAACTCTTTACGAGGAGAACATCACGCGGACGGCCGGCGGGCGGCATGGCGATCACCTCAGTGTGGCTGAAATCCGCGCGGCCATTACGCGGGCCGGGCGCCAGCCGGTTCGGCGCGATACGCAATACCGGCTTTATGAAACGGCGGAACCGGAATTCGCCCGCGCTGTGGCCTGACGCGGCTCTTTGCCCCCAGCCAAAGAAATTAGAGGACAGAGGGATGAGAAGTTAGAAAAAACTCGCCACTTTCTAATTGGCTGAACTGGAGGGGTTGGAGGGCTGCAAAACTCTTCGGGAAAGCAGAGCAGGGCGATGTTCAATCCAGTGTTGCGGAAGCAGAGGGTTGGCAAATCGCCCCATCCGGAGCGGAGGGAAAGACAATGAACGTAGGTCGAACTGCAGTTGCAGCGGTGGTGTTCGCTCTGGCCTTTGCCGCCGCCTGCGGCAACAAGCCGAAGATCGAGCTGTCGGGCGATGTGAAGAAAGAAATTGCCGCGCTGCGCACGGAAAAACTGCTGATTGATGAAAAAATCCGCGACGTCGAAAACTTCCGTGCTCTGATCGAGCAACGCAATCGCGACGATCTCGAAAACATGCGCCGCGCCATCGAAACCATACAGAGCGCCCTGGGGAAAATCCAGGCCCGGCTCGATGCCATGGAAGCCGTCCCGCCCGCCGCGCCGCCGCAGCCCAAGCGCCTTTCCCCCATGACCATCGCTATTCTGGTAATCGTCATGGTTCTTTGCATCCTGATTGCCCTCAAGCTGCGCCAGATGCGTTTGCAGGACAGGGATAAAGCGAAACCGCAGGAGGCTCCCGTTGAATCCAGCTCCAATACGTCGGAATCCGGCCCGCCCAAATCGTGAGTTCACTTTTTACTTTCCAACCGCCCGCGACCTTTTTCTGATTTTCTCTGCTGCTCTTGGCATGGGCGTCATCCGGGATGGCCGTGCGGCTGCACGGGCCACGCCCGACATGGCCATAGTCGCATCGCTGCCGGGCCAGTATAAGACCACGCTTCTTCTGGAGAACAGCGAACCGGTGGCGCTGCGTCTTCGCGGCATGCCGCAACCGTCGGGCGGCTCGGCACCGCGCGTCATTTGGCGATGCGATCGGGGCCGGCTGGAGCGGACGGAATCGTCGGGAGAGAACCGCTTTACGCCGCCGCCAGTCAGCTGTGTTTCCACCATCGAAGCCGAGTTGAACGTGTCGGCGGCGAAGCCCGGCGCCGCCGCGCCGCCTGCCGCGAAAGCTATCCTTCGCGTCATTTCCCCTTCGCCCGGACGTCTTCTGAAAAACGGCGTGATTGACGGATTCACCCTCGGCGAGTATCTCGATCCGCGCGCACCGGGCGTTTCGAAGGACTCGTATGCGGCAAAACATCCGGACAAGTTTCAACCGCCGCGCGCCTTCTATCTCGTGGACGATGCCTCGCGCGACTTGCCCGTCTCACCCCATTTCAAACTCGGCGATTTCGCCCTCGACTATCCCTGGTTCTCTCTGGGCAAGCGGCAGTACATCGCCCTCGATCTGGGCCTACTCCGGAAAATGGAAGACCTGATCGCCGAGTTCAATCGCGCCGGACTACCCGGCGACAGCATTCGCATCATCTACGCCTTCCGTCCGCCTGCTTACAACAGCTCGAGCATTGCCAAGGATGGCGCCGAATCGCTCAAAGCCCCTTTTTCCGTCCACCAATACGGCAAGGCTCTCGACATTATTCTCGACGCCGACGGCGACCTGCAACTGGACGATCTCGACGGCGACGGCAAGGTGACGGTCCGCGACACTATTCCGATGATGCGCTGCGTCAATGCCCTCGATCGCCGCTATCGAAGCGAGAAGATACCGCTCTACGGCGGCGCGGGCCTTTACGATCATCACGACTTCTGGGAACGGCCTGTCCAAACGCCTTATGTTCACGTGGACGTGCGCGGCTTCCTCGCCAGCGACGGCACGCTGATCCGCTGGCCCGCTCAATGGCCCGATACGAAGGAAACGATTGTGTGGAGCAAGATGTAGAGCGTGTCGCTCCCCGCAATGTTGCGCTATGCCCATGCGGGGATATTGGAAAAGCCGAACGACAGTTTTCTTTCCTGCGGAATGAGCCGAAAACTTTTGGGAGTGCAGCGGCCATGCTGCTGCTTTTGTTTTGACGGCTCTGTTTTTTTACGCGCTGCGCTCCCGCCATGCGGGGTCGAACTGCGAGAAAGCGGCAGCAGAGCTGCCGCACTCCAAAATCCTTTATTTAGGTCTTGCCGGCTGGGCTGGCGACTACCTCTCTCGTGTTTTTCGTTTCTCATTCAGCGACCTTGCCAGAACAAACAGCCATTCGCTCAAGCGGTTGAGATAGGGAAGCAGTACGCGAGCGGAAACGACCTTTCGCATGGCGGCCGTGCACGTCCGCTCGACGCGGCGGCAGATGGCGCGCGCAAGGTGGGCCGCTGCGCCAGTCAGGTTGCCGCCCGGCACAACAAAGCCGCGACACGGCCTCAGGCGCGCCCTGGCCGCGACTATCTCGCCCTCCAGTTGCCCAACCATGGTTTCGATTTTTTGCCGTGCGGCGTTGAGATCCTTGCCGCGGGCGAAAAGCATCGCGCCGAGATCGAACAGATCGCCCTGCACGCGCTCGATCTGTCGAACCGGCGCCTTCGACGCCGCGCTTTTTGACTCTTTCAGATGGCTGACAATCGCTCCCAGAGCGCAGTTGAGCTCGTCGAGGTCGCCCAACAGGGCAATGATCGGATGGTCCTTGCCGACGCGCCCCGCACCGGGCAGAAGCGTTCGGCCGCTGTCGCCCGGGCGAGACCGCGCGGCATCGCCTGTGCCGGTCGAAGCGGGACTTGCCTTCCCCTTTGCACGCGAAGCGGTCGCAGCCATTGCCTTCCCCTCCGGCGGTAAGTTCGATCACCCTCCGGCAAAAGAATGACGCCCTTAGGCATCGGAAGCAAGAAAAAGGCGTCGCTGAGACGCCGCTTGGTGGGCCGGTTGCGCAACACGTAGAATCGGATAAAGACCGGCTTGTACGGGAGTGTGACATAGGCCCCTGCACCAGATCATACGAAAATGACGCAGCGATGGCGGGGGGTAAGGGAAAAGAAGTTTTTGGAATACCGCATTCGACCGGCCGCCGCCGGCTTTCCTCTTGCATCGCGCAAAGAGCGGGCGATAGTCTTTTGTTTATGTGAATAGGAGGAGCAGCGGTGTTGTTTTGTTTCAGCGCTGCAAATCCTGCAGCCGAGGTGAGTAGGTGTGGACGAGGAGTTTGGCAAGGATATAACGCCCATTCTGGCCGGTTGGGACTACAAGCCCGACGAGGTCTCGGTGCGCAAGATTATCGGTCTCGACGGCAAGGTAAAGATTCAGATGCGCCTGCCGATGGGGCTGATTCAGATGGAGATCGAGGGCCGGCCGGACGGACAGCGGCCCCAGAATTACGAGTCGTGGCTCGAATATTACGAGGCGCGCCATCAGGAGAACCCGGAGAATTTTTCGCTGGATCCGGACGATTGCGCACGGCTGCGCGACGAGGCCGTGATGTATTACCAGCGCTATTTGAGCCTGTTCACCCTGCGCGACTTCGAGCGCGTCATGCGCGACACGCTACGCAATCTGCGCGTGCTGGATTTTGTCAAAGCGCATGCCGACGACACGGGCGACCGCCTGTCGCTTGAACAGTATCGGCCGTATCTGATCATGATGTATACGCGGGCGGCAGCGTATCACTGTCTGGACCGGCAATTGCGCGGGAAAGCGCTGAACGAGGTTCGCAAGGGAATTGCGGCCATTGAGGAGTTTTTCCGGGAAATCGGGCGCGAGGAACTGGCGACCCGATCGCCGGAATTGAACGTGCTGCGGCAACTGGAGACCGAGATCAAGGAGCAGATTCCCGAAGCCAAGATCGAGGACTTGCGCGCGGCCATGCAGGAGGCTGTGGCCAAAGAGGACTACGAGCGCGCGGCGCAGTTGCGCGATGAAATTCGGCGAATCGAAACGAAAAGCTCACAGGAGTAGAAAGCGTATGGTCTCTGCGGAATTGAAAAAAAAATACGAGCGTTTGCAGGCCACGCTCCGCTCGTATGGCTCGGCTCTGGTGGCGTACTCCGGCGGGGTGGACAGCACATTCTTGTTGAAGGCGGCGGTCGAAAGTCTCGGCCGCGACAAAGTTCTTGGCGTCACCGCTCGGTCGGAGTCACTGACCGACCGATCGTTTGAGTTGGCCTGCCGGATTGCGCGCGAGTTGGACCTCCCCCAGGAAGTCATCGAGTACTCGGAACTGGCCATCGAGGGCTATTCGGACAACCCCGTCAACCGCTGCTATCACTGTAAAAGCGAGCTGTTTCATCGAATGAAAGCGTTGGCGAACGAGCGGGGTCTGGCCGCGGTGGTCGAAGGAAGCAATGCTGACGATGTAGGGGATTTCCGACCGGGCATGCGCGCGTCGGCGGAGCTGGGGATGAAAAGCCCGCTGCGGGAACTGGGTTTTCGGAAAGAGGAGATTCGGGCGCTGGCACGCGAGATGGGCTTGCCCAACTGGGACCGCCCGTCGGAGGCTTGTTTGGCCTCGCGGTTTCCCTACGGAGAGCGGATTACGCACGAGAAACTCCGGCAGGTCGGAGAGGCGGAGAATTTTCTGCGCGATTTAGGATGCCGGCAAGTGCGAGTTCGGCATCACGGAAAAATGGCGCGCATCGAGGTTCTGCCCGAGGACATGGGACAGCTGCTGGAGGACAAAGTGCGCGCCGCGCTGGTCGCGCGCCTGAAAGAACTGGGTTTTCAATATGTTACACTCGACCTGCAGGGCTACCGCACAGGAAGCATGAACGAGCCGCTGACAGCCGAGGCGCGGGCGGCTGGCGGCAGGGCATGAGAAATGGAAAAACATTGGACGCGTCGGACAGGGAACGTTGTCCGTGACAGCGAGGGCGCAGGAGAGAGAGTTTCATGGGCGATGCGGGAGCAGTTGGCGTGAAAGTTCTGGCGGTCGGAGCGCATCCCGACGACGTGGAGTTCACGTGCGCGGGGACTCTGGGCCTTCTGGCGAAGCGGGGCTGCACGGTGGCGATTGCCACCCTGTCGTCGGGGGATTTGGGCAGCGTGGAGTGGCCGGCGCCCAAGACGGCGGAAATCCGCCGGCGCGAGGCAGCGAATGCGGCCGCCCTGTTGGGCGCATCCTACCGCTGTTTGGAGTTTCATGATTTTGGAATTTATCTGGACGATGAGGCCAACCGACGCGTGACGGAATTGCTGCGGGCGGTGCAGCCTGACTTGGTTTTTGCGCCCTCGCCGCAAGACTATATGGCCGACCACGAGAATACGAGCGCACTGGTGCGCAACGCCTGCTTCTATGCATCGGTGCCCCACTATTTGACCTGCACGGACTCGCCGGCGGCCTCGCCGCCGATGACGCGCGTTCCCGCCTTGTATTATTGCGATCCGGTCGAGGGAAAGGATTGGTTCGGCCGTCCGATTCTTCCATCGCTGGTCGTGGACATATCCGAAACCATCGAGATCAAAAGCCAAATGCTGGCCTGCCACGAATCGCAGCGCAATTGGCTGCGCCGGCAGCACGGCGTGGACCAATACATCGAGGAGATGAAGCTTTGGGCGGCCGATCGCGGGCGGCTGATCGGACGGCCGTTCGGAGAAGGATTTCGGCAACATCTGGGACATGCCTATCCGCATGAGAATATCTTAAGCCGTCTTTTGGAGGGGTGGGTTCACAAGCGGCAATAATAGGCAAATCATATTCCCGGAACAGGAAACGGTTGACAGGCTATCCACTCGCCGCAGCACTCATACGGCAGACGCCAACCGATTCATGCTCCGGTCCATTACCGTAGCCGCCGACGCACCAAAGTAGTGCCGCTCACTTTGCTCCGTTTCAGCGCCGCAGGTGCTGCGGAATCCAGAATGGAGGAGGAAACGGTTATGCGAAAGGGCGGGTGTTTCTGGGCAATCTGCGGTGTATGGAGTGGTGCGCTGCATTTGGCCGCGTTGGCGCAAGCGCCCGACAGCGTGGTGCTGAGTGTTGCAGAGCGGGGTGGTGTGGCGCGTTCGGGTGAAATGGTAGCGTCGGGTGTGCCGCTGCCTCGCAGTTGGAAACTGTCGAGTGTCTCGGCGTTGCGGATTCGGAATTCTGCAGGGACGGCAGTGCCGGCGCAGTTTCATGTGCTTGCACGATGGGGCGCGGCGGCCCACTGCACGACAGCGCCAATTCGCTGGGTGCTGGTCCAGCTTCCGGCAACAGTCGCATCGTCGGGAACGGCAACCTATATGCTCGACCGGGGCGGTCCGGGGCCGGCGCCCATTACGCCGCTGATTCTCGACACCAGCACGGCGGGCCGCATTCGCGTCAACACCGGCGCGGCCGTGTTTGACATCAAAACGTCGTCATTCAATCTGATAGACCAAGTAACAATTAGCGGACAAGCGATGCTGGCGCCACTGACCGTCGGCGAGGCGCTGCAATACCGTCCGGCGGGCAGTTCGAGTTTGGTGCGCGGGGCGGTGCTGCCGGATCTGACGCCGCGGGCGACCTCGGTCATTGTCGAACGGAGCGGGCCGTTGGCGGCGGTGATTCGTGCGCGGGGCAGCCTGCTGAATACGGCCGGACAAGCGGTGCTGGATTACACGGCGCGGTTGTATTTTGCGGCGGGGCGCACGGATGTCCGCCTCGATTTTACGGTCGAGAACAATCACCCTCTCATCGAGGACGTCGAGGGCCAACCGGCGAACGGCCGCGATCAGCGCACGACGCACAGCGTCTATATCGGCAGCTTGCAATTACGCTGGCGGCTGGCAAGCGGTGCCGGCGCCCTGCACGCGATGACCGAGCGGACGATTGACGTGGCCGGTCCAGCGACTACTGTGACAGTGCACCAAGAGTCCAGCGGCACGGATTTTTGGAACGCTTATGTCGGGAATGTCGGCTACGTGCCCGCGTCGGCCCATCCGCGGCTCCACTCTTACTGCAGCTATCGGGGCTACCGGATCGAAGGCGGGGGGCTGACCGCGCGAACGGGAAATCAGGCCGAGGGGTGGATCGCCGTTTCACGCGAAGGGACCACCGCGCCGGCCCTGTGCGTGGCCGTGCGCGATTTCTGGCAAAATTTCCCCAAGACCCTGGGGGCAGGACCAGACGGGACGGTCTATGTAGATCTGTTTCCACGCGGGACTCAGTTCTATCACAACTTCCGTGTGGGCGAGCAGAAGACGCACAGCCTCCTGCTCTCGTTTGCGCACGGGCGGATGAGCCAGGCCGAGGGGTCGCGGCGGGCGAGGGCGTTTCAGCGGCCGCTGTTTGCCGCGGCGCCGGCCGCGTGGTATATCCAAACAGGGGCGCTGGGGGATGTGCCAGCGGAAAACCTCGGACGGTGGAGGCTCTACGAACGATTCTGCCGCACAACGTTCGAGCCCAACCCGGATTTCAATCCCGACATCCACGATCCGAATCTGGGCAACCGCA
This sequence comes from Candidatus Sumerlaeota bacterium, assembly GCA_017161705.1. Taxonomy (GTDB): domain Bacteria; phylum Sumerlaeota; class Sumerlaeia; order JADFCW01; family JADFCW01; genus JADFCW01. The sequence continues at coordinate 10,365 of JADFCW010000111.1, read as the reverse complement.
CGTTGCTCGATGTGGTCGCTCATTACAATCTTTATGGCTGGCAGGACTTTGGCGATTTCCCGCTCGACTATGAACCGTTCGGCGACAATCAGGCAGGCCAGCTGAATTTGAAATACTGGTATCTCTACGGTCTGTTGATTCATTTCTGCCGTTCGGGCGACTTGCGGTGGATGGACGTAGCGCTGCCGGCGGCGCGGCATCTGGCCGACGTGGATTTTCTCCATATTCCCGACGAAGGCGCCAGCCACTGGGCGCACGGCGGCTACTTCGGCCACTGCTATCATGACGAGCCGGGCAACTGGAATCCCAACCGCAACTACGGCGGCCCGACGCTGAATTTGTTCTATGCTGTGCCCGACCTGCTCCTGGCTTATCATCTGACGGGCGAGCATCGGTTTCTCGACACGGCGCGCGAGGGGCTGACCGGGATTGTCAACGTAGTGCCGTTCAGCGAGGCCCCGGGAGGCGACCTTCATAAAGGACTGGGCCGCGAGGTCACCAACTTCCTGTTCGCGTACATCGAGGGCTATCGGCAAACCGGCGACGCGGCCCTTCTGAACAAGATGCGCGAGGTGCTGGCGAAAACGACAAATTTCAGCGACAAGGGATGGGTGGCGAATCCCCGCGCGTATGCGGCGGCGCATCCGGAAAACCCCTATATCCGCATGTTCATTTTTGTACAGCAGCTGTGGACACTGGGTCGCTACCTGGATTTCTTGAGCGAATACGGTTGGGCCGATACTCAAGGCGTGCGTGCTGCGCTGCGGGCCTATTGCGATTTTGTGTTGAACTGGGCGACCGAGGAATACGCGCCGGGCAAGTCATGCTTCTGGTATGACTACTATTTTGACGGCGTCCAATGGAACACCGGCGACCGGGAATACAACTATCGCGACATCAACAACTGGACGCTGATGATGGCCGACGCCCTCGCGTATGCGTGGAAGTATTCGGGGCACTCGCGCTATTTGCGCGAGGCGGAAAAATACTATCGCACCGGAACGGTGGATATCTTCTGGGAGGGCTGCCCGCCGGTGTTCGCCGCCACCAAGGACCTCATCAATTCGCTGAACTGGGGCCTGGTGTATATGCGTATGGGTGAGCTTCCGGCGGCGGTGCGCCACTGGCGGCGGCTGGAGTAATGGCCTGCCCGGAGCCATCTACGCGCGCACATAGGGCCACACTTCAGTTCGGAGTTGCGAGCCGACTGTCGTTCATGGATCAGGTCTCGGAACGGCCCGACAAGGCATATCTGGCGGGCAGGCGCTTGATTTCCAAAGGTGAACCATCCGACAAGGAGATTCTATCCTGCTTTCATCCTGGGAATCATACCGTTTCCGGAGGTCTTTGCCATGAGCGAACAGTGGGACCATGACCGCGCTCTGCAGCTTCTCCGTCGGCACATGCACAGCGACGTTCTCGTGAAACATTGTTTGGCCAGCGAGGCCATCATGCGCGCGCTCGCCGAACGTTTCGGCGAAAATCCCGATCGGTGGGGGCTGGCCGGCCTGTTGCACGATCTCGATTTCGAGGAAACCAAAGACAGTCCCGATCGCCACGGCAATCGGACTGCCGAGATTCTCGCGCACGAGGGAATGCCCGACGACATCATCCTTGCCATTCGCGAGCACAACGCCGAGGCGCTCGGCATTCCGTGCCAGACGCGCATGGGCCAGGCGCTTTCGGCCGCGGAGACCGTCACCGGCCTGATCGTGGCCACCGCCCTCGTTCAGCCGGACAAGAAGCTGGCCGGCGTCAAGCCCTCGTCCGTTCGGAAGCGGATGAAAGAAAAGGCCTTTGCACGCAATGTCCGCCGCGAGCGAATCCTCGATTGCGAAAAACTCGGTCTTTCGCTCGACGACTTCCTCGCCCTCAGCGTGGCCGCCATGCAGAACATCGCCCCCGACCTCGGTCTGTAGCCACCAACCCGCTTGGTAGCCGCGGGAGCCGATGCTCTTGACTGCCGATTGACGAAATGATGTTTGAGCGCATTGCGGTCGCCTCAGCGGACAAATGGCTTGACATCCGAGAGGGAAAGTGCACTCTTCGCGAAAGAATGGACTGCGGTTTCGGCCGTGTTCGAGAACGATTTGACTGAATTGCGCATGCGCAATTTTTCCAGAGGGCGGATGCGATTGTTGCCCTTTTTTCGACTGCGTGGGAAATGCACGGTGCTGGGCTTGATTCTGCTGCCAGCCCTGAGTCTGCCGATTGCCACTCAAACGCTCCCCGCCGCACCGGTGATCGTTGTCCCGCCCGTGGTTCTGAACGCGCCGGGAGCTTTTTATCGCAATCCGTTTGTCTGCACGTCGCCCGACGGCGCGGTTGCAATCGTGGCAGAGGAAGGAAAGACAGCGCCCCGGCGTCTGGCTTTGGCCGAGTTGTCCGCGTTGGAGCCGGGAGGATTTTCCGTGTTGGAGTTTAGCGCCAAGGGAGGCGACTGCGCCAATCCTGCTGCTGCGTATGACGCGTCGGGCACGCTGCACCTGGTTTGGTCGGAAAGGCGGGCAGGCTGTTTCGCCGTCCGTTATGCGCGGCGTTCACCGCAGCGGGAATGGCATGACGAAGGGATCGTCAGTGTCACGCCCGAGGTGGACTGCGAGTTTCCCCAGGTGGCGTGCGATCGCAGCGGCCGGGTCTGGATGGCATGGCAGGCCGGCCGTGCAACGCGCTACTCGATCTGGTTAGCCTGGCGCGATGGGGTTTCCTCGGGCGTGCTGGATGTAACGGGCGCACGCGGCGACCACCATAATCTCTATCCGCAGCTGTTTCCCGATACGCCGTATCCGGTGGTCTGGTATGAGGAGGTCGGAAACAGTTTTCAACTGCGCGCGGCAGTGGTGTCTGCGTCGGCGGCGCGGTTCGACGTTGTGACGCCGCTGGAGTTCGAGCGACTGGATGCCAACCAAATGCCGTGGCTGTTTCAGGCGCCGTCGGGCATGCTCGCCGGTGTCTGGACGGACCTGATCGCCAACCGCGTCCGGGTGCTGGCGGGGTTCCAGGGGCCGGCAACGCGGGGCGAAGGCGTGGTCGCCGATACGACAGACGCGGGGGATGCGGTCTCGCCCGGTGCGGTTTCCGTTGGGGAGGACACTGTTGCCCTGGCGTGGACGTTGCGGGATTCCGGCGGCGCATCGGTGTGGGTGGGAACCCTCCGCGGGCCCTGGCAGGTCGGAGCATCGCTGGCGCTCCCGCTGCCGGCCGACAGCGCATTCAGCCGCCCGCGACTGGCCGTGACAGCCGACCGTCTGGTGCATTGCGTGTGGTATTCCGATGCCTTGCGCGGCGGCACAGGCAGCGTGCACTACGCGGCAGTGCGTTACTAGCATAGGCCGTTTTACATAAGCATGCAGCTCGAACTTTAGTTTGCCGTTTATAGTTCAAACTTCAGTTTGCCGTATGCTCTTCCGGTGGGAAGGTAACCTTCATTTTCCTTCCACGGCAAGCCGAAACCCAACTGAGGCAAGAACTTCATTCATCCAACTAAAGTTTGACCTACACACACCAGCCCAGACCGATGAATGATGACCGATGAACGAAAAACGGAAAGGCAACACCAGCGCCGCAAACACTGATATCCGCACTGTCAAAACCTATGCATCGCTGATTGTCTTTCTGGTTTTTTCTTTTTCAACCGTCTCGTTCTCTCAGTCTGCCACGACGTTTCCGATTCACGCACCGGCCGATCCGGCTCGTCTCGAGCGCTTGAAAGCCCATGGGATCGCCGCCGTGCCGGCAGTGCTGACCCACTTTCTGGAGAACGGGTTCGCGCCGGGAACGCAGTTTACCGATTTGCCCGCTACCCCGGCGTTGAAAACGCAAGTCGTCGTGGACGCCATCGTCGAGTGCGCTCGACAGCAAGTTCTGTCGGTTGCGCCGACGCTGGGACGGCTGGCCTTTGGCCTTCCGTCGGACGGGGTTCGCCGAATTATTCAATGGGACATTTCGCAGCAGCGGCCCAGCGAACGGTTGCGCTTCGAGAACGACACGATGAAAACGCTGCGGCTGAATGCGGTCGTGGCACTGGGCCTGATCGGGGCGCCGCAAAGCGTCTATGAGCTGGCCGTTGTGTTCGACCGCGAGAAGGAGAGCGATTTGAAAATTGCGGCGGCGCTGGCGCTGGCCACGCTGGGCTCGCGCGCCGGACTTTCGTATCTGGTGGACGAGACGAGTCGCGCCAATCGCACGTCGTCGGTGGCGGCAGGCGAAGCGCTGGCGTGGATCACGGGCCTGGATTATGGTCCCGACACGGATTTTCCCATCGCACGGCGGAAAGAGTCGGCGGCGAAGTGGAAGGCTTGGTGGCGTCGGGAGGGGCGGACGTTTCAGCCCGACCGTGCGCAAATTCTCGCCCGACGCCTCACGCCACCCATCCGTCCGGTGCCGCGGCCGCCTCGCACCGTCCGCGAATGTCTCGACTGCGTGGCCTATCCGAACGATCCGCGCTGGAGCGTGGATTTCTATACCGCCCACACGCAATTGTTGCAGATGGGGGCGAGGGCTCTGGATGAATTGGAAACCATTGTCAAAGACAAAAACGAGAACCTGCGAATCCGGCGCGAGGCCGTTCTCGTTCTGACACAAATCATCACGGCGGCCAACCGCAGACCGCCGGCCCCTCAGGTGCAACGCGCCTATCGCGCCGTCTGGTGGCTGCGGTTCGATCGCAATCCCGAGATTCGCGACATTGCCCGCCAGTGTCTGCCGCGGTTGAAAAAAGCAAAGGAAACAAACGGATGAGACGCTTGAGCGCTTGTACCTTGCGGCCCTTGCGGTCATGGCTCTCGCACTTCGTGCGAGAAAACTTCACCGCAGCGGTTCAAGATGTTTCTTTTGGTTGCGCCCGACGGTTGTTTTGTGTGCGTGTTGAACCGAAAATCCCATTGAAGCGGGAGATTACAGCAAATTGAACCTTGATCTATGAGCTGTTTCCAGAAGAACTCAGGAGGTCGAAGATGAACCACCGACGCAACTTACAAATCGTCTATGCAGCAATCGCTCTGGCATTTCTTCCGGTCCTGCGGGGGCTGCTGCATGCAACCGATGCCACGGTACCCTTTGCGATTGACTGGGACAAGGCCGCCGAATCGGCCGTGGATCTGTCATCGTTTCTCGACGCCCCGGCAGGCAAGGACGGCTTTATCCGCGTCGAGAAGGATCATCTGGTCAGACCGGACGGGAAGCGCTTCCGAATTTGGGGCGTCAATCTCACGGGGCCCAATTGCTTTCCCGCCAAGGAAGACGCGCCGCTGATCGCCGCCGATCTCGCGCGCTACGGCGTCAACTGCGTCCGCTTTCATCACATGGACTCGCGCCGGGCCGGCTTTTTCGATCCGGCGCGCGACGACACGCGCCGGCTCGATCCGGAAAAACTCGACCGTCTCGATTTCTTCGTCGCCGAACTCAAAAAGCGCGGCATTTACACCAACCTCAATTTGAATGTCTCGCGGCAGTATAAGAAAGGCGACGGCGTCCGCGACTATCATCTGCTCGGTTACGGAAAAGGCGCCACCTATTTCAACGAGCGGCTGATCGAACTCCAGCACGAATACGCACGCCAACTGCTCACGCATCGCAACCCCTACACCGGCTCGGACTACTGCAACGAGCCGGCCGTGCTTTGCGTCGAGATGGTCAATGAAAACTCGCTCGTCGAGGCATGGATTTCCGGCCGTCTCGCCGGCAAGGACGATCCCAAGGGCGACGCATCATGGGGCCCGCTGCCCGTTTCTTATGCCAACGAATTGACGGAGCAATACAATGCGTGGCTGGCGAAAAACATCGCGCCCGACGTGCTTGCGCGCATTCGCGAGTCGGCCGGCGTCAAGGAAGGCCAACCCGTCCCGCGCCTCAATGGCCGTGCGGAGATGGCCAAAGCCTCGCGCGAGCGCTTTTTCGCCGAAGCCCGGTTCATCATGGAGAAGGAACAGCTCTTCTTTGACGGGATGAAAAAACTGCTGCGCGAGGAACTCGGCGTCAAATCGCTTCTGGTCGGCTCGTCCGATCACAATGACAGTATCAGCGGCTATCCGCACATCCTCGCCAATATGACGTTCGACATCATAGACGGCCATGGCTACTGGGAGCATCCGCGCACAAGGCCGTCGTTCTGGCTGAAAAACACCGCGATGGTCAACGACCCGTTCGATTGCACGGTGATCCAGTTTGCGCGGACGCCGGTGGTCGGGCGCCCGTTTACCATCAGCGAGGTCAATCACCCTTTCCCCAACGAGTATGCATGCGAGGGGATTCCGATTCTGACCGCCTACACCTTGTTTCACGATTGGGACGGCATTTACTGGTTCACGTTCGGTGCGCCCCGCGAGGCTGCACGAACACAGCAAGGGCTCGCGACGTTCGACTTCAGCAACGACCCAGTGAAACTGTCGCAGCTGGCCGTGTGCGGCCTGATGTTCCACCGGCAGGACCTCGCGGCGGCGAAGCGCATGATTGTGCGCGCCTATACGCCCGACGACCTCATCGAGAGCATTCGCATGCCGCAGGCCGAGCGGCCGTTCTTTACGAAAGGCTTCTCGCGTACGACGCCTCTGCAATACGCCGTGCGGCTGTCTTTCGGCGGCCAGTCCACGCTGCCGTTTCCGGAGCACACGTCCGGTCCCGTCATCCGCGCCGACAGCGGCCAGATCGCCTGGTATAATGACGAGCAGAAGAAGGGTCTGGTGACGGTGGACAGCGCCAAGACGCAGGTGCTGGTCGGCTTTGTGAAGCATCGCCGCATTTCCGTCACGCATCTGGCCGCCGAGGTGGACAATGACTTCTGCGCGCTGGTTCTGACGTCGCTGGACGGCAAACCCATCGCGCAATCTTCGCAACTGGTGCTTTCGGCGGGCGCGAAAGTGGCCAACTCCGGTATGACGTGGAGCGACGACCGCCACACACTGCCGGAATGGGGCAAGTGGCCGCCGATCATCGAGCCGGTGACAGGCGCCGTGATCCTGCGCGGTTTGGAGGGAGCAAAATCCGTGACGGTGCAACCGTTAGCCGCAGAAGGGCGCCCGCTGGGCGAAACGCGCGCCGCTGGGCGCTCGGGAGCCAATTGGCGAATTCCTGTTGGAAATCCCCCGACCGTTTGGTATGCGGTGAGAGTGGATCGGTAGGTTGGAGCTGGGAAGAACGGTTGAAGAATTGATGAGCGGCAACGGCGCGGGGGACCGTTCCCGATCTGACTTCATGTATGACGAGTTCTGCCCCATTTAGTTTTTCAAGCATACGACAGCGCGTCGTCATCACCGGCATGGGAGCAATCTGCGGCTTGGGCGATGACCTCGACGTCATTTGGAGCGGGTTGGTCGAGGGACGTTGCGCGATTCGCCCGATCACGATTTTCGATGTTCAGGGCTATCGCAGCCAGATTGCCGGAGAAGTGTCGGCGCTTCCGCCGCTGCCTGCGGGTGGCGCGTTGGGGGTTCAACCGGGTGAAAACCCCAAGCGTCTTTCGCGGACGGATTTGTTGAGCCTTCACGCTGCGGCGGCAGCCTTGCGCGACGCCCGGCTTCTGGAGGCTCCGGAAATCGCCCAGACAGGCATCATCTTCGGCGCGGGAAGCGGCGGCATGCGCAGTATCGAAATCTACCGGCGCGCTGCCGCCCGATTGGCGGCAGACAGGGCAGCCGCACGCCCTCTGCACGCCCCCCATCCCGCGCTGCTCGTTCCTTACGCACTGAACACTGCCGCCGATTTCATTGCGCGCTGGTTTGGATTGGGCGCGCCGCGGCGGACAGTCTCGACCGTCTGCACATCGAGCACGAATGCGCTGGGGCTGGCATTCCGAGCGGTGCGTGCGGGGCGGGCGCGCGCCATTCTGGCCGGCGGCGGCGACGGGTTGTGCGAACTGACAGTGGCGGGATTCAACGCCATGCGGGCGGTGGATCCCGAGCCGTGCCGGCCCTTCGACCGCAACCGCCGCGGGCTGTCGCTGGGCGAGGGCGCGGCCTTTCTTGTAGTCGAATCGCTCGAAAGCGCGCGGGCGCGCAGCGTCGAGCCGCTGGCCGAGTTCCTCGGCTACGGCCACAGCACGGAGGCGCATCACATCACGGCGCCCGACACCACGGGCGCCGAGGCCGCGCGCACGCTGGCCCTCGCGCTGGCCGACGCGCACATCGCTCCGGCCGACGTGGATCATGTGAACGCGCACGGCACCGCGACGCCCTACAACGATGTCGCGGAAAGCCGCGGGCTGCTCCTCGCTCTCGGCGAGCACGCACGCCAGATTCCCGTGTGCTCCATCAAGGCCATGATCGGCCACTGCCTCGGCGCCGCCGGATCGCTCGAGGCCGTTGCCGCCGTACGGTCGCTGCAAACAGGTTGGATTCCGCCCACGATCCGCTATGAAACGCCTGATCCGGACTGCCCGCTGGACTATGTTCCCAATCAGGCGCGGCGCACCAAGCCCCGCATCGCCCTGACGCAGAATTTTGCCTTTGGCGGAAACAACGCCGTGTTGGTTTTCCGCCGCTGGGAAGAATAGATGGATGCCGCAATCACAGGCTGGAGCGTGCTAAGCCCTCTGGGAACGACGCGCGAAGAGTTTGCGCGGAATGTGTGCGCAGGGCGGAGCGCGATTGCGCTCATCGCAAATTTCGACACGTCGGCGCTGGACTCCCATTGCGCCGCGCAATTGCGCGCGCCCCTAGAGTACAAGCGGTATATTCCCGCTGCACACCTCCGCCGCATGGACGGCCTGTCGCGCCTGATGGTGTATGCGGCCTGCGAGGCGTTTAACCACGCGGCCGTTGCGGCGCGCGGCATCCCGCCCGAGCGCCGCGCCGTCGTTGTCGCCAGCGGGATGAACCACACCGAAAGCATCGAGCAGTTTTACCAATCCCTCCTTCAGGAAGGCCCCGAAGGCGCCAATCCAATTTACTTCCCCGCAACCATTCCCAACAGCGCGGGCGGTCTGATCGCGATCGAGCTGGAATGCCGCGGACCCAATTTCACGGTAACGCAGAAAGAGACCTCGGCGGAGGCGGCGCTTGCGCTGGCCGCTGATTTGCTCGAAAGCAACGACGCCGATATCGTGCTGGTGGTCGCCGGCGAGGCGCTGACACCCGTGGTGTTCGACGGTCTGTCGCGCGTGCGCGCGCTCTGCCGCGCCGAACGCGGGCGGCCGGAGGTCATGCGCCCCTTTTCGAGGGAGCGCCGCGGCTTCGTCATCGGCGAGGGTGCCGCGGCCGTTGTGCTGGAGCGCGCCGATACGGTGGAAGCCGACGATCGGCCGATTTTCGGACGCCTGAGCGGTATAGCCGAATGCTGTCAGAGCACCTCGCCTATGAAATATCCGGCCGACCCGCAGCCGCTGCTGCGGGCCATCGAGGCGATGTCGGCGGAGTGCGGGCAGGACCCGGCATCGGCGGCATTCATCAATTCGGCGGCCAACGCCACGCAAACTCTGGACGCGTGCGAAGCGCAAATTATCCGCGAGATCAACAAGCGCTCCGGACGGAGAGGAAGTCCGCTTCCGGTCGCCGCAGTCAAGGCGGCAATCGGCGAATTTTGCGCCGGAGGGCTGACGCGAATTCTGGCCGCATTCGCAGGACTTCAGGCCGGTGTGTGTCCGCCGCTTCCCTATGACGCAGCCGACGCGGATTGCGAATTTGACGACTTGCGCTTGTCGTACTGCAGCGCTCCGGCGGCCGTTGCGGGAACCGATTTTCTCCATCTCGCCGCTGCAGCCGGCGGGCATCAAATGGCCCTATGGTTGCGAAGCGAGCGCCCCGCCGTCGGGAGGAACTGAGGAAACCTCGCAAGGATTGTCTCGAACGGCCCGTCCTGCGGACTGCTGTGTTCATCCTTTCGCAAACAATCCCAATTCCTTTTCGCGCGCAGATGTTTGGGCATCCAAGCCGCTGATGTTTCGCGCGCGCAAGTGAATCATCAGCACGGAAATATCGGCCGGCGTGACTCCGCTGATGCGCGAGGCTTGGCCGAGCGAGATCGGGCGGATGCGCGAGAGTTTTTCGGCCGCCTCGGTCGTGAGACCGTGCAGCGAGCGATAGTCCAGGTCGGCAGGAAGGCGCTCGGACTCGAGGCGGCGGAATCGTGCCACCTCTTCTTCCTGCCGGCGGATGTAGCCTTCGTATTTGATCGAGAGTTCCACCTGTTCAGCTGCGCGGCGTGAAATTCCCGATTGCGGATTGGGGATTGCGGATTGGGAAGACGCGGGATCCGTTGCAATCGGAGGGGCAAGGCCCAACGCACACAAGTCGTCATAGCGGACTTCGGGCCGCGCCAGAAGTGTTGCCAGCGACAGCCGCCCCACGTTGATCGGCGGGATGCCGTGCGCGGCCAGATACTCCGGGTTCACGTCCGAGGCCTTGACCGTGGTCTCGCGCAGCCGCGTTGTTT
>JADFCW010000110.1 GCA_017161705.1 Candidatus Sumerlaeota bacterium | reverse complement strand
GCCGCAGCGGCGCGGCCCTTACGGCGGCGCGATGGGCTACGTCGGCTTCAACGGCAATCTGGACGCCTACATTACCATCCGCACCGTCGTGGTCAAGGGCAACGACTGCTACGTGCAGGCGGGCGGCGGCGTGGTGGCCGATTCGGTGCCCGAGCTGGAGTTCAAGGAGACCGAGAACAAGGCGCGCGGCCTGATGCGCGCCATCGAAATGGCTGCTCGAGGACTGGCATGATCCTGGTCATAGATAACTACGATTCGTTCACGTATAATTTGGTGCAGTATCTGGGCGATCTGGGGGCGGAGCTGCGCGTCTTTCGCAACGATGAGGTCTCGCTCGACGCCATCGAGAAGCTCGGTCCTGAACGCATTGTTATTTCGCCCGGCCCGTGCACGCCGAAAGAGGCGGGCATCTCGCGCGACGTCATTCGGCGCTTTGGGCCGCGCATCCCGCTTTTGGGCGTCTGCCTCGGCCACCAGGCCATCGGCGATGTCTATGGCGGCGAGGTGGTGCGGGCCGACCGCGTCTGGCACGGCAAGACTTCGATGATCCATCACGACGGGCGCGACGTGTTTCGCGGCCTGCCCAATCCGTTCGAGGCCACGCGCTATCACTCGCTGATTGTGCGGCGCGAGTCGTTGCCGCCATGTCTGGAAATCACCGCATGGACCGACGATGGCCTGATCATGGGGCTTCGCCATCGCGAGCATCCCGTCTGGGGGGTCCAGTTCCATCCGGAGTCCATTTTGACGGCAGCCGGGAAGGATTTGCTGAGGAATTTTCTCTCCATCGGGAAGACATGAGCGCGGTAAGTCATCCTGCACAAACACCAAGTGCCCGCAACGCGGTGAAAAACGCGGCGGGCGATACTTTCGCCACGGCAATTAATTGTATTGACGGCCGCGTTCAAATTTGCGTGATCGAGAAAATCCGCAGCCGCTTCGCCGTCCAGTATGTGGATGTAATCACCGAACCCGGCGCCGATGGGATTCTGGCTTTCGGCCCGCCGGAGGTCATCGAGGCCATCCGCCGCAAGGCGGCTCTCTCGGTCGAGCGCCACCGCTCGCGGGTCGTAGCCATAGCCGCCCATCACGACTGTTTGGGAAATCCCGGCTCAAAGGCGGAACACCTGGAATGCCTCAAGCGGGCGGTCGAGCGCATTGTCGGGTGGAATTTGAAGGTCCGAGTCGTCGGGCTGTGGGTGAACGAGCGGTGGTGCGCGGAAATTGTTTCGGATACGGAACAGTAGTCTGTACCGCGAAGAATCAGCGAATCACGAGTTTCAGGATGCGAGCATGATCAAGGAAGCGATTGCCCAGTTGGTGGCCGGCAGCGATCTGTCGGGTCATGAAGCGCACGGCGTTGCGATCGAAATCCTTTCCGGCGAAGCCACGCCCTGCCAAATCGCTTCCTTTTTGACGGCGCTTTGCATTCGCGGCCACACCGCGGCGCATGTTCTCGGTTTCGTGCAGGCCATGCGCGAGAAAGCCGTGCGGATCGCCGCACCCGATGGCGTCATCCTCGACACCTGCGGCACGGGCGGCGATGATCTGGGCACATTCAACATTTCGACCACGGCGATGTTTCTGGCCGCCGGCGCGGGCGTCCGCGTGGCCAAACACGGCAACCGCGCCATGTCCAGCCGTTGCGGCAGCGCCGATGTGCTGACTGCGCTCGGCGTCAAGATTGACTGCAGTCCAGCACTCTCCGAACGCTGTCTGCATGAAATCGGCGTGTGTTTCCTGTTCGCTCCTTTGTATCACACGGCGATGAAACATGCCGTGCAGCCGCGCCGCGAAATTGGCCATCGCACCATTTTCAACCTCGCGGGGCCGTTGTGCAATCCCGCAGGCGCCACGCACCAGTTAATCGGCGTCTATGACGGCTCGCTCGGCCGCATGTTCGCCGAGGCGCTGCGCGCGCTGGGCTGCCGCCGCGCACTGATTGTTCACGGTGCCGACGGTCTCGACGAAATCTCGATCACGGCGCCGACCGAACTGACCGAATTGCGCGGCGGCGAAATCCGAGTGTGGACGGCAACGCCGCGCGATCTCGGCGTCGAGCGGACGGCCAGTCTTGCCGACTTGCGCGCGGCCGAGGACGCCGCCGGCAACGCCGCTGTGACTCTTGCCGTTTTGCGCGGCGAGGAGACCGGTCCGCGCGCCGAGGTCGCACTGGCCAACGCCGGCGCCGCCCTCTATGTTGCCGAACAGGCAGAAACCCTGCGCGAGGGCATCGAACTGGCGCGCAAAGCTCTTGCCTCGGGCGCCGCGCTGGCAAAACTGGAAGCGCTGCGGCGGATGACGAATCTGGACGAAGCGTAAGAGAGCCCATGGTTAGCCTAAGACCATGTTCCAGCGACCGGATTGCCGAACGCTTCGAACGCCTGAAGCAACCGCCCGAGCGAATCGAAAGGACCGAGCTGATCGTCTTGTAACGATCCTGGAGCCATCGAAGCGTTTACCTATATAGCCAAACCCTTTTATCTGAATCCCAATAAGGAGAATTCCCTTGGCCAACAATCACAAAGTCAAAGGCGTCATCGTGGGTGCAGGTTACGGCACGCGGTTCCTCCCGCTGACCAAAACAATTCCCAAAGAGATGATCCCCCTGGTGGATCGCCCCACGATTGATTTCGTCATTCAGGAATTCATCGAGGCGGGCATCGAAGAGGTAGCCTTCATCAGTTCGCGCCGGAAGAAAGCCGTCGAGGACTACTTCGACCGCGAGTTCGAGCTCGATTGGTTCTTGCGCGATCGCAACGCCGTCGAGCAGCTGCCCACCATTCAGCCGGTTCCCCTGATGGTCGCCTCGATCCGCCAGGACGACATGCGCGGCACGGGTCACGCCATTTTGCAAGCGCGTCCCGTGGTGGGCGACGGCCCGTTTATCGTCGCCTATCCCGACGATGTGTTCATCGGCGGCCGGTCGTTTTCTAAAATCCTCATCGAGGCTTATCTGGAAACAGGCAAATCCGTCCTGGGGGTGGTCGAGGCGGGGCCGGAGATTTCGCGCCTGTCCTCGATCGAATACGAGGGCGAACGGCCGATTCTCAACGTCAAGCGAATCGTCGAAAAACCTGCTCCCGGCACCGAACCGTCGAACATTGCGTCCATCGGCCGCTACCTGTTCACGCCCGAGTTGCTCGAACTGCTCGACCGCGGCTGGAAGCGCCACAAAGGTCCGGGCGAATTTTACCACACCGAGGCGATTAACACCATGGCAGCGCAAGGCCACGTCTGCGCGGTTTTTGCGGAGGGACGGCGTCTCGATGTCGGCACGCCCGAAACCTACCTCGAAGCCTTTGTCGAGTATGCCTTGAGCGAACCGCGCTGGCGGCCGCTGATGCTCGAACTGATTCTGAAAGTCGCCAAACGCGAGTTCCAGATGTTCGAGTTTCTGACGCCCGACGACGCGCGGCTGCGCGACAAGGCTCTTGAAGCGCTTCGCGCCCTGTCCTATTCCGAGCGCGAGTGGATACCTCAGGCCATGCGCTGGCTCGAACGCACGACCAGCATCATCCGCGCCCTGGAAAATCAGGAGAAGAAAAAGTAGGCTTCTTCTTTGGGAAATGGCAGTCGGTCCGCGGCCGACGGAGGGGTCAGACTTCGGGCGGCAAATTGTTGCACGAAGAAATCGGAGGGTGATTCCGGCTGTTCTGGTTCAGCCGAAAATGGATAGTTGGCATCCTGGAGTTAATGAGCCCTCTTCCCCATAGGAGAGTTGATCTTTCTGAGGCATGGGGAGAATGTCTCAGAGTGTTTCGAGACAACGCGATGCACACGGATTGCCATCTCCTTGCACGCCGCCGAGCCATGCCTCGGCCGGCCATCTCTGGTATGTTGCGCTTCCGCAGAGCCCGCTTGTGTTACACCATCTGTAGTGATACTGCCAATTACCCTATTTTCGCGTGGATAAAAAAACAGAGTCTTCCCCGCGAACCCGCGTAAGCCGTTTGCCGCATCCTGCAGAAGCATGACGAGATGCGGTTGCGCAGCAAATCTCACCCCTGTTCACACACGTTCCAATCAACTGTTCTTGCGCGGCGAAAATTTACGAACTTCTTCTCCCCCAGTTTCCTTCGCCCTTGCTGGTCAGCGACAGGAAGAACTCCTTCAGCGTGCGGCGGACGGGCACGATGGCTTCGACGTCGAGGACGTTCTGGCGAAGCAGACGGCTGAATTCGACCGGTTCGCGCCGAAGTTCCACGCGGACGGTTCGCGGGGGAAGCGCCCCGGTTTCGTCGGCGACCACGCGAATCCAGTCGTGCCGCCCAAAGCAGCGAAGCGCCAATGTCCGCGCCGTGTCGTCGGGAAAGGTTACGTCCAGCAGCGGGCTTTCGTAGCGCAGCAGGTTCTCGACCGTGTCGCAGGCCACCTGCCGCCCCTGGTCAATCACGCAGACGCGGTCGCAGTATTCCTCGACCTCGGAGAGGAGGTGGCTGGAAACGAGCGCCGTCAGGCCGCGCTCGGCCACCAGGCGTCGCAGCAGGAGCCACAGGTCGCGGTTGCCTTCGGGATCGAGGCCGTTGGTCGGTTCATCGAGGATCAGCAAATCGGGTTTGTGAAGCAGCGCTTGCGCGACGCCAAGCCGCTGGCGCATGCCGTCGGAATAGGTTGAGACTTTGTCGTCGCCGCGCGACAGCAGACCGACGGTGTCGAGCGCCTCGTCAATGTGGCGGCGCTCGGCCGTGCCTGTCAGCCGTCCAAGCAATTCAAGGTTTTTCCGGCCGGTGAGGTAGCCGTAGAACGCCGGGGTTTCGATCATCGAGCCGACACGTTTTTTGACCTCGCGGGCGTGAACCGACTGGCCGAAGAGGCGCATGGTGCCGTCGGTCGGGCGCACCAGCCCCAGCAGCATGTAGAGCGTGGTGCTCTTGCCGGCGCCGTTGGGACCAAGGAAGCCAAAGAGCGTGCGCGGCGGGACGGAAAATGTCAGACCGCAGACAACCATTTTGCGGCCATAGCGTTTTTTCAATTCGACAATTTGGATGACGTCGTCGGGCGAACTGACGGGCGGCGGGCTCACAGACACCTCGGGTTCGATGGGATAATTGATGGGGCGAAAATAAGCCATCTTTTTCCGGCTCCGGCAAAACCAATCCAATCCTTTTGTTAAGGACGGAAGGGCTACTTGTCAAGACTTGGGGGCAAGCGGGAGGGTGGGCCTTGATGCTTCAACATTCTGTCGCGTGCAAAGGCGACAAAGCCGCGAAGATTTCTTTTATCGCTCAATTTCCCGCGGCGCAATCGGCAAGGGCTGCCGAAAGGTCGAAAGGTCGGATCGGTGGAAAAAGGCTTTGACAATGGTGCTGCCCTGCCCTATAGAAATAGCCCGCTTTTTGCGTGAGAAGCGGTAAAGCCATTTGAAATCAATGAAATGCGTTTCGGCTGCCGGGACGCGAAGGGAGATTGCAACGTGGTGCAACAGGTTGTCTTACAGGCCGAGCCTCGGACGGAGTGCGGCAAGGGACCGGGTCGCCGTTTGCGCGCCAACGGCAGAATTCCCGCCGTGGTATATGGGCTGGGGCGCCCGCCGGTCAATGTCTCGGTGAACGTGCGCGAGGTCGAGCATCTGGTAGGCACGGCTGGCACGCACGCAATCGTTTCGCTGAAAATCGGCGACCAGACCGAAAATGTCATGCTGCAGGAATCGCAGCGGCATCCGGTGACCGGCCGTCTGCTGCATGCCGATTTCTTCCGCATTGACCTGAGCAAGACAATTGACGTTGCAGTCCCCATCGAGTCGGTCGGAACGCCGGTGGGCGTGAAGGACGGCGGCTTGCTCGAACGGCTTCTGCGCGAAATCGAAGTGCGCTGCCTGCCGCTGACCAAGCCGAATGTCATCCGCGTCAACGTCGAGAAGATCCGCATCGGTCATTCGCTTTTTGTGCGCGATCTGCCGCCGATGGAAGGCATCGAGTTTCTGACGCCGCCCGACACAGCGTTGTTCACAGTTCTGGCTCCGCGCAAGGAGGAGGAACTGGTTGCTGCGCCGGCCGAGGCCGAGGTCCAGGAGCCTGAAGTCATCGGCAAGGGCAAAGAGAAGGAAGAGGGCGTGGCCGAGGAAGAAGAAGAGAAGGCCGAGGCAAAAGCCGAGGGCAAGAAGGAAGCCAAGAAGTAGCCCGCTCCGCTGCGGCGGACTGCTTTGCGCCGAAGAGACTCGAACCGCGCCGGGGGATGGATTCGCACTCCGGCGCGGTTTTTTTATTTGCTGGCCTGCGCAACGGGCAGCCGTCCGGCGGGCTTTACAGGATGAAATCCGTCGAAAGGAAATTCGACTTCCGCTCGCGCACGATCCGGTTGATAATCCCTTTGTTCAGGTCGCTGGCCTTGGCGGCTACCAGTGTGCGGATCGAAAACACGCGCAGCGCGTCGGAGACGGACAAGGTTCCCTCGGCCGAGTCCTTGCGTCCGGTGAACGGGAAAATATCCGGCCCCCGCTGGCACTGGCTGTTGAGGTTGACCCGGCAGACCTGATTGACCAGCGGATCAATCAGTCTGGCCAGCGTATCCGGGTCGCTGCCGAACAAGCTGACCTGCTGGCCATAGGGGGAATGGATCAGGTATTGGATAGGGGTTTCCACGGTGTCGAATGGGAGGACGGGAATGACCGGTCCCCACTGTTCTTCGGCATACAAGCGCATCCTGTCGTTAACCGGATAAAGGATCGCAGGGTGGAGATAGGTGTGTTCGGAGGTTCCGCCGGCTTCGTTGACGATTTCGGCCCCGTGTGTTTTGGCATCTTCGATCAGTTCTTCGAGGCGGTGGACGCTTTCGGGGTCTGGCAGCGGAGTGACCAGCACGTCCTTCTCCCAAGGCATGCCAAAGGGGACGCGGTTGACCGCGTCGGCAAAGCGTTCGAGGAACTGCTTCAGAATAGAAGAATGCACAAACAGAATTTTGAGCGCCGTGCAGCGCTGGCCGTTGTAAGAGAGTGTCCCGAGAACGCATTCGCGAACAGTCAGGTCGAGATCGGCGTCCGGCAGAATGATGCCTGCATTCTTGGCCGCGAGCCCGAGCACGCACCGCAGGCGATGGGGGCGTGGATGCTGCTTTTTGAGCGAGTCGGCCGCTCCGGGCGAACCGATGAAGGCCAGCACGTCCACCTTGCCCGAGGCCATCAGAGGCGGAGCGACCGCTCGTCCCTGGCCGTAGATGGTGTTGACTACGCCGGGCGGAAACGCGTCGCGCAACGCTTCGAGCAGGGGCCGGTGAAGCAGCGTGCCGGGCCGCGGGCATTTCATCACCACGGTGGTTCCCATGATCAGCGCGGGGATCATCGTGGTGAAGGTTTCATTGAGCGGGTAGTTGGACGGTCCCATGCAAAGCACGACCCCCAGAGGCGCCCGCCGAATCTGCCCGATCACGCCCTGATGGATGACGAAACGCGACGAGGTGCGGTCGAGGTCCTTGAGGGCGTCAATGGTATCGGCAATATAGTCGAGCGTGCGGTCGAATTCCTTTTGGGAGTCGGCGAGCGACTTGCCGATCTCCCACATGAGCAGTCGAACCACCTCGTCGCGGCGGTTTTTCATCCGGCGCGCAAACTCCTGTACGTGCTCGATGCGCGCCGCCACCGACAGGGTGGGCCAGCGCCCACAACCGTTTGCGTAAGCGGCGACGGCGGCATCGAGGGCGGCCAGCGCCTCGCGCTCGCCAAACAGCGGATAGCTGCCGATTCGGGCGCGCGCGAGGCCGGAGGGCGTGCGCAGACAAACGGGCGAGAGGGCGTCCTCGACGGAGCCGTCCCATGGGCACAGCCGGCCGTCGAGCAAGTAGTCGCGCTGCTCGATGGGCGGGTGGAGCCGAACCTCTGCGGGGATTTCGGCCTCGGATGGAAACAGGGATCGGATTCGATGGGTGATGCTCATTTCAATGCTTCCTCCCCAGAAAGATGATGGAGCCTGCGGCCGCGCGCTCGGGCGTTCGGCCGGTGGAATGTTCAACCGCAACAAAGATGCGGACGCCGGAGAAGGCATCCCTCCATGCAAGGGGTCTGTCAGTGAGGAATAGCCGCGATGGTTCCTCCGGCGACGACAGTCTGATTTTTCACGAGGACAAAGCGGCCCAGCGCAGGACAGTCGCCAAAACCATCCGCGGCGATAGGGGCGTCCAGTTCAATGGCGACACGGGCAACTTCGGCGTGCTCCAGACGCGTGGCGTTGGTCGCGATGGGTTCCAACGAAGCCGAATTGACGCGCCGAATTACGCGCTCGATCTTTGCAGGGGCCTGCTGCGTGGCGCAGCGCAACACGAGCGGGTTGCCTTGTTCCCACGGCGCGTCGGAAAGCCAGAATACGTTGGCCTCGAATCGCCGCGCAACTTTGGCGGGAACAGCTGGATCGCACAGGACCGCGCCGCGCCGAATGTCATGCGCCCCTTCGATTGCCAATCCGACACACTCGCCCGCCTCGGCGGATGTGCGGTTTTCGAGAAACCTCGCGACAGATTGAATCCTGACCCGAACACCGTCGGGCAGAAGCACGGCTGCTTGCCCCTCGAACACGCGGCCGCTTTCCACCCGACCCACTGCCAGCGGGCGGCCTTCTCGCGTATAGACGTCCTGCACAGGGAAGCGGAGCGGGCGATGGGACTGCGGTTCGGGCGACGGCAGCGAGTCGAGCGCCTCGAACAGCGTCGGGCCGTCATACCACGCGAGTGCCTCGCTTCGGACAGCGAGGTTCCAACCCTGTTGGGCGGAAATAGGAATGACGGCATGAGCGCGGAGGTTCATTCGGGCAAGCAGGGCGGCGGCATCGGCGGCCGCGCGGTCGAAATCCTCCCGGCGGCCTCCGACGCGGTCCATTTTGTTGACCGCGGCGATGACGCGCGTCTGACCGAGCAAGGCAAGCAGGGCGGCGTGTCGGCGGGTCTGCTCCATCACGCCCGCCTCGACGTCTATGACCAGCACGGCGGCGTCGGCCTGCGCCGCGCCCGTGACCATGTTTTTGAGGAATTCGCGGTGGCCGGGCGCGTCAATGATGCGATAGACCCGCCGGCCGGTGGCAAAAAAGGCCTGAGTCGAATCAATGGTGCGTTCCTGTTCCCGTTCCTCGTGGAAGTGATCGAGCAGGAGCGCCCATTCAGGGACAGCGTTGGCTGCGGCGTCGGCGCGCACGATTTCGTCGAGGCGGCCTTCGGGCAGCGCTCCCGAATCATGCAAAAGCCGCCCGATCAACGTGGACTTGCCGTGGTCCACGTGGCCGACGACCACGATGCGCAGCCATGGAAGGTCCATTACATATATCCCAGCGAGCGGAGTTTTTGCATCATGAACGCCTGTTCTTTGTCCTGCGCGCGGCCGGCGCGTTCGGCGATTCGCGTGGCGCGAAGTTCCTCGATAATGTCGTCGAGGGTTGCGGCATCGGACTCGACCGGCTGGCAGCAGCATTCGCAGCCGATGCTGCGAAACCGCTTGCCGCCGCGGGCGAAATACAGACTCGTCACGGGAATGCCCTCGCGCCGGATGTATCGCCAGATGTCGAGTTCGCGCCAGTCGAGCATCGGGTGAATTCGCAGATGCGTGTCGGGGTCGGCCGCGGCGCCGAATTGATCCCACAGTTCGGCGGGCTGATCGAGGTAGTTCCAGCAAAACGAGCTGTCGCGCGGCGAAAAGAAACGCTCCTTGGCCCGGATGCCGTGCTCGTCGCGTCGGATGGCCAGAAGCAGCGCCTCGAAGCGCCGTTCGGCGATCAGGCGTTTGAGCGCGTTGGTCTTGAGCTCGGTGCAGCAGGCCAGCTTGTCGGCAAACGACGGCGCGGACTCGAGCGCGCGGCCGCTGCGGGCGATGAGCAGATTGAGATTCCACTCGGCCGCAAAGCGGTCGCGGAATTCGTAAATCTCCCTGAACTTCCGGCCGGTATCTATGTGAACGACGGGGAAGGGCGGCGGACCGAAAAACGCTTTCCGCACCAGCCACAGCAGCGCCGTCGAGTCCTTGCCGATGCTCCAGAGCATGGCCATGTTGCGATGGCGGGCGTAGGCCTCGCGGATGAGGTAGATGCTCTTGTTTTCCAGTTCGTCAAGGTCGGTCATAGTGGCGCCATTCTTGAAACGTCTCGTCTCTGACTTCTAGCCTCTCGCTGCGAGCCTTTCGCTTCTCATCTTGCTCCGCGCGCGCGCAAAACAGCCGGGATGGTTCGAAGCAAAATCCGCGCGTCCAGAAAAATGTTGCGGTGTTCGACATATTCGCGGTCAAGGCGAATCCGCTCGTCGAGCGGCAAATCGTTGCGCCCGCTGACTTGCCAGAGGCCGGTCAGGCCGGGCTTGACCCGGATGAGCGCCTCGCGCCAGGCGTCGCGGCCTGCCAGCTCCGTCGCGGTCGCCATGCGCGGGCCGACGAGGCTCATCTGGCCGAGGAGTACATTGATCAGCTGCGGCAATTCGTTGAGGCTGGTTCGGCGGAGCCAGCGTCCCAACGGTGTGACGCGCGGATCATCGGGCATTTTCCGGCCCTCGGTGTTCTCCATGGCCCATTCCGGATGCTCGGCCAGCATGGCGTCGGCATCGGCACGCATGGTGCGGAACTTGAAGGCGTTGAACTCGCGGCCGCCGCGGCCGACGACGCGCCGGCGATAAAAGACCGGTCCGGGCGTGTCCAGTTTGATCGCGACCGCAATCACAAAACACAATGGCAAGGCTGCCAGCAGGAGCACTGTCCCGAGGACATAGTCCATCAGGCATTTTGCCGCCGCGTCGAGCCGGGATGCCGCCTTCATGTGTGCTGCGCAAGAAGCGCAAAGTAGAAATCCGCCAGCGAGTCCACGATCACCCGCCAGTCGTGATGGGTCTGAACATAGGCGCGCGCATTCCGAGCAATCAAGCGGCGAAGCGCCGCGTCGTCCAGCAATCGAACGACTTGTCGCGCAAACGATTCGGCGTCGGCGGCAATCAGCAGGTCTCGGTCGGGCTGCGCGGCCATTTCAGCCACGGCCTCGGGTGTGGCGACCACCGGCACGCCCATGGCCATCGGTTCGAGGATTTTGTTTTGCGTGCCGACGGCGAAGAGCACCGGACACACTACTGCCCGCGCCCTGCGGACATACGGGCGCACATCATCCACACGACCGATCACAACAACGCCGTTTTCGATTGCGTGGGCGGCCATTCGCGGCGGCGAAGGGCCAACAATGCGGAGTGTTGCCGCGGGGCGGACCGTTCGCACGCGCGGCCAGATTTCGTACAAAAGAAACCGCAGCGCCTCGCGGTTGGCAGCATACGACAACCGGCCGTAAAATAATACCTCCTCGCCTGCCTCGATCCCGTCCGTCGCGTCCACTTTGAAAAACTCCAAGTCCACTCCGTTGGGCACCACCCTCGCGTTGGGCGCTTGCAACGCGGCGCAATCGGCCCGCGTGCTGGCCAGCACGGCGTCGAACTGGCGGCAGAGCCAGGGCTCGTAGCGCCGCACCTTGGGCAACTCGGCGAGGCTGATCAGGCGGTCGAGCGGGGTGCGCGAAATTCGCGCGATTTTTTCCTGGAGCCGCGCAATCGAATCAATGGAATCGAAAATGCGCACGACGCCGCGCAACGGCAGAGCAAAGCGGGCGGCCATCATGTGTTCGACGTGAATGAGGTCGCAGCGCTGCGCGGAAAGCCGCCGCGCAATGGCGCGATGCATGGCGGGATTGGAAAAGTAGGCCGCCCGCAGCGGTGTCGGCGTCAGCAGATAGCGCAGGCAATTGGCGAGGCTGCGCGCGCGGCTCAGCGGCACGGCTTCTACAGACTCGCAGCATGCGGACAGGCGCTCGATTGCCGCCCGATCGCTTTCCGAGCGAGCCTGCGCAATCAGCGTGACGCGGAAGTGCCGCACCAGACCGTGCAGGATATTATACGCGCGCGGCCGCTCGAGGGATGGTGCATAGGATGCCAAAAAGAGGATGCGGCGTTCCGACGGCATGGTTAGTCCATGTAGCCCAGCGTCTTCAGATGCGCGGCGATGGAGTCCTGCTCTTCCGGCGAAAATGCGCCTTCGGCAATCCCTGCCGGCGGCGAAGCAGCGGACTCGCCCAGGGTCGTCCGGGCTGCTTCGGGCGCGCCGAGTAGAATCTCGTTCAGCACGCGCCCTTCCATGCCCGCGGGAACGGGAACGCCCAGAAGGCTCAACGCCGTTGGGGCCAGATCGCAGATCGAGGGGCGGGACAATTCGGCGCCGCGGCGGATGTTCGGGCCGGCAGCGATCAAAATCCCTTCGCGCCGATGAATTCCGCTAAGCGACCGTAACTGGCGGAGAGAGGTGGAGGTAATCGGCGGGCTCCATAGTTGCGAGCTGCCCGAATAGCCCTCGGCAGTCTCGACGATCAAATCCGGCAACGCCTCGATCTGCGCGCCCTGATAGATTTCTTCGCGCCGGCGGACCGAGGCCGCGACAGCCCGGCCGTTGTGCGGATCGCGCAGTGATAGAAGATCGCGAATCAATTGTTCGCGCAGCGGTTCGTAGTCGGCGGGTTCGACGCAGCCTTGCGGCTGCCGGCCCTTCAGATTGATGACAATTCCCTGATGGCAGATATGGAGCGGGAAGCGAAACGCTCGCGTGCGCGACCAAACGATGCCGGCTACGCCGAAGCTGGCGCCGGCGTCGAAACGCGTCAGGCGGATGCGAAGCGCGCGGGGCAGAGCGCGATAGATTTGTTCTTTGGCTGCAATGCGATCGCGCGCCCAGCGGTAAGCAGCGGTCGCCGTGCGCCGCCAGAGGCTGGGGCGTTCGGCCGCGAGCAGCCCCTGCTCGCGCAGCCACGCGTTCAGGTGAAACAACCGAGAGGCCGCGGGTCCGCCGCCGTGATCGGACATGACAAGGACGTTGGTTTCCGGGCTGGCTGCGGCCAGCATTTCGCCGACGGCGGCATCGGCCGCCCGATACGTGTTGCGAATGGCGTCGCCGAACATCCTGGCGCCTTCCGGATCATAAGCCGGATGCGCTGGATCGCCATAGTGCCAATAGCGATGCTGGGCATGATCAATGGAACCGATCACCATGACCAAGAGGTCGAATTCCCTGCGGCGAATCAGATCGGCAGCGACGCGGCTGCGCTCGCGCGCCAGACGCAGCAACTCCGCCGCAACGGCCGCTTTCCCCGCTGACCGGAAAAAGGCCGAGTTTTCTGTCAGACATGGAATGCCGCTCGCGCGGTCGGCCGGATAGCCAAACGACCGGCTTTCGCTTGGCGTGGGATAACCGGAGACCAAAAGGCCGTTGACCTTCCACGGCGGATACGTGACAGGCACCCACAGCGCCGCCACGCGCAGTCCGTGTGCGCCGGCGACGTCCCAGAAAGTCCGGCCGGCCACGCGCGCCGATGTGATGATGTCCGGCTCGTGGTATTCGTAGCGCCGCGCGTCCACATTGCGAAAGCCCAGCACGCCGTGGCTGCCCGGTTGGAGGCCGGTCATGAAGGTGGACCACGCGGCAGGCGAAATCGGGGGAACGGTTGAAAGAAGCGGTGCAAAAGTGCCGCGCGCAATCAATCCGGCCAGATTGGGCAGATCGCCCGACTGCGTCCACTGCCGGATCCATTGGGGCGATGCGCCATCGAGGCCGATAATCAACAGCGGAGAGCGAGAAAGGTTCATGGTTTGTTTTTCGTTCGCTACTCTGTTCTGGTTCTGCCTTTCGTTCATCGTACTACGCGCCTTACTGCCATGAAGAGGGTACTTATTTCCAATAGAGATGCACCTTTTTGCCTGTTGCGGTGCGGCTTCACGCATGCTTACGCAACGCGAATTATGTGGAGAACACCCAGGGCCGCACCCAGCACAACCAGCGACCCGATCCAACTGCCCAGCGAAAGATAAACGATCCCCGACAGCCGGCTCATGCGGAGCGTCCAGGCCAGCAAAATCGCCGACCACATCCCGCACCCCCACAATGGGATCGCGGCAATCAGGACCACGCCCCACGCGCCCATGGCTGCAAAGCGCCGGTAGAGTCCGCGCGACTCCAAGTGCCCGCGCGTGCGATCCAGCCAGCCGGCGATGCGCCGCGAAATCCGCAGCCCCTTGTGCGCCAGATCGTAGAGCGTCCCGAAAAACGGTACGTTCATCATGTCGCCAACCCAGGCCAGAGCAAACAGCAGCGGCGGGGGAAGCCCGATCCACAGTCCCGCCAGAAGCGAGAGGGTGCGCCCGAGCGTCAGATGAACCGCAAAGAAAAACAGAACAGGCGATGATTGGAAAGCGGCGTAGAGTTGTTCGAGCAGCGGCGGCGCAGCATCCATCGGCTCACGTGTGCAGTTTCCGCCGCCAGGGATCAATCAAAAAAAACGCAACAAGAACCGCTCAAGTGAGTTTTTCTCTATGCGCCCGTTTTTCAACTATCGGCCGACGGCTGTTCTTGATTTGGACAGCGCGCATCCATGCTGTCGCTTTGTTACCGAATCAAACTTGGCAATGCCTTCCTCTCCGACGAACCGCTTGACTCTCCCTGGGCATTCCTTTAAACGAAAGAATCTAATGTGGCTTTCTGCCACAACCCCAAAAGTCATCGCAAGATGTCGAGATCTTAAGACGAAGATTGGGAGGCGGGTGCAAAAACCATGGCAATCGTTTGTCGTGCGATGAACCATTGCGGCAAAGCGGCAGCATGGCTGCCGCACTCCAAAATCTTTACACCTAATACCGCAAAGCAAAATGCTTTTACTTTGGACTGCGGCAGCCATGCTGCCGCTTTTACTTGACACATTTCTACGCGCCGAAGGCGGCCTTCAGCGCCAACCAAACATGAGATGCGCCATAACGCGATGCTCCATAAAGACGGATGAACTTTGGCTAGATCTTTAGGCGAAAGAATCTAGAATCCAGGGTTTTCCAAACGGAATTCGCGGATCGCAAAGGTGAGCCCGATTCATGTCTCCAAATCGCATTCTCTTTCGGGTTGAAAACCTCCGCAAGGACTACGTCATGGGCGAGGTCACGGTGTCGGCGCTTCGCGGCGTGGACCTCGAAATCTTCCGCGGTGAATTCCTCACTATTATCGGTCCCAGCGGATCTGGCAAAAGCACTCTGCTGAACATCATCGGCGGCCTCGACACCCCGACCGCGGGCAAGGTCTGGTTCGAGAACGAAGACCTCTCGCAATACTCGCAAGCCCGCCTGACGCTCTATCGGCGCCGCCATATCGGTTTCGTGTTTCAATTCTACAACCTCATTCCAAACCTCACGGCGCGCGAGAATGTCGAAATGGCTACGGAGATATCCAACCGGCCGATGGACTCGCTTCGCGCTCTGGAACTGGTCGGCCTGTGCGATCGCAGTGATCACTTTCCGTCGCAACTTTCGGGCGGCGAACAGCAGCGCGTGGCAATCGCCCGCGCCGTGGCCAAACAGCCCGAAATCCTCTTGTGCGACGAGCCGACAGGCGCGCTCGACTACTCGACCGGCAAGGTCGTCCTCGCCCTTCTGCGCGACATCAACCGCAACATCGGCACGACAGTCGTCATCATCACGCACAACGCGGCCGTCGGCGGCATGGCTGACCGAATGGTTCGGATCAAAGACGGCCACGTTGCCGAAGTGCGGGTCAACCCCCGCCCCCTCGAAGCGCACGAAATCGAATGGTAGCCGGCGCGCCTTGCCCTCCAACACTTCGGTCCGCATCCCTCTGCGCTGTTCACGCCGATCCCGCCTAATCCGAAACCGCAGCCATACGCGCCGCCAACATCTCAATGGTAGATCGCGCACCGCTCGCTCTCGACCGTCGTACAATAGCCGCTGCGTCTGTGTGCACGGGCATCTATAGATTTCCTCCGGCCGCCTCAATCGAATCTCAATCCGGTTCCGATAAAACCGGAAGGACCCCAAACTTCAAATGTGTTCGGCCGGGGCTATGCAGCAGAAACGCTGCGCGAGGTTACCGGCAAACGTACGCTGACGGCCGTGCGTCCGTTCCGGCTTTCGACGTCTATGGCTCCGCTGTGCGACGTGATAATCTGATAGGCAATGGGAAGGCCCAGACCGGTTCCGCCGGGTTTGGTGGAAAAGAAGGGCTCGAACACGCGCTCGATGTTTTCGGGCGCAATGGTCTGGCCCGTGTTCTCAATCCGGATCAACACCACGTCGGGCGAGTCGTTTGCCGATTCCACCGATGAGGAGATTGCCACTTCGCCGCCGTCGCGGCAGGCCTCGAAGGCATTGACAATCAGGTTCAGCAGCGCCCGATTCATCCGCTCGGCATTGAGAGGAATGGCGGGGACCTCGCCGTAGTGTTCGCGGATGTGAATTTTTCCCTCCGTTTGTTCAGCCGCCTTCCAGCGGGCGGTTTCGAGCGCCTCGCGCAGAACTTCGTTGACGTTCCACAGCCGCACTTCCTGCTGGTCGGCCTGGGAGAATTCGAGCAGTTCGCGCACGACGCCGTCGCAGCGGTTCACCTCGCGGATGATCACCTCGGCGTATTTTCGGGTTTCGCTGTCCGGGGGGCTTTCCTCGCAGAGCAACTGCGCCAGCCCTTTGATCGAACCCAGAGGATTGCGCACCTCATGGGCCACGCCGGCCGCCAGTGTGCCGATGGTGGCGAGACGGTCGGCGCGGGTCATCTGGCGATAGAAGGCCTTGACCTGCGAGAGGTCGCGGAAATTGATGACGACACCGCCGGGGCCGCCGCCCAGATCGCGCAGCGGCGAGGTCGTGACCACCAGAGGGAGGCTTTTGCCGTTGCTGAAGCGAGCGGTGATCTCGCGGCTGGAGACAAACTGGCGGTCGGCGACCGCGCGCTCGATGATCTCGCGGAAATGCCGTGCGCCCTCATGGCGCGCAAGCACCTCGCCGATCGGCCGGGAGATCATGGCGCTGGACGGCTCGCCGAGGATTTGCTCGGCGGCTGTGTTGGTGGCGATGATCCGGCCGGTGGCGTCGGCCAAAATGAGCCCCCCGGTGTAGCATTCCAGAATATAGCGGTTGCGCTCGGCGATCATGCGGTTGAGCGAGGTGATCATCTCATTGAAGCTGTTGCCCAAAACGCCAAACTCGTCGCGCGAGTCGGCCGGAACGACGCGGCTGAGATTGCCCGTGGCAATTTCATGGGTGGTGCGAATCAACTCGCGAATGGGCTTGAAAATGGCCCAGGATAAACCCAAACCGAAAAGCAACGCAATCGCGCACAGCACAAACGTCGAGACATAGACACGCAGGAGCGCCTCGGCCAATTGCGCACACAATGGACTGTCGTTGGGCACGACATGCAGCAGCTCTTCCAGGAAACGATAGTGGAGAATGCCAAGAATCAGCGGCATGAGAAGCATCAGGACGGGGATGGCAAAGCCGATGCGCAGGCGCAGGGCCTCGCGCCAGGCGCGACGGTCCTGATCTTTCGGGTTTTCGCCGCTGTGACGCAAGACGTCCTCGCCGGCTGCCGCTGGATTGTTTTCCGACCGCTGCATGGGAGCCGGTTCCTTAACGAATGATGCAGAATCTGGCACGCGCGGGTTACCGCAGCGAAAACGGCTGCCGCGCTTTAATCTTGTTGAAAATACGTAGCAAAAAAAGGTGCAACGGTCAATCCTGATTTGGATTGTTTGCGCCAAACTGCAACCGGGGCATTTCGGAAAATCCTTGAATTATCCCGACGGGCAGTCGGACAATCCAATAAGGTTGGCGGCACAAAGCAAAGCCGTCTTCCCAATTTTGGTTTTCTTCCAATGAGCTTGACCGCATATCTGAAACGACTTACCCCTGCCGACCGCCTCGACAGCGCGCACGCGTTGGAGCTGCTTGCAGGCGATCTCGCCGGCGCTGAAATGGATGCGTTGCGGGAAGCCGCTGACCGGGTCAACCGCGCCCTGAACGGTCTTCGCGTGACGTATATCGTGAATCGCAACATCAATTTTACGAACCTCTGTTCGGTGGGATGCTCGTTCTGCGGGTTTGCGCGGGCAGCCGGATCGGGCGAGGAGGTCACCTATAGTCCGGAGGAAGTGGTTGCACGACTGGCCGAAACACCCAATGTTTCGGAAGTCTGCATGCAGGGCGGCATCCATCCGGAGCTGGACTACGCGTATTACCGCACACTGATCCAAAGTATTCACACTGCCTTTCCATATATCCATATTCATGCATTCTCGCCGCAGGAAATTCACCGCATGACCGAGCTGACCGCATGGCCGCCGGAGCGCGTGCTGGCCGACCTGCGGACGTGCGGGTTGGGTTCGATCGCGGGCACGGCTGCCGAGATCCTCGACGAGGCTGTGCGGAGCCGCATCTGCCCGAACAAAATCAGCCCGTCGCGCTGGGAGGAAATTGTTCGGGCGGCGCACAGTCTGGGCCTGCGGTTTCCCGCAACCATCATGTTCGGTCATATCGAAACTCCGGCGCATCATGTGCGGCACCTTGAGTTTATCCGGCGGATTCAACTGGACACCGGCGGGTTCACCGAGTTCATTCCGCTGCCGTTTGTGCCCTATCGCACGCGGCTGGGCCGCGAACGCC
>JADFCW010000109.1 GCA_017161705.1 Candidatus Sumerlaeota bacterium | reverse complement strand
GCTCGGTCTTTCGCGACGCGCCTTGACTCGCCGCATCGAGAAACTCGGTATCCCGGTGACGCGACGCCGTGGCCGCCCCAAGCTTGCATAGGTTTTTGCGTTTTAGACATTTTGGATTGAAGAAATCGGGGGCGCGTCGTCTTTCTTCGGTTCGATTGGGCTGGGACATTTCAAATCTTCCTGATGGGGAATTCTGTCCACAAGGTTCACAATGGCCATTCCGTCCACCAATTCCTCCTCGAAAGGAGAAACTCATATGAACAGACGACAAGTTTTTACCGCAGCCGCAGCAATCCTGGTTCTCCTGCCCGTTGCGGCCATGGGTGCGTCGGGAACCGGCCAATGGGAAGTCGGCATCCGCGACACGCACCTGCGCAATCTGGGGGCGCCGGATTCCTGGGCCGCCGCCGATCTGCTCGGCATCTCGACCATCGAGGTCCAGATCAACTCGAAGATGAAATGCCAGATGTTGTTCGAGGGCGAGGATACGCCCTACAGCGTCGAGACGCCCGAAGACCGGAAGGCGCTGAAAGACAAATTGGCCGAGAAAAAGAAAAGCATCTGCGCCTTTTGCTGCGGCGTACGGTTCGGCGATCCGGACTCGGACGGCGAGGTGGTTGAGTGGCTGGTGCAAGCGGCCGAGGCGGCCAAAGACCTGGGCATCCCGATCATCATGGTACCCGTGCCAGGCGCGCAGGGCATGAAAGACGATGAGTATATCGCGCGAACCACCAAGCTGCTCCTTGCGCTCGAACCGATCGCCGACAAGACGGGCATCGTCTTCGCCATGGAAAATCTTCAGCGCTTCAACAACCGCAAAGAGATTCTCGAACCCATTCTCAAGGCGCTCAAGTCGCCCCGCGTCGGCCTCGCCCTCGACATCACCAACATGTATTGGTATGGATACCCCGTCGAGCAACTCTACGGTTTTGCTGAACTCTATGCCCCGTATGTGCGCTACGTCCACGCGAAGAACGAAAAGTATCCCGAGGACAAGAAGAACACCCAGCGCGAGCCGGGGTGGGAATACAGCAAATACGCCACATCGGTGCGCGAGGGCGACGTGGACTTTCGGCGCATTCTCGCCATTCTCGCCAAAGCCGGCTATCGCGGCCCGGTAACTATCGAGGATGACAGCCTCGGCCACCACGAGGTCGAAGGGAAAAAGAAGGTCTTGCAGGATGACGCGAAGTTTCTGCGCGAGATTTTTGCAGAACTGAAGTAAAATCATGCGGCTGACTTGTCGGACGTGTTGGATAGGTCGGACGCGTCGGGCTTTAAATTCCGCAAAAAAGGAAACCGCCTTATGGCAAACATCCAATGGACCCGCAGAGAACTCATTCACGCCGGTGCCGGCGCGGCTGCCGCTTCCTGGCTGGCTCCGCACGCGGATGCCTCGTCCGCTCCGGCTGCACTCCCCAAAAACCGTTCGCGCGGCACCGACAGAATCCGGCTTGGCTCGGTGGCTTGGAACTTCGGCCGGATCGGCGACGATCCGCCGTGGTCGGGCGCGATCGATGCTGTCGGCGACCTTGACTTTGCGGGCATCGAACTGATTGTGGCCAAACCCGAACAACTCGATGCTACCGTCGCCGAGCCCACTTTTTCGACTCTCTTGCGCCGGCTCGAACAATACAAACTGGTGGTTTCACAATTCGTGCTCTTTCAAAGCGTGATGGCCGACCTCGGCAGTCCCGAGGCCGAGCGCCGCAAAAAGACTTTGGCCGTTTTCGAAAAAGGCTGCCAGGTGGCCGCCAGGCTTGGCGCGCCCATGATCAATATGGTGGCCCCATGGCCGACCGGCTGGTCGAAGAAAGGGCAAAGCTATCTGCCGCGCTATTACTCGACACGCAAGGGCGAAACCACGTTCCAGTTCGACGTGCCGTCGAATTTTGATTTCCCCCGCACGTGGGCCGACTTTGTCGCCACGATGAAGGAGGCCGCGACCATCGCCCGCAATGCCGGCTTGGTGTTCTCGCTCGAAAACCACACGCACACGCTCATTCCCGGCCCCGATGCGTTTCTCCGGCTGTGGGACGAGGTTCGCGATCCGGCGCTCGGAATGAATCTCGACATCGGCTGGATCATGCTCCAGCGGGAGTATCCGGTTACGGCGATCTACAAAGTGCGCGGGCATCTGGTCAACGTGCACCTGCGCGATATGGACGCCGCCAACCTGCGATTTGTGGCGCCGGGCGAGGGCATCATGGATTTCGAGGGCGTGGTGCGGGCATTGCGCGACATCGGCTTCACGGGCTTCGCGACGTTCGAACAAGACGGCGTTCCCGATATGAAGGCCGCTCTGCGCCGCGGCAAAAAAATCCTCGAAGGTCTGCTGGACCGCACGAGGGGATGAACCGTATTCGTTTGAACTGTGCAGGCTCAGATCGAAATGAGAATTGGCCATGCCTCGTTTTTCTCCCGATCACGTCTTGCCGCTGGTTCGCGAAGCGATCGCCATTGACAGCGTCAACCGCACATTCCGCGAGAACCGCGCCGGCGAGGCCAGTCTCTGCGACTGGGTCGAAGCGGTGCTCCGCCAGCAGGGAATCGCCTGCCAGTCCCAGCCGGTCAAAGAGCGCCTCCGCAATCTTGTGGCCACGGTGCCGGGGCGCGATCCATCGCGCACGATCTGCTTCGAGGCGCATCTGGACACCACCACGGCCCGCGGCATGGCCGTCCATCCCTTTGCCGCCGAACTGGTCGAAGGCAACGTCTATGGCCGCGGGGCCTGCGATTGCAAAGGCGCTTTGGCGGCGATGGTGGCGGCCCTGCAGGCGTTGGCCAGCGATGACACCCCTCCGCCGTGCACCGTCGTGTTTGCGGCAACGGTGGACCGCGAGATCGGCCTGACCGGCATCCAGCGGCTGTTGGCTTCGGGCTTTCGGCCGACGTATGCCGTTGTGGGCGCGCCGACCCGCCTGGCCGTTGCGGCCAGTGCGCGCGGCTGCTTGCGCTGGCGAATCGCCGTCGGCGAAAGCCCGCAGTCCTACGCGCCCGCCCGACGCAATGCCATCAGCGATGCTGTGCTGTTGATCGGAGATCTCGAACGGCGAATTCGGCGCCGCGCCGCCGAGCGCCCGCATCCGTTTCTGGGCGAAGCCCAGTTGCGTCCGTGGCGGATTCGGGCCAGCGGGCTCGAGGGATTTTTGCCGCCCCATTGTGCCGTGGACTTTGAATGCTATACCGTCCCCGATTGCACCGCCGAGGTGATTTTGGATGAGGTCCATGACGCCGTCACGCTGCTGGAAGCCGACGAGCCGGGAATCCGTATAACCATCGAGGCGCCCTATTTGAACGAGCCGCCGGTGCAGGTTGCCGAAACGTCGCCCATCGTGCGTGCCGCGTTGGATGCGTGCCGTGCGGGCGCAGGCTCGGCGTCTCTTATCGGCCTGTGCGACAACGGTCATCTAAACCGCTTCGTCGCAACAGGCATCGAGGCAGTTGCTGTTGGGCCGGGCGATCCGGCACTGGCGCGCGCAACGCAGGAGTGCGTCGAGGTCGGGCAGCTGGCAGCCGCTGCCGAGGTTTATTACCATCTTATGCGCAATCCGCCCGTGTGAGCAGGTTGCGGGTCGAGCGAGGCAAAGGGAAAGAGACAAGCCCTGGCGGATAAAGTCGGAAAACGGACGTCCCTTATAACCGCCTCCGTTATGCGCTTAAGGTTTGCGGGCGGTGTCATGTCCATTCCATTTTCAGCCGTAAAAAGCAAAACAAGGCCCGATTTCGGTTGACCCCGGGCGCGCGACGGACTAGACAACAACCTATAAGTGCCCGCATTCGGCGAGGCGGGCTAAATGGTTTCGCTGTGTTGCAGGGCGGGGCGGGAATTGCCCCGCAAAAAAGAAGTTTTTTGCGCCATGTGCGCGGGGCAAATTGTGGAAGTACTTCAGCCCATTTTACCGGTTTTGACTCTGCCGTCGGCGGTGTTGTTCCCTCGCGCTTTGCTCGACCTTCGCATTATGGGGAACGATCTCGGTTGCGAGGCCGGCGAATGGCTGACCGAGGGCGCCCTGTGGGGGGTGGGCACGCTGCGCGTTTCGGCCAGCAGCCCGATGATCTCCCATGGCGTCAGCGGCGTTTGTCGGACTCTTGGCATCGGCTCAATTATCCATCGGGAAAAAGAGAACGGCTGCATTCGGCGGCTGGTGGTCGAGGGACTGGCGCGCGGGCGGATCATCGCCGATTGCAGCACGCCGCGCATCCCGGCTGTCCAGATCGAGGTGTTGCGCGATTATGTGAACATCGAGGAAGGACAGCGGAAGAATCTCGCGCGCGCGTTCGACGAGATGGTTCGACTCGCCCGTCAGGTGGCGGATTCCGAACCGGCTCTGCGCGCGGTCGTTCGAAAAATCCTCACGGCACATCCGCATCCCGGGGTGGTAGCCGATCTTCTGGCCCACCACTGCATCGCCGATCTTTATACCCGCCAATGCCTGTTGGCGGAGACGGACGTGTACCGCCGCGTCGGATTGGTCTCAATTCAACTGGCGCAAATGGTCCGCCGTCAGTCGCTGCAACCCCTGCGGCGGTTTCGGTGAAAGCTGCCGGCTTTCCGGCGTCAATCAGAAGAACAATTCTTCCGGTGCACCTTCTTTGGATTCTTCCTCAGCGGCCGTAGGTTTGGTTTCAGCGGCCGGAACTGGCCGTGTCGGCGGCGGGGGCGCCGCCGCTGCGGGTGGCACCGCTTTCGGTATTTCCTGGAGCATGGATTTCACGAGGGGCAGTGTTTTACGATAGTGCTCAACCTCGCGCCCCATTTCTTCGCCCTGCCAACGTTTGTAGTCGTAGGGTTCGCCCAGTGCGACGCCGCGTTCGAGCGCCAGTTTCAGGTCGTCGCGCAGGCGCATAATGGTCAGGTCCTCGTGAGCCCGGCACTGTTCCGCCCTGAGCGATGCGGGATCGCACCGCAGCACCTTGGCGTAGTATTCGCGCAGGCGGTCGTCGAGGCCGCCGTCCTGCATGACTTTCTGGCGGGCGGCGATGTGGCGGCTGAGGGTTAGGACCAGTTCATCCACGCTGTCCTGGCCGCCGAGCGGATCGCGCTTGGGAATGAGCATATAGGACTTTTCTTCAGCCCGCCGCTGCATAAAGGCCTTCCAAAGAGACTCAATATAGAGGAACTCGAACGTGAGGATTTCCTCGCGGGTAACCGCGCGGTCGTCGCGCCGGCCCATGGCCTGATGGTAGTAATCACTGAGCGCCCGCGTGACCTCGTCGCTTTTGCGGCGCTCGATCAGTTTCTTGCCTTCCTTGAAGTTGAACACATCCGCCGCATCGAGAATATCCCACCACAGCCAGATGTCCGTCAATTCAATGACCGGCCCCAGCGCCGGATCCACCGACGTATAGAGTGCGCGCATGGTGCGCACCGAGAGGAAGCCCGGGCGGCGCGCCCCGCCTTCTTCCTGTTCGGGAATGAGCTCATTGAGGATCGAGGCCTGGTCTATCGGCCCCATGACGGCATGGCGCTTGGCTTCATCGCGGGAGGCCAAAATCTCGGCCACGCGCAGCCGAATCGGGCCGAACATTTTTTCCCCGGCCAGCACCTCGCGCACCTTGAGCATCTGCATCCATAGCAGATCGGCATACATCGAGCGCAGGGCCGGTTTGATCCGCGTAATCTGCTCAAACCGGATCTCGAAGTAGTTCGACAACTCCGCGATGATGCCTTCCGTGCGATAGCGAAACAGTTCGTCTTTGGTATCCATCGGCCGCCTCCCGGATTTGGGTTGCCCCGTTCGATCCACCTTGGATTTGGAGCAAGAGTGAGGGAAACGCGGGTTGCTGTCAAGTGATCTTCGCAAAAAAAGAAATTGCATCCATCGGCAGGGATTCGTAGCACGAGCGGCAGGCGGCGGGGGCCTCGCTGGTTTTCCTGCGCCTTTTTTTGCGCCGCCCATTTTGCCCGCTTTGTCTCCGTCGGTGCACGGAAAGGCAAAACCGCCGGATGAGACCCTATCTGTATTTCGCGGCCGTCGTGGTCCTGTGGGCCTCGACTCCGGCCATCGTCGAGCGCGTCTATGCGGAAGGGATTACGCCGCTTTTCCTTTTGGCTGTCACCGCCGCATTGGCCGCGGGGGCGCTGTCGGCTGCCTCGTATCTCACGGGACGCTGGCGGCACGCGGCGTCCTGGAGCGCCGGCGAGTGGGCGGCGGCTGTTTGCATGGGCCTGTTGGGGATCGCCGGATATAACACGCTTTACTATCTGGCGTTCCGCTATGGGGCGCCTGACGAGGTCAACGCGATCAATTACCTGTGGCCGGTGTTTATGGTCTTGCTTTCGGGGCCGATTCTCGGCGAACGACACACCGGCTGGACATGGGCGGGGCTGGGGATCAGTTTTGTCGGCGCAGCGGGGATTTTGACAGGATGGCGCTGGCGTGTTCCGACGATGGAAAGTTTGCCGGCTTATGGGCTGGCGGCGGCGGGCGCGGTATGCTGGGCGCTGTTTTCGGTGTTGGGCAAGCGAATGCGCCATGACAAGTTGACGGCAGTGGCATTCTACAATCTAGTAGCGGCGGTTTTGTTCGGCGGGGCATTGGCAGCGACGGGCGCGGGCCGCACGCCGAGCATGGAAACGTGGGGGTTGCTGATCTTTCTCGGCGCGATTGTGGACGGTGTGGCCTATGTCCTATGGTTCGAAGCGCTGGCGGGTGGGCCGGTTGCCGTATTCGGCAATCTGGTGTTTGTGACGCCCTTTCTGGCGTTGGTGTATTTGCGGCTTTTCTCGGCGACGCCGTTCCGTCCGGGAGTGTGGATATCGTTGGCGCTGATTGTAACGGGGGCGTTGATTTCGCTGCAGAAGAGAGAGCGCGAGTAAGCTGGAAGTAAGTCCTTTCGCACCTCTTGCCCAATCGCGGCGGGTTCAAGACTAGGGGGAAAAGCGGCAGCAGACGGGAGGGCTGGGTTCTACCCCGAGCGTATCGGGGTTGCGCTGGTCCCATTTCTATTTTGGCCCCTGAGGATGCGAGAGAGCCGGAGTTATGATACTTTCGTCCTGGTGCGAGAGAGCTTCCACTTCAGAAGAGGCGGCGTGACCAATGTGGTGATGATGACCATAATCACAACCGCCGACAGCACATTCCGGTCCACCACCGGATAGCCATTGACCATCAGTTTGGTGCCTTCGTTGGCGAAGATCAACCCGACCTCGCCTCGCGGGACCATCCCCAGCCCGACAGCCAGGCGGTCCAGTTTTCGCTCGACAACCCCCAGACTGCAGGCCTGCTTGCCGAGGATGGCCGCCGCCGTCAGCACCAGCGCGAATCCCAAAATCGAGGCGTTGCTGAACGCAGAGATGTCCACCATGATTCCCATGCGCACAAAAAAGATGGGGGTCAGGAACGTGGTCAGCGGCGTAATGAGGTCTTCGAGCCGCCGCTCCTTGTGTTCGGGCATGACCTGGAAATGGGCGTCTTCGAGGATCAAACCGGCGGCGAATGCGCCGACAATCGGCGCCAGGCCGATCTGAGCGGCTGCGTAGGAGGCCAGGAAACAAATCAACAGCGGCGTAGTCAAAAAGATGCCGCGCACGCGAAAGCGCGCCGCCGCGCGGAAGATCGGTTTGGCCAGAGGCGGCCCAAACACCGCCATGCCGACGAAAAAGACCGCGGCCTTGGCGATGATCCAGCCGATGTCCATGGCGCCGAAGGTCTGGCCGCCGGAAGCGGCGCTGACAATTCCAATGCACACGGCCAGAACAATCAAACCGAGCACATCGTCAATGACCGCTGCGCCGAGAATGATCCGCGATTCGCGCAATTGCAGCTTGCCCATATCTTTCAGCACGCGCGCCGTAATGCCCACGCTCGTTGCGCACAGCACGCCGCCGATAAAAATCTGCACATATTTCGCATAGGGCGCGAGGGCGGCGCGCATCGAGGGCGGCGCCAGCAACTCCAGATCGCTCCAGAAATACGCCGCCGTTGCCCACCCCAGGAAAAACGGCGTTATCACGCCCACGCACGCCGCCAGGAACGAGGACACGCCCACCGCCGCCATCTCGCGCACGTTCGATTCGAGACCCACCTCGAACAGAAGCAGGATGACGCCAACCTCGGCCAAGATAGATAACACCAGGTCGCTTTTCAGAAATTCCAACCCGTGGATACCGGCCAGGTGCAGGTTCCCGATAATAATCCCGAAAGCCAGTTCCCCAAGCACAGCCGGCTGGCCAAAGCGTTCGACCAGTTCGCCGCCCAGCTTGGCCGCCAGAAGCAGGATGACCAGCGCGATCATGACGCGCGACAGCTCCTGTTCGTGCTCATGCGCCGACGAACCATGGACCTCCAACGGTCCGCCCGACGCGGGCACGATGGGCTCGGAAGGCGATAAAGCCGCGGCGGCAGTGGCTGAGGACTCGGGCGCGTCTGCCGCTCCGCCGGAAGTGAAAATCCCTCGCGACCAAAACAGCAGGGCTGCCAACAGCATCAAGGTTGGAAATAGCCGGCGTCTTTGCGGCAGCGGAGTGGTTCCGGCGACTCGCATCGTTTTCTCCCATTGACTTTGGACGCAGGGCGTCCGAAACATAAGGGCTTAGAAAATTGGCGGCGGCGGGAACGCTGTCAACGGTTTTCAAATCAGGCCGCAACATTCGATGCCAATAGCGGGCCGGAGACGATGAAGACATGCCATCAATGCGGTGCTCCTTGGGAAGAGCGCCGCGAGCCGGGCCGCACCGAGACCTGCCTGCGCTGCGGCGCCGACCTGCATTGCTGCCTCAATTGCCGCATGTACGATCCGATGAAAGCCCGGCAGTGTTCGAGCATGACTGCCGATCCGCCGTCGGACAAGAGCGCGGCCAATTGCTGCGAGGAATTTCAGATGACCGACCGCGCAGGTCCCGCTCCAACGGCGCTAGACCGCAAGAAAGCGCTCGAAGAAAAGTGGAAGAGCCTGTTCAAGAATTGAAACCGACGGGCCTTGCCGGACGGATCGGTCGGCTCTGGTCAATCCAAATACGACAAGCAGCCGCAGCCGCCTCACTCTGATGCTCAACGAACTCTGGCCTCGACGCGAACTGATTCTCAGTCTGGTGCGGCGCGATTTGAAAACGCGCTACAAGTCTTCCGTGCTGGGGTTCCTGTGGTCGTTTTGCAAGCCGCTCCTGCTGATGCTCGTGCTCTTTGTGGTGTTCAACAACTTCATCCCGCTGCGCTTCGATCCGCCGATGAACACTCCCTTTGCCCTGTTCCTGCTCATCGGCATTCTTGCATGGGGCTTTTTGGCCGGTTCGATCAGCGAGGCGATGTTTTCGATTGTCGGCAATACGAGTCTGGTGAAAAAAACTTATATCCCTCTGGAAGTGTTTCCGGTCGTGACCGTTCTATCGAACCTGTTTCACTTCCTGCTGGCGCTGATTGTGTATCTCTTGCTGCTGATGTGTTTCGGAATTTTTCCAACGTGGCATGTGGTCTTTCTGCCCGCCGTGATCGCGCTTCAGGCCTTGTTTGTGCTGAGTCTGGCGATGGTGCTCAGTGCGCTGAATGTGTTCTATCGCGACGTGGCCTCGATCATGGAAATCGTGGTGACGGCCTGGTTTTATCTCTCGCCGATCTTGTATCCGCTGCGCGAGCCGCTGCGGCAAATTCGCGCCCACCAGTGGCCGGACGGACTGTTTGCACTGTACATGCTCAACCCCATGGCGGCGATCCTTGCGGCCTATCGAAAGACGGTGCTGTTGCCTGCCACAGGCGACTGGGAAATCGGCGGCACGGTGCTGGTCGGCTATCTGGGGGCGGCGATGGCGACGACGGCGCTGTTGCTGCTCCTGGGGCGGGCGGTGTTTCGCCACTACGCAGGGCGTTTTGCGGATGAGGTGTGAACGAGAAGAGGCGGCAGGCGGTTATTGCTTTCCGGCTTGTTTTTGCTGCTTCAGTGTTTCGGCAGTGATGAGATCGGTCGGCACGGGGATTTCGGGCGGAATCGGTTCGCCTCGAATCGCTTTGAGAGCATTTTCAACGCCCAGGGCGCCCATGAGATCCGGGTGCTGTTCGATCGTGGCGTCCATTTCGCCGGCGAGGATGGCTTGCTGGGCCGATTCGAGATTGTCATAGGCGGCCACGCGTACCTTGCCGATTTTGCCGGCCGACTTGATGGCCGCGATGGCGCCGACGGCCATGCTGTCGTTGGCGCAAAAGACGCCGGCGAGGTCGGGATGGCGGGTCAAAATGCCGGCCATTTTGCGTTCGCCCAAATCGGTCATCCATTCGGCGGTTTCCATGGCAACGACCTGGACGGCGCCGTTGGTTTTTTCGACCGCGCGGAGAAAACCTTTTTTCCGTTGCTCGGCATTGTCGGCTCCGCGAATACCTTCGAGCATGGCGATTTTGCCCTTGCCGCCGATTTTTTCGATGAGATAGGCGGTGGATTTTTCCGCGCCGGCGGCGTTGTCGGGCCCGATGAAGGTCAGCACTTTCAGCCCCGCCGAGGTCGCCGCGGCCGGATCAATCCGATTGTCAATGTTGATGATCGGGATATTTCTCTTTTGCGCTTCGAGCAGGGGACTGATCACGGCCACCGAGTCGGCCGGCGCAATGATGATCGCGTCCACGCGCTGAGCCGTCATGCTTTCGATCATCTTGGCCTGCTCCTCGAAGTCGGTCTCTTTGTTGATAGAAAGACACGTCAGCTGAACGTCGGCCTGGCGGGCTGCGCGCGTAGCGCCCTCGGCCATGGTTTTGAAAAACGGATTGCTGATGGCCTTCATGACGAGAGCGATATGCGGGCGCTTGGCGCGCGAGGGGGCTTTGCCCTTTTGTTCGGACGCTTCCTTCCCGTCGGAGCAGGAAAAGAAAAGGGCGAGGCTAAAGAGGAAACCCATGGTTTTCCAAACCGCGGCATTCATTGCGCACATCCTTTCGTCCGAGGGAAAAGTCTGAAGATTCGTTCGCAGCGCAAGATTGAGTTTGCTCGATATTTCCACTTCCGAGAGGCTGTGTTTTTTTCCCTCTTGAGCCGAATCCGCCGCTCCCGTGCGAAAAGGTGCCACATAGTGAATCAAAGCGGGGAGCTGTTTCCGTCAAACGGAACTTGAAGGGCTACTGGCGCCATAACCTCCAAGACCGCACGAGGCTTATTTATCCAGCAAGTGTATTGAGCAAGTGTATTGTCTATTGCTCTTCCTCCTGATCCTCTCCTTCCCCGGCTTCGGGCTCGTAGTTTTCTTCCCCGACCGGTTCCGGTTCGGCCAAATCCGCCAGCTTGATGGGCATGATGACATACAGCGTGTCGGGAATGTCCTTGCCGGAGAAGACCGCCGGCGACGTGGGCTTGTTGGCCTTCATTTCCACCTCGTCGGCCGGGATGGCATCGAGAATTTCACTCAAGAACTTGTGATTGAATACGATCTTGAAGGGATCCAGGCTGTATTGAATGGGGAGGCTGCCGGCATAGGAACCTACGTCGTAGGTCATCGCGCTGAGCCGCAGCTCGTCGGTTTCAAAATCCAGGATGATCGAGTTGCTCTTTTCATCCGACATCACGGCGGCCTGGCGGATCCGGTCGCGCAGCGGCGCGCGCGGCAACTGCACGGTCCGCTCGAATGTCCGCGGGATCACCAGGTCGTAGTTGGGATAAGTGCCGTCTATCACATTGCTGACATACTTGATCTGTTTCAGATCGAAGGCCACCTGGCGGTCGGTCATCTGGACGGTGACGTTGCCTTCCTCGCCCAGCGTCCGGCAAACTTCCGCAAGGACCTTCTGGGGAATGATGGCGGAGAATTTTTCCTGGCCGCTGCGCGACTCGACGTCGGTCTGGACAAAGGCCAGCTTCTTGCCGTCGGTGGCCACGCACTTGAGGGTTTTGTCGTGGAGATCGAAAAAGCCGCCCAGAAGGACGCGGCGCGGGTCTTTCTGCGGGATGCAAAAGATGATCTGCTCGATGATGCGCCGCAGCGTTTTTTGCGGCAGTTCAACCTTGGCCTTCGAGCGCATCTCCGGCCAGGCCGGAAAGTCCTCCGGGTCCATGGTCACCAGATCATAGTTGAGCGTCTCGCATTTCACCCGGACGCGGTTCCCTTCCAATTCCAGCGTAACATCGGCGTCGGATAGAACGCGGACAATGTCCGTAAAAGTGCGGGCCGGGACGGTGACACTGCCGGGGGTTTCGACTTCGGCCGGGATTTCGCAGCGGACGTTGCATTCCAGGTCGCTGGCCATGAAAACCGCTTTGCTATCGCTGACCTTGATCAGGATGTTGCTCAAAATCGGCAGGCTGGTCTGGTAGTTGACAGTATTGTGCACTACATTGGTGGCCAGCGCCAGATCGGCACGTTTGAAAGCTGCTTTCATTGCCGGATGTTCCTCCTGTGGCGGGATGGTTCTTGTTTACGATTTGCCAACCCAATCGAGCCCGTGACGCATGGATAGTGGAAGCAGCCGTCGGGCTGTGCAAGGCTTTTTTTCGCTTCGATCCGGAGGAACTTGCGAGAGGATGCGGCAGGGGGTATCTTGCCCAAGATTTCTACCGCAGGAGTTGTGCGACCATACCGTATTCTTCTGGGCAAGACGCCCAAGCGAAGGTGGAGCAGCGGCGTTTGGCAACTGCCTTCCGGCGTTTTTTTCGGAAAAAAGAGCTTGTCAATGGCGGCCGCACGACCGCATAAAGGCATCTGAAAATCAGCCTGCGTGTTACGGCAGGCGGAGTTTGAACTTTCGTGCAAAGGTGAAGGTCATGAAACGGATTCCGGCCCTTGTGGCTGCAGGTGCACTGATCTGTGCATTTGCGGCGCCCCTTTGGGCTCAAAGCCCTGTGGGAGTTCAGTATCTGACCCCGCGGGAAGTGGAACGCTTGAGCGCCCCGGCCCGCGAAGCCTATGAAAAAGGCGTCAAGGCGCTCGACCGCGTGGACCCCATCACCGCCATTCAACTGTTCGATCAGGCCTCGCAGGCCGATCCCTCGGCGGTCGAACTGGCGTTTCTCACCGCGCGGCTGGCCTATCTGCGGGGGCGTATTGTGCACGGCCAGGAGGCCGCTAAGTATTATGATATCGCCGAAAAAGCCCTGCAGCGGATCGGCAAACAACAGGACCTTTCGCCACTGGTCAAACGCCGGTACGAAGTGCAACTGAAAACCGTCCAGGACGAAAAAAGCAAATTGGAGATCCGTGACAGCCGCCGCAAAGCCGTCGGCGAGTCGTTTATAAAAACTTATGCGCAAGAGCGTTACTCGAATCTCTCGAAAACCGGCGAAAGCGGTGAAAAAGGCGTTGCTGCTGCAGCGAAAAGACCGGGCCTTGCCGGCATGCAGCAACCCCGCGCCGCCATACCCGGCTTGCAACCGGGAATGCAACCCGGCATGATGCAACCGGGGATGCAACCCGGCATGATGCAACCGGGGATGATGCAGCCAGGAATGCAGCCCGGCATGATGCAACCGGGGATGCAGCCGGGGATGATGCAGCCGGGGATGCAACCGGGGATGCAGCCGGGGATGATGCAGCCAACGGCTCCCCCGCGCCCGCCGGAAACCGATAGTTGATCATTTATGGAAGTGTAAGTCCGGTGGTTTGAATTGGCGATGCGCCGCTGTCTGTTGAAGGCAGCGGCATTTCCGTCAAAGGCTGCGCAATGAAACTGGTCGTGGCAATTGTCAAGCCGTCAAAACTGGGCGACATCAAGGCCGCGCTGAGTGAAATCGGCGTGCAGGGCATTACCGTCGGCGAGGTCAAGGGGTTTGGACGGCAGAAAGGCCATGATGCGGTCTATCGCGGCCGCGAATATCACGTCGAGTTTATCCCCCGCCTTCGATTGGAAGTCGCCATCGAAGATGCTCTGGCCGAGCGCGTGATCCAGACCATCGAGCGCGCCGCCCGCACCGGCGAGATTGGCGACGGC
Source organism: Candidatus Sumerlaeota bacterium (assembly GCA_017161705.1). Lineage (GTDB taxonomy): Bacteria > Sumerlaeota > Sumerlaeia > JADFCW01 > JADFCW01 > JADFCW01. Next base: position 4,742 of record JADFCW010000109.1, on the reverse strand, counting down.
AAAATCTTCCTTTTCCCGCTCGAAGAAGCTGTGCGCATTCGCACCGGCGAACGCGGCGAGGACGCGTTGTAATCTGCAGCCAGGGGCAGGAGTGAACGCGGCAGACAGGATGGAGGCCGAAAGGTCAAAGAGTCCATGGTCTCCAGCGAACCATTCTTCCCTTCTTCCCTCTTTTAGGGCGTTCTGAAGTGTGAACTGTACACTTCCAGCGTTCGGGCACAGCAAAAAACTGTTGCGCGGGCATTTCGGGGCTGCTTCTTCTTGCCAGACACTTTGCGCGCAATGGCACGCTCATTCCCACAACCAAAGAAAGGATGAACCATGCGGAAACAACGGATCAGCCGTCGCACATTTCTGGCCGCCGCCGCGGCCAGCCCTCTGGTTTTCACCTATATCCCGCGCCGCGTCTGGGGCGCCAACGAACGCTTCTACATCGCCGGCATCGGCGTGGGCGGAAAGGGAGCCGGCGAGGTGAGAGACCTCACCAATGCCGGCGCCATTTTTGTCGCCCTGTGCGACGTGGACGAAGCGCGCGCTGCCAACACCTTCAAGCAAAACCCTGACGCCAAGGTTTATAAGGACTTCCGCGTCATGCTCGAAAAGGAAAAGGGCATTGACGCCGTAACCGTCAGCACGCCCGACCACACGCATGCGCCGGCAGCGCTCCTGGCCATGTCGCTGGGCAAGCACGTCTATTGCCAGAAGCCGCTGACCCATTCGGTCTACGAAGCGCGCTTGATGGCCCGCGCCGCCGCCTACTACAAAGTCCAGACTCAAATGGGCAATCAGGCCCACGCCGGCGAGCCGATCCGCCGCGCGGTCGAACTGATCCGCGCCGGCATCATCGGCCCAGTCCGCGAGGTCCATGCTTGGACCAACCGCCCTATCTGGCCTCAAGGGCAGAGCGCTCTGGACGAGCGCAAGCGGCTGGCCGACCAGCCCAAGCCGGCGGGTCTGGACTGGGACCTGTGGCTCGGCCCCGCTCCCGAACGTCCTTATAACGCTTGCTATGTGCCGTTCAAGTGGCGCGGCTGGTGGGACTTTGGCACGGGCGCGCTCGGCGACATGGCTTGCCATATCATGGACATGGCGTATTGGGCCCTGGACCTCGGCGCGCCGCTTTCGGTCGAGGCGGAATGCGGCGGCATGACGGATGAAACGGGGCCGGATTGGGCTGTGATCACCTACAAGTTTCCGGCGCGCGCGTCGGTCGGCGGAGGCGAACTGGGGGCCTCGGTCGGCCCCAAGGCGGCCGTCGAGCAACCGCCCGTGACGTTTGTTTGGTATGACGGCAAGAAGGACGGCAGGCAAAACGCGCCGTATGCGTTGCTGGCGCAGGCCACCGAGGAAGCAAGAAAATCGGGTGAAGCCGCCGGCGCTGAAGAACCCGCCGAAGCGCCCGCCAAGCGCCCGCGCAAGAAAGACGCTCCGGTCAAAGAGGAGAAGAAGAAAGCCGGCGCTGCTGCTGCGCTCGACAGTCCCGGCCGCTGGGATATGATCCTCGTAGGCGACAAAGGCATGATGCTCTTTCGACGCAGCGCCACCGACTGGATCGTCACGCCCAAGAGCCGGCTGGCTGAATTCGCCAACGTGCCCAAGACGATCCGCCGTGTTCCCAACGAGGATGTCGAATGGCTCGAGGCATGCAAGGGCGGTCCCAAGGCTTTGTCGAGCTTCGACTATTCCGGCCCGTTCACCGAAATGGTGGTGTTAGGCACGGTGGCCGAACGTCTGGGCAAGAAAATCGAGTGGGACGCCAGGGCGCTCAAGGCAACCAATGCACCGGAGGCTGACGCCCTGATCCGCCGCGCGTATCGCAAAGGCTGGGAACCGCCGGTGGCCAAAGAGTTGCTGAAAGTCAGTTGAGAATTCGGCAAAGCCGCAGTCTGATTGCATGGATAAGCGATGACCGGAGTCATTGCAAGGCCCCGGTGAAGCGCGGAAGCCAGATGGCAAACCGACGTTTGAATTCTCAGCGGGAATGATCGCTTACACTTTTTCCGGCAGCTCGTAGCCCTTTCGACGTTTGCGGTCGAGCAGCGCATTGGCCTCGGCGTCGTCGAATTGCTCTTTCACCGGGTCCCAGCGCAGCCTGCGCCCCGCCCATCGCGCAATGTTGCCCAAATGGCAGACGGTTGTCGAGCGATGGCCGATCTCGACGTCGGCAACAGGTTTCTGTCGGCTCTTGATGCAGGCAATCCAGTTTTCCATGTGGCTCTCCGGCGGCACCTTGCCCAGTTTTTTCAGCGCGTCGGCGGCGATTTCCGGCGGGTCGGACGTGCATCGTCCGCGATCAATGGTAATCTTGCCTTTCTCGCCGATGAAGATCGCGCCTCCGGCCGGACCGTTGCCCAACTCCATGACGATGTCGCCGGCGTAGCGCATGAATACCTTCGGTTTGCTGCAGATTTCGTCGCCGCGCTTCTGCGACTCCGGCTGCGTGTAGGTGGGCGGATCGAACTTCGGCCCTTCGGTCCAAATCTCGATCGGCCCGCTTTCATCCATGCCCAGCGCCCATTGAACCTGATCGAGGCCGTGGGCGCCCCAGCCGGTCATTTCGCCGCCGGAAAAGGGGCGGAAAGAAATCCAGCCGGGATTGGCGCGCGGTGTGGCGATGTCCTTGTTGTAGGGAACCGGTTCGACCGGCCCGCACCAGAAGTCCCAATCCAATCCGTCGGGAACAGGCTGCGCGGGCAGGGCGCACTCCCACGGGCTGGGGTAGTTGTGCGCGATCACCCGCTCGATCTTGCCGATCGCCCCCGTCCGCACCAGTTCGCAGCCTAAACGGTTGACCGCCATGGAGCGCTGCTGGCTGCCGCACTGGACGATGCAGCCATATTTGCGCGCAGCCTCGATCATCCGACGACCTTCGACGATGGTCAGCGTCATCGGCTTCTCGACATACACGTCCTTGCCCGCCTGACAGGCATGGATGCTGACGATGGCGTGCCAGTGGTCGGGAGTTGCCGTGATGATCGCGTCAATGTCCTTGCGTTCGAGCAGTGCGCGATAGTCGCGAAACGCCTCGGCGTTATACTGGCTGGCGAGTGAACTGGCCGTTGCATAGTTGACATCGGCCACGGCAACAAATTGCGCATCCTTGCATCGCTTGAGATCGCCGAGCAACTGGCCGCCGCGCCGGCCGATGCCGATGCCGGCGACGGCGACGCGGTCATTGGCTCCGGGCCGTCCGGGCGCGGCTAGCACGCCTGAGGGGATGATCATCGGCGCCGCTAGAACTGATGCGGTTTTAGCTAGAAACTGTCTCCGCGAGCTGTTTGTAGAACGATTCATAATAGAAACTCCTTTTGCGTGAGGAATGACAAACATCCTTCTCTCTAGTATGAGCGATATGGTCGTCAGGCCGACCGCTTGAAACCGGTCTGATCTGTAGCGCGGGCCGGTGGGTCGCGCAACAAACTTTTCATCGCCGCTCACGAGTGCCTTGCAAGGACCGGGGAGATTCGAGCAGGTGCTGTGGGGAGAGCCGCGTCCCGCCCCGACCGCATTGGGACACCGTGGACGGCGTCCCTCCCGGGGGAACCCTCCTCCCGATTTCGGGAGATGTCCCTGATTCGTGCTTCTTTGCGTGATTTTCCTTGACTCGAACTTGTCTTCTGCCTCAAAAAACGGCCAACAATAAGAGGACAGGGCTGACATCCCATTCGAGGTCGGCATCATGAACGCGAAGCGATGGACCGGACAGGTGCAAACTGCTTTTGCGGTTGCGGCGGTGGTGTTGGCGTCTCAAATGGCTGCCGGACAGGGGTCCAATCTATATGTGAACGGGCAGATCGGCGGATTGTGCCGCGCCGTGGCTGCTGCGGGTAATTATGCCTACCTGAGCGAAGGCCCCAACCTCACGGTGTTGAATGTATCCGTTTCCACCCGGCCGATAGTGGCCGGAAAAATCCGCATGCACGATTTTGTCCGCGGCCTGGCTGTCTCCAGCAATCTCGCCTATCTGGCTGCGGGAGAATGGGGTCTCCAGATTGTCAATGTGGCGTCTCCCACCTCGCCGACCTTTCGAGGCCGCTACGACACGCCGGACATCGCCGAGGGTGTGGTGCTTTCCGGCAGTCTGGCCCTCGTGGCCGACGGGCAAAGCGGTCTGCAGATTATTGATGTACTCAATCCGTCGTTGCCCCAGCACCGCGGCGCGTACAACACCGCTGGCTATGCCCAATCGGTCGCTGTGGCCGGCAGCATGGCCTATGTAGCGGATGGCGCAAACGGCGTGGTTATCGTAGATGTGAGCAATCCCGGCTCGCCGCAATACCGGGGAACCTATACCACCAGCGGCTACGCGTGGGATGTGGTGGCATGGGGCGGCCTGGTTTATGTCGCCGCCGGCACACAGGGATTGGTCGTCCTCAACGTGAGCAATCCGGCATCGCCATCTGTGTATGGTTCCTACGATACACCCGGCGAGGCGCGGGGGCTGGCCGTCATCGGCGGACTGGCCTACATTGCCGACTGGGGGGAAGGATTGCTCATCCTGGATGTCAGCAACCCGGCCGCGCCGCAGTATCGCGGCGTATATAATGCCCCGGGGATTGCCGATTTTGCCCGCGATGTGGCGGTCTCGGGGGGGATGGCTTACGTCGCCGACTGGAGCCGCTGTCTGCAAATCGTGAATGTCAGCATGCCCGCATCGCCCCAGCTTCGCGCCATCTACGATGTTCCGGGCTGCGCCTATGGCGTGACCTATTCGGGCGGAATGGTCTACGTGGCCGACGGCG
>JADFCW010000108.1 GCA_017161705.1 Candidatus Sumerlaeota bacterium | reverse complement strand
AGAGTTCTTGACCGTGTCGTTGACGCCTGCAGACGATGCAGCGATTCGGGAACCGGTTATCTGCGGAATTGAGATCCTGGCCGAATGAGGCAAAAAGGATGAGACATGCAATGAGACATCCTACAAATCGGCGGCTGTTTTTTCGGTGTGCCGGAGCCGCGGCCGGTACAGTAATCGCATCGGCTTTTTCGTCGCCGGCAGCGCCGGGCGGAGTGGGCGCCCCGGCCGCGGGCAAGAAGACGGGGGCAGACTCGAGTGCAAAGAAAACGCGCGTGCTCGAACGCACGTCCAAAGCCACGCTCACGCCCTTCGGCCTGAACCACGGCGGAACCTTGCGCTTCATTTTGCGTGATGGACGCGTATGGGAAATGACGCTTCTGGCGACTTCCGCGGAGGTGATCCGGCGCCATTCGGCCATACGCCCACGCCCTGACCCCAACCACGAGAGCGGCGACATTGCCGCGTATGCCTTCGATTGCGACGTGCGGATCAACGGGACGGCGCACCATTTGCGCCGCGAAGTGGGCACGCAGGCCAGCTTCTACGAGCCGTGGGAAGTGGACGGCGTCCGCTTGTGGTTCGATGCCGTTTCGTGCGCTTTCAAGGAAGACGGCGGGTTCATGGCCGAGAAGGACTGGCGCGGCGGGCTGCTTTGCAAGCCTTCCCATAAAGCGCGCTTTGCCGTCCAGGAAAGCGATCTTCCGATCTGTCCGGAATCCTTGCAGCCGTGGTATCCGAACAACGCCGGCCGCATAGACATCCGCGACTGTTACAACGGCGAGGACTGCTGGATGGGGCCGTATAACGGAGCCGCAGCCCATTGCGGATTGGACATTAACATGAAGGCAGGGACGGTGCTGACCGCGCCGATTTCGTTTGACGATCATTATCTATTCAATTCCGTTGCCGCCGGCTTCAACAATAACCGCTGGCGCGGCGTGCGGCGGTGGCCGGACGGCTCGGAGTGGTGGTTGCAAAGCCATCATCTGATCCGGATGCTCGTGCCCGAGCGGACGGCGCTGGCGGCCGGAACACCTTACGCGACCACGGCGGGCGTCATGGTCGGCGCCCATGAGCATACACATTTTGTGTTTCGGATTCACGAACAGGGCGGCGACTATTTTCTCGATCCGTGGATATTGTTCTGGGAGATTTTTCGCGGCCAACGCAAAAAAGCCGCCTAACCGGAGACGGGCAAGGTCCGCTTCGAGCCAGGCGCGTTGCGATGGCTCGGCGCTGAACGTTTGGCGAACCGGGACGAGGCGGCCGGCGAAGGTGGGAACTGACAGCCCAATCACTACTCCGTCAAAGGGACGTTGCTCCATCGCGGCAAGGTTTTGCTTCAGCCGTTCCGCATCGGCCATGTCCCAGCCGGTGGCGATGCGTTTTATCCGCGGGGACTGTGTGGATGCCGGAAAGTATTGAAAGACAACCAGCGTTGCGGCGAGAGTTTTTGACATCCGTATCCGGGACGATCGTTGGATCATCGAGTATCCTCTCCGGAAGGAATACATAAATCTTGTTGCGTTGAAGAAAAAGCCAAAAGATCATTCCCGCGCACGTGTGCAAATCGAACATCATTTGCATCAGGAGGAATGCCATGAGAGCAAGGAACGGTTCACGGGCATTGTGGCTTCTGATCGTCGCATGGCTTGCGCTGGGGGTGCAGGCAGGCGAGCAACCGAAGGAGAAAAAAGCACAGGCCGTCAAGAAAGCGGCGACGGCGGCGCAAAAACTGCGCCCGCTGCCGCCGGGGTTCAAGGCCGAACGCGACATCGAGTATGTCGCCGGCGGCGGCAACTCCCGGTCGCTCGATATCTATTATCCGGAGAAAGCCGAAGGCAAATTGCCTCTGATCGTATGGGTGCACGGCGGCGCATGGATGGGCGGCGACAAGAAGAGCTGCCCGGCGCTGCGCATGCTCGAACGCGGCTATGTCGTTGCCAGCATCAATTACCGCCTAAGCCAGGAGGCGATCTGGCCCGCTCAAATCCAGGACTGCAAGGCGGCGATCCGCTGGCTCCGCGCTAATGCCGACAAGTATCATATTGATCCCGATCGCATCGGCGTGTGGGGGTCGTCGGCCGGCGGGCATCTGGTGGCGCTGTTGGGAACAACCGGCGATGTCAAGGATCTCGAAGGAAAAGAAGGGCCGCAGGGCGTATCAAGCCGCGTGCAGGCGGTCTGCGACTTCTTCGGGCCGACCGATTTCACCAAGATCGGCAACTTCCCCAGCACCATGAACCACAATGCACCCGACTCGCCAGAGTCGAAACTGCTCGGTGTGCCGATTCTCGAAAATCCGGATAAATGCGCCGCCGCCAATCCCATCACCTACATCACCAAAGACGACCCGCCGACTCTTCTCATGCACGGAGACAAAGACATGACCGTGCCGATTAACCAGAGCGAGCTGCTTTACGAGGCAATGAAGAAGGCGGGGCTGGACGTAACCTATCACGTGGTGCCGGGAGGCGGTCACGGCTTTGGCGGCCCGGAGATTGACCGGAAGGTGAATGAGTTCTTCGACCGCGTGCTGAAACCATCCAAGTAAACGAGAGCACCGGTGGAGTTTAGCGAGGAGTCGGACGGATCCGACTGATCTGCCGCATCGCAAGCCACTTCAGCGACCGTAGGGAGCAGCGCCTGTGGAGTTGACCAAAAAAGACCGCATTCTGGCGGCCATTTGCCGCTTTTGCCCATTTTGCATTTTATGGCGAAGATTTCCCAACAGTCGCTATGCACAGTTTATGCAAAAGGCGGAAAAAAACTGCCCCTGTTGCGCGGCTTATCGGAAGATGAGGGTTGCGCGAGCCGTCTGCAAAAAGTAGCCCCCACTCACCTGCAGATTCACACAGCGAAACAGGTACGGCGGCGTGATTCTGCGGCGGAAAAAGGTATTCCCGTTCTACCCTCCCTTGTTCACTTTTTCGGGATTGTCAAGGGTGGTCTCTGGAGTGCCGTCGAGAAGGCGGTCGGCAATCTCGACCCCTTGCATAGCGGAGTGGTCCTGATTGCCCACCTCGTATTTCCACGCGCCGAACCGTCCTCGCGAATAGATGTCCAACTGCTCAAGATCGCGTTGAATGACCTCCAGCGCAGCGTCTCGCTCCAGAGTGGGAATTGGGTATGCATACGGCGCGCTGTATTCCATCCGGGAAACGACCGTCGCACCGCCGGGGATTAGACGCGCCGCCCTGAGCCCTTCGATCACCTGAGACGCCAAGTCTTCGGGTGCGATCAGCGGCCGATGCGCTGAATGGGACACTTCGGCCATCAGCGACCAATAGCGCGACGGATCGGGCACATTGTTGGGCGAGTAGTTGGAAAAAACAGTTGCGCGGAAAAAGGGAAACTGAGGTTCCGGGAAATACATCCAGCATTTGGCGGCCAGCGAGGGCGGCGGCGAGCCCGACAATCCAATGCCAAACACCTGCACGCTGTTGTGCGCCAGCTTGTCGGCGGCCGGTCTCAGATGTTCGAGTCCGGCGCAGGCCACAAGGCGGTCGAGCGGCATAGTGCTGATCAGCCGTTCATACTCATACCGGTCGCCGTTTTCCGCATACACAATTCGCCGCTGCGGATCAATGGCAGCCACCGTTGTGTTATAGCGAATGCGTTCCTGCGGCAGACGGGCGGCCAGCGCGTGCCAAATCGCCCCCGTGCCGCCGTGCAAGGGGAAGCGGAATTGGTTGTTCGGTCCCCAGGCCGCGTCGTCGCGCGCCTCCACGATGTTCTCCAGAATGCGATCGAGGTCCACAACCGCCACGCGCTCGCCCGTCCACCGGTAGTCCATCTGGTCGAGCGGCCATGCCCAAACTTTGGCATTGTAGGGCAGAAGGAAGTGGCGGGCAATTCCCTCGCCGAAGGTTGCCAGAATCCAGTCCTTGAAACTGCGAACCGGGTGGGCAAACGGCGGCCCTTGTCTCCGAAGCCTCACTAATCCGAGCACACACTCCCACTGCGCATCGCCCGGCAAATGGCGGATGTTGTATTGGAAGGGATAGGGAACAAAACGGTCTTGAATCCATATCCACGCCTGGCGCTCATGGAAAACCCATTGGTCGCCCAGTACGCAATCCATCAGGCGGTCGAAGTATTCATAGTGGCTGAACAAGACATGGCCGCCGATGTCCCACGTAAAGCCATGCGGGTCGCGATGCGAGGCCGACAGCCCGCCGGGGAACGCATGGCTTTCCAGCAGCACCCAATCGGTATGGCCGCGCTCGTTGAGCCGCCATGCGGCGCCGAGGCCCGTCGGTCCCGCGCCTATAATCACAATGTTATGCCGGTCCATAATGGGTTATCTTCCTGCCCGCATCAGGTCATGGAGGCGGAGGAAACCGACGGCGCGGCGGGCATCGTCCACGACCGAGAGGACGTAAATCTGCCGGCGGCGCGGGTCGTCGGGGCCGCCGTCTTCCATGAGTTCGAGAGCCCGCTGCGCGCGCTCGTCCTGATGAATGACAACCGGGTCGGGCGTCATAATGTCGCGGGCGCAAAAAGAAAAGAACTTCTCGCGCTGGCGCAGCGCTCGGCGCAGGTCCCCTTCCGTGATAATGCCGACCAGACGCAGCGACTGACGGTTTTCGACCACATTGACGCCGCCCAGACGTTTCGTGGTCAATTCATTCACGATTTCCTCGATTGTGGCATCCGGCTCGACAATGGGATTGGCCTCGCCGGTGTGCATAATGTCGCGGACGCGCAGGAGCAGCCGCCGGCCAATTGCACCGCCGGGATGAAACAGCGCATATTGGTCTTCCTCGAAGTTATTGGCTTTCGCCAGCGCCGTGGCCAACGCATCGCCGATCGCCAGGGCCACCAGCATCGAGGACGTTGGGGCGAGATTCAACGGGCCGGCCTCGCCCGGCACGCGAATGTCGAGCACGCAATCGGCCGCGCGGGCCAGATCGGACTGCGGGTCGCCGACCATGGCAATGAGTTGTGCCCCAATGGTGCGCAGCGATGGAAGAATGGCGAGAATTTCGTCAGTCGTTCCGCTGTAGCTGATGGCAATGACCACATCATCGCTGCTGACCATGCCCAGATCGCCGTGGCTGGCGTCGGCGGCGTGCATGAAAATGGCCACCGTGCCCGTGCTGGACATGGTGGCGGCGATCTTCTGCGCGATCAAGCCCGATTTGCCGACGCCCGTGACCACCACCTTGCCGGGGCTTTCGCGGATCATGCGGCAGGCGCGGGCAAAGCGCTCGTCTATCTGTCCAGCCGCAAATTGGAGCGCTTCGACTTCGCGGGCGAGAAACTGTTTGGCTTCCAAAACAAAGTCTATCGGCACGATTCCAGACCTCGACAAGAATTCTTGTCCTATCCCTCGCCCTTGCAAGGGATTTTTTCCCACCACACCGCAGGCTCTATAGACGGAATCGCGGCTTGACAGCAAGGGCGATCACCGGCACGGTCGCCACCATGAACGCCGCGCCCGACACATCGGCCAAAGCGCTTCGGATTTTCGCCGCACTGGTTGTGGCCGCAGCCGCCTTCTCTTATGGTTTTGTCCCCGAACGCGCCGATAATGACGTCTGGTGGCACCTAAAGACAGGAAAACTGATCGTCGAAGGTGGCCGTCTGCCGCCCACCGATCCCTTCACTTTCACCGGCGAACATCTCCCATGGCATAATCACGAGTGGCTGGCGCAGGCGGTTTTTTACCAAATTTTTCAATGGGGCGGCGGCGTGGCGGCAAATCTCATCGGATTGCGCGCGCTGATAGTTTTCAAATCGCTGCTGCTTGCGTTGGCATGGCTCCTGGTTTTCTGGCTCGTGAATCAGCGCTGCCGCTCGGCGACTGCGGCAGCTGTGATTGCTTTGCTGGCCCTCGATGTGTCGCGCTACACGCTGTATCCGCGCCCGCCGGTTTTTAGCTATCTTTTTATGGCCGTGTTTCTTCTGGTGTTGCAACAATGGAAGACACGACAATGGCCTCCAGCGGTCCTGCTGGCCCTGCCGCCAGTTACTGCGCTGTGGGCGAATTTGCACGGCGGGTTTCTGGTTGGAATCATTCTGATCGCGCTATACGGAGCAGGAGAAATCGCCGAACACTTCTGGTGGGGGAGCGAGTCGATCGGGGCGACGCACACCGTTCCTTTGCGGCAGCGGCTGACTTGGCTTGGCGGGGTGTTCTTCGCGTGTTTGGCCGCTTCGTTGTGCACGCCGTACCACTACCACCTTTACGAGTTGCCATTTCGCGTGATGAGCTCGACGGCGTTGGTCAAAACGATTGCCGAAATGCGCTCGCCGCTGGATCCGGCGGTTGCCCGCTACCACCTGTCGTTCTCCCTTATGGCGGTGCTGCTTGTGGGCGGTCTGGCCATTGTCCGCCACCTGAGCGGTGCAAGACCGCCTGCCGCCGATCTGTTTGTCCTTCTGTTTTTCGGCTACCAGGCGGCGCGCCACACTCGGCATTTGCCGCTGTTTGCCATTGCGTGCGCCCCGATTCTCGGCTACGCGGCCGGACAAATTCTCGAGCGATATGGCGATTCCACCCGGCGCCAAATCACCTGGATCGCTGCGGCGGTGCTGGTTGCCGCTTTTGTCTATCTGGGCGGCGTGCGGCATTTCCCGGAAACCTATTGGAACCGAAATCGCCACCTGGTGCGCGGAGTGACCTACATCGAGATCAACTTTCCGAAAGAAGTCTGCGACTTTATCGAGCGAAACGACTTCCACGGCCGTATGTTCAATCCAGTCAATTGCGCCGGCTATCTGATCTGGCGGTTGAGTCCCGAATCGCACAAGATCTTCACCGACAGCCGGTTCGACATATTCGG
>JADFCW010000107.1 GCA_017161705.1 Candidatus Sumerlaeota bacterium | reverse complement strand
TCAGTTCATCTGGCATGAATGGGCCGTCCGCCACGGCATTGAACGCGAGGACTGGGATCGCATCGCGTGGGAGCGCGCGGGCCTGACCGAGCGCGAAGGCCGCCATGTGCGCCAACGGTGCTCCGCGGCCGGCTGGGCGGAGATTCTCGATCTCTGGAAAATCAACTATGTGATTGCCGAGCGCTCGTGGCCGGGGCTGAACAAGCTGCGGGGCTCGACCCAATGGGAAAGCGTGTTTCAGTGGATCAAGCCCTACGAGCCGCGCGAGGGATATGAAATTTTTGTTCGCCGCACGCCGGAAAATCTTCCCCTCATCTCCAACTGCCGCAGACTGTTCGAGGAGTATCAGCAGCGCTATCGCGCCGAGCGGAGCGCTCAGGAGCCGGCGCGCCGGCGAACCGATCTGCCCGTTCCGCCATTTGAAAAGCCGGTCGAAACAATCCGCTAGCCGCCCTGCGATATGCGACCTTTTCGTCCGGGAATAAACACCCGTCATGCCGACAGACAGAAACCATTTTAGAGGACTCGGTTGGATCGCACTGATTGCAGTGCTCGCGGCCTATGCCTGGCTGCAGGGCGTCGGGGCCTGGCGCGCGCTCCACGGCAACGACTTTCGCCATCTGTATCTCGGAAGCGTCTTCCTGCGCCATGGGATGAACCCCTACGATGAATTGGAGTTCCTGAATTGGCGCGAGCGCTATTTCGGCCCGCTTGGCATCAATCCCTACGTGTATCCGCCGACCACCGGCCTGACCCTGCGTTTCCTTACGCACTGGGATTGGGTCACGGCCCAGCGGTTGTGGTTCGTTCTCAACCACGCGATGCTGCTGGCGGCGCTGGCTCTCTGTGCGCATCTGTTTTTCGGTTTTCGCAATCCGTGGGTTCTGGCCCTCATCGCAGCGCTAGCAGCAACATCCTTCCCGCTGCGGCGGACATTCACTGCCGGTCAACTTAATTGCGTTCTGCTTCTGCTCTACTGCGTTCTCTGCTGGGCGGTGATCCGAAAGCGGGCATGGCTGGCGGGACTGACGGTAGGGTTCGGGACGCTGTTCAAACTGGTTCCCGGAATTTTCTTTTTATATTTTTTGTGGACGCGCCGCTGGCGGTGTCTGGTCTGGTCGGGCGTAGGGTTCGCGGGCATTTTGGCAGTTTCCGTTGCCATGGTCGGCTGGCAAGTTCATCTCGCGTATTGGCCTGTGATAAAGGCCATGGGATATGGGAAATCCGTTTGGGAAGCGCGACTGATTCAGGACGGCATCGAGCCGTTTTACCGCGATCCTTACAATCAGTCGCTGAATTCTTTTTTCCACCACATCTTAGCGCCCGATCCCGTTGCGCACGAAAACCCCAAGGATTACGTCATTCCGTGGGTAGAATTGGGCGCTCGAGGCAAGAGACTTGCCGATGGGGCAACCTGGATGGTTTCGCTTTTCCTTCTTGCGCCGGCGTTTTGGGCCATGCGGCGCCGGCAGCCCCTCTTGTCCGCTCCATCCGCGTCGTCCATCCCATCCTCGCTTCCCGCCGAACCCCTCGAAATCTCCGTCATGATTCTGCTGAGTCTGCTTCTGCCTTCGATCCTGTGGGACCATTACGCGGTCGCGCTGTTTCTGCCGCAAATCGCCTTGTTCGCTGCATTGTTGCGCACCGGCCGGGGATTGCGTTTTCCCATGCTCGTCTGGATCGCGGCCACCATTATCCTGGCTGTTCCAATCGCATTCGATCAATCTGCTTTTTTGCGCGGGCTGGGGCTCCTGGGCATGTCGGCGAAGATGTTTGGTATCCTGGCGCTGTATGGTTTGGCGGTGACAAGTCTTCGCGTGGTGTGCTGCACGCCAACATCGGTCAACGCAGCGCCCAAAACAGCACTGTCGCCAGAAAATGCCAGTCCACCTCTGGCTTGAGAATGCGGGCATACTCGCGGCCGGAAGGGGAAAGAAGGACGACACAGGGTCCGTCGGTCGGCACACCCAGACGCATGGCGACCTGGCGGCCTTCGGCATGGGACAGATTGACCATGCAGCATACATAGGTGCACAGAAACGGCTGCATTTCCGGCTGCCGGATCGCTGCTTCATAGGTATGGCATTGCTCGGCATCGCCTGTGGTGAAATAGAGCAAGAGAGGACGGCTGTGTTTCCGACAATAGACGGCGCAGGCGTCGGCATTGGAATACCACTGCACCGGGGTGCCGGGCTTGGGGACAACGATCTTGATTCGCTCGCGGCGGCGGCGCCAGAACCGCTTTGGGCGTGCGACAGGCGGCGGCTCGTGCGCGGTTTTGCCTTCGATTTCTGTGCCGGAACCGTCGAGCAGCAACGCGCTGCGCCCGCGCGCCAGGTCTTCGAACCCGGCGCCAAAGGTGATTTCGCTTTCTGTGTCGGTTGCCGGTGTCTCGCGGCTGTTTGAGGTGGAGGCCTCTGCTTCCGACTCCGTGCTAATCAATAAAGCCCCAGGAATGCTCTCGTCGAGAAACTCCTCGCCGACTGACTCGGACGGGCAAGGACCAGCGGGCGGAGACACCGCGGGCTCCGGCTCGACAGTTGTCTGCTCCGCCCGGGCAGGCGGCTCGGCCGTCGGCGTCTGCTCCTCCATAAGAAGCAGGGTGAGCTCGCCGACATCCATCGGCGGGGCATCGTGCTCCGGCGGCGGGGGCGCCGCTTCCGGCGCAGCAGGAGAAGGACCAGCCTCGAGGTCAGGCAGGGGGATTTCGCCGAGAGTATCGAGCCGGATGATGCCAAGGCCTTGCTCTTCGTCTGGAGCTGCTTCTGCGGATTCCGCCGGCGACACTAAGTCTTGTGCGTCGGGTGCGAGGGGAGTTTCGCTTTCCGTGTCGTCGGGAATGGCCAGGCTGCCGGCCTCGCCTTCGAGCAACAGCGAACTGCCCTCTCCTGTACTTTCAAGCGCTGGCAATTGCGTTGCGGGTGCCCGATCGTCTGCGTTGGGCGGAAGGATATCTGGCTGTTTTTCACTCATGGGGCTTTCCGCCGGTATGCCTTCCGGCAGTTTTTACAGTGAAAGCATGCGACGAAATGCCTCCGCATGGCAACTGCAAAGAAAAAGGCGGCGGCTAAACCTCGATCCCGCAGGTATCAATGCGGCATGAATCTATCAACCTGCACCGCCTCGCAATGCTGGAAGTGGATTGCCTATCAACTGTGAGATGCACGGGGTTATACGACCTTTTTCCGCCCTGGCCCGCGAGCAGAAGGTTTGGATTCTTTCGTCTAAAGAGCTGGCCAAAATGCACGCATCTTTATGGACCACCCGGTGTTTGGTTGTGGCCAAAGGCCTCGTTGGGTGCGTCGAAAATTGTCGAGCAAAAGCGGCAGCATGGCTGCCGCTTTACCGTATTGGCTCATCGCACGACAAACTCCTGTCCTGCCTTTTCCGGCCGCCTGAGACTCTTTCATCACGAGTTCTAGCTATCTTGATAAGATCTCTTTGGTTGTGGCAGGAGGCTTCGTTAGGAATTGCGGCATACTCGAAATTGCCAAAAACATTTGAAAGGTGGGGTGCCACCGCGACCGGATCAGCCAGACGCTATTGCGTTCCATCCGGACTCCTGATGGATTGGGTCAAGAATGAATTGACCGGCGGGTGCCGTCGGATATATTAATTTTCGATGAGCGGCCCAGGCATGCGGAAGCGGTTCTTTTATCAGCCGCCATCATGGACGAACGGATAATGCCCGCCGGCAAACCGCAAATAACTCTTTCTGTAACACACAGCGGCACCCCGCTGTTCGAGCGCGTCTATGAAGGCGATTCGCTTGTGGCCGGACGCGCGCCCGACTGTCAGATTGTTCTCGCCGACCAATATGTATCCTCGCATCACTTTCAATTGTTCTGGGACGGCGAACGTTGGTATTTCAAGGACCTTGGCTCGTCGAACGGGTCGTGGATCAACGGCGTACAAATCAAAGAAGCCACGCTGAAAAACGGCGACGTGATTTGCGTAGGCGCCACCCAGATCGTGGTGTATCCCGCAGTTGCCGCCGAGGAAGCGCCGGCCGAAGTCACCGAGCGCCCCTCCTTCACACCCGCGCCTCGCGACACCCCTCTTTCGTCCAACCGCGAGGGCCCTTTCCTCGAACGCATTCAACGCCACATCCAGCGCAACCTCGAAGCCATCCGGTCGCATCAGACCACGCTGGCGCGGCTCTTGGAGAAAGCCGGTCTGCCCGAAAAAGACGAGGCTTGGCGCGAAGCCGAAGAAGGCATTCAGACCTCGTTGCGCGCCATCGAGGGTGAACTTCGCAATCTCGAACGCGACCGCATTCGCATGAAGGGACTTCACGCGGCCGCCGCCATGATCAACCGCGTGACCGACCTCAAGGCGCGGCTTAACGCGATTCTCGATCTGGCGCTCGAAATCATGGAAGCCGATTGCGGGTTTCTGATCCTGTACGACGAGAAAAGCCGCAAGATCAGCGTCGCGCTGCATCGCGGCATGTCGGTTTTCGGCGAATCGTCGAGCGAGGAGATGGGCACCATTCTGGCGCTCTCGCCCACGCCGAGCATGAGCATTGCGCGCGAAGTGCTGCGTACGCGCCAGTCTATGGTCATCAGCGACCTGCGGCGCGGGAGCCAGTTCGACGGCGCGCAAAGCATCCTCATGCAGGAAGTCATCGCGGTGCTCTGCTCGCCCATGGTGTTCGACAACCAGCTGATCGGCCTAATTTATGTGGATTACCGCAACCCGGATCGCGTGGCAAAGCGGCCGATCGGACCGGGCGACCGGGAGTTGTTCGAGGCGCTGGCCAGTTTGGCTGCAACGGCCATTCAGAACGCAAAATTCTTCCGGAACGTTCAACTCGAAGTCGAGCGGCGCTCGAACCTCCAGCGCTATCTTTCGCCCGAACTGGTGGATCAGGTTATCCGGCAGAACCGCGCACTCAATTTCGAGCCCGTGCGTCGGCACGCGACCGTCCTGTTTTGCGACATCCGCAACTTTACCGTGTTTGCCGAGACCACGGGACCGGTCGAACTGATCCGTCAGCTCAACGAGTATTTCTCGGCCATGTTCAAAGCGATTGCCGCCGAAAACGGCAGCCTCGACAAATTCCTCGGCGACGGCCTCATGGCGTTCTTCGGCCCCTTGCTCGAACTGGAAAACAGCGAAGTGGCCGCCGTTCGCGCCGCCTGTCAGATGCAACGGGCCATGATCCATCTCAATCAGGCGTGGGCGGAACAGGGGCGGCGAGGCTTCCAGATCGGAATCGGATTGAATGCCGGCGATGTGGTGGCCGGAAATCTGGGCTCGACCGAGCGGATGGAATATACCGTCATCGGCGACGCCGTGAACGTGGCCAGCCGACTTTCGGGCGCAGCCAAACCGGGACAGATTCTGGTCACGCGCGCCGTGGCTAAATGTCTCCCGTCCGATCAGTTCACCGTGCGCGAACTCGAACCGATCACGCTGAAGGGCAAGAGCGAAAAGATCGCCGTTCTGGAGGTTTTGTATTAGGCACCTGTTGCAAAACTTATACCGCTGTCCTTACCTTACCAAACATTGTCCTGCGTAAAGGCAAAAAATTTCTCCAAAACCCCTCCATGCCAGCGCGGCGCCGTTTCGTGACATCCTGGCCGAGAAATCAATCCCAAAGGGTGGAAGATGTGGCAATGATCATTGACAAAACGATTTTTCTTCCGTAGCAATTCTCTCGGAGAGTGCGCAAGCGATGGCAAAACTGGCTGCCGTAAAATTCAGCAACATGCACATGCCGGTCTTCTACCTCGTGGGCGACGTGGACGTCCGGGAGAAAAGCTTTTGTGTTGTCCCCCGCAACGAGGAAACCCAGACTGTCGGCTACGTGGCGGCTATCCAGACACATCCATGTCCTCAGGGGAACGAATGCACGCATTTCCCGCGCGTAATTCGGACGGCAACCGAGGAAGAGATAGAGAAATGGCGGCAGCGCTGCCAGCGCGAGCGCGAGGCCATGGCTATTTGCAAACAGAAGGTGGCCGAGCACGGTCTGCCGATGAAAATCTCCACGGTCGAGGTGGATGACACCCACAACAAGATTGTCTTCCACTTTACGGCCGACAAGCGGGTGGACTTCCGTGCGTTGGTGCGCGATCTGGCGGCGACGCTGCGAGCCCGAATCGAGTTGTGGCAAATCGGGGTTCGCGACGAGGCGAAGATTATTGACGGCTACGGCATCTGCGGCAAACGGCTCTGCTGCAGCGCATTTTTTCGAGGGTTCCAGCCTGTGTCCATTCGCATGGCCAAGAACCAGGACATCGCGCTGGCCCCGTCCAAACTGTCGGGTATGTGCGGCCGCTTGATGTGCTGTCTCGCCTACGAAGAGGCGACCTACATCGAATTGGCCAAGGGTGTTCCACCCATTGGCTCGCTCGTCCGAACCGCCGCCGTGGAAGGAATTGTCGTGGATCGCAACTTGTTGCGTCAAACACTTCAGGTACAGGATCGCGACGAGAAGACGCACACGGTTGCCGTGGCCGACGTGCGCGAGGTCGTGGAACTGCGCGACCGCAAAAAGGCCAGGATCAAGCGGCTGCAGGAAATCGCCGCCGAGGCCGAGGATGCTGAATCCGCATCGGCCGAGGTCCCGCCCGATGACGAGACAGGCGCATAGCCGATCTTCCACTCAGCCGTCTGAAAAACGTATTTGCGCAATTTTGGATTCTCGATTTTGGATGGGTAAAGCGGTTTGTGCTCCAGTCTCGCCGTGGGAACCCTCGGGTATAGGCGCGATTTAAAGCCTTTCGTTTAAAGATATAGCCCAAATGCGTACATCTTTATGCAGCATCCTAAGTTCGGTTATGGCTACAGGCCACGTCAGGTGCGTCGAAACTTGTGAGGCGAAAGCGGCAGCATGGCTGCCGCAGTCCAAAGCAGCAGCATTCCGCTTTGTAGTATCAGGAGTGTGCGAAGCAAAACTTTTGGAGTGCGGCAGCCACGCTGCCGCTTTTCCGTATTGGTTTATCGCAAGACAAACTATTGCGCTGGCTTTTGCAGCTGCCCTCGAGTTTTTCATCTTGAGATTTAGCCATCTTGAGAATTTTTGATTGTGGCCGCAGGCCACATTAGGGTAAATTATTCGTTACAAAGGGAGGAGTGCCATGGGAACAAAAGAAAATCTCCAGGCGGCGTTTGCCGGAGAGAGCCAGGCCAACCGCAAGTATTTGGCGTTTGCCAAACAAGCGGAAGCCGAGGGCTTCAAGCAGATCGCCAGATTGTTTCGCGCAGCCGCTGAAGCCGAGACCGTTCACGCCCACGCCCATCTGGCCGTTTTGGGAGGCGTCAAGAGCACAGTGGAGAACATCAAAGCGGCCATCGAAGGAGAAGGGCACGAGTTTCAAAAGATGTACCCCGCCTTTCTGGCCAAGGCGCAGCGCGACAAGAACGACGATGCCGCAATTTCTTTTCAAAATGCCATGGCCGTCGAAAAAATCCATCACGGATTGTATCAGGCGGCACTGAAGGCAGCCAAGTCGGGCAAGGACCTTCCGAAGAAAGCTCTTTATGTGTGCAGCATCTGCGGCAATACGGTCGAGGGGAAACCGCCGGCCATTTGCCCGATCTGCGGTGCCCCGAAAACCAAGTTCAGCGAAGTGAAATAGGCAGGAATAGCATAAGGGATTAGGGATGAGCGAGGCGTGATGAATGCTGACTGACAAAAGACCTGCGATGAGATCGAAAAATACAGCAGATTAACCCATTGGTATGGGGGGCCGAACGTCGGCCGACCAGAACAATTCGTGTCAAGGTGTGTTGGGTCTGCGGTTTTTATTCCTCCGTCAGCATTCATCCATGCTCGCGTATGGTCTATTCTTCATCCTTTTCTTTTCCTCTCACCATCCGCCGCTGATGTTCAGGAACGTGTTGGTGATAAAGGCGGCGCGGTCGGAGGCAAGATAAACCACGGCAGCGGCGACATCTTCGGGCTTCCCAAAACGCCGCAGCGGGATCGAGCGCTGAAATTTCTCCATCTGCTCGGGGCTCGAATACTTCTCGTGAAACGGCGTTGGGATGACTCCCGGCATCAAGGCCACCACGCGGATGTTGAACGGCGCCAGTTCCTTGGCCAACCCGATGGTGAATGTATTGATCGCTCCTTTGGCTGTGGCGTAAGGAATGGCGCCGGCGCCGCCGCCAGTGGCCGCCGCAATCGAGGAGATGTTGATAATCACACCCTCGCCCTGCGCCTTCATGAGCGGGACGGCTCGGCGCGTGCAGTTGACAGCCGAGGTCACGTTGACGGCGATCACCTCGTTCCACGTCTCCTCGTCGAGGTCTTCGATAGCCGTGCGCTTGACCAATGCGCCGGCGTTGTTGACCAGAATGTCGACCCGGCCGCCGGAGGCTGCCAGAAACTGATCGAAGATGCGGTCCACATCGGGGCGCCGCGTCACATCGCCCTGAAGCAGGCAACCCTTGCCGCCAGCGCGTGCGATCGCTTCGAGAGTCTCGCGGGCGCCTTGCTCGCTGCGGTGATAGTGCACACCGACGAATGCGCCGCTGGCGCCGGCCTCGATGGCCGTTGCGCGGCCCAGACCCGTTCCCGCTCCGGTGATCAGCATCGTTTTTCCGTCAAGACGGATTTCCATTTTTGCTCCTCCTTACCCTTCGTAGGATAAGTCTCGGTTTGCCGTTCGTAGCTCAATTTCCCGTTTGAACATCAATCCGATGTGGCTCATGGCCACAACCAAAAACGCGTAAGCTGGCTAGATGTCAAGGTAAAAGACTCGAACGCAGACACAAAAGCCAGCGCAGTAGTTTGTCTTGCGATGAACCCATACGGAAAAGCGGCAGCCTGGCTGCCGCACTCCAAAAGTTTTGCTTCGCAAATGTGCGATACGGCAAAGCGGAATGCTGTTGCTTTGGACTGCGGCAGCCCACGCTGCCGCTTTCGCCTCCCAAGCTTCGGCGCACCGAACGCGGCTTGTAGCCATAACCAAACATGGGATGCTGCACAACGATACCTGCATCTTGGCTATATCTTTAAACGAAATGCTCCAAGCGCCAGTTCTTGTGCTAAGTGTCCTTTCTGTGAAACATCATCGCGGCCGCGAAGGCGCTCTGGTAATCGGCTCTGCCCGCCAGCTCGACATACTCCGTGGTTTCGGCGAGAGCAACGGCGCGTCGCCGCGCGTTGCGGTCCACAAGAATCATCCGCGCACCGACTCCCGCCGCGTTGCCGACAAATCGCACGCGCTCGGGGTCCATCGCCGGCACCAGACCGATCGCCATCGCGCTGGTCTTGCGTATGTAGTTGCCGAACGCCCCCGCAATCAAAACCTCTTCGATTGCAGCCGGTTCCACGCCCATTTCGCGGCAAAGGATCTCGATGCCCGCCGCAATCGAGCCTTTGACCAACTGCAGTTGGCGCACGTCGCCAGCGGTGATGCAAACAGGACTCCCGGCCGCCGATTTTTCCGCCGGAGCCAGGATAAATGCGTTCATGCCATTGTCGGTCCTGATGATTCGCCGGGCAATTGGTTCAGGAAGCGGTCCCTGGCCGGCGCTCGGAGGGCGGAGCCAGCCGCGTTCGTCAATGAGCCCGACGCGCAGCAGTTCGGCCACGGCGTCAATCAGCCCGCTGCCGCAAATTCCCCGCGCGGGTTCCTGGGCTGATGCGTTCCCGATCACATGAAACACCACGCTGCCGTCCTCGTGGATCGCCACGTAGTCAATGGCGCCGGCGCCCGCGCGCATGCCCTGCGAAATATTTGCGCCCTCGAACGCCGGCCCTGCCGAGGTCGAGCACGCAATCCGCCGCCGCGCCGAGCCTAGCACCACCTCGGCATTCGTGCCGATGTCAATCAGGAGCCGCAGCCGGTCGTCGCGGTCCATGCCCGTGGCCACCATGGCGGCGGTCGTATCGCCGCCGACGTTGCTGCGAACCATGGGCGTCAGCCAAACTCGCGCGCGGGGATGCACCTCGAGCCACAGATGGGCCGCCGGAATCGAACGCTCCCCCCGCCACACGCCGATGTAGGGCGCCGTGCCGAGCGACAGCGGGCTGACGCCGGACGCGAGATGCTCCATGGTGGAATTACCGGCGAGGGCCAGAGCGACAATTTGTTGCCGCGCGACCTGTGCTTTGCGGCACAGATGCGCGATACATTCGGAAAGAGTCTGTGCAACCGCTTTTTGCAGAACGGCCACGCCATCGGCATGTTCGGCACAGTAGGTAATGCGCGAGATCACATCGGCGCCGTATCGCGCCTGGCCGTTGAGTGCTGAATGGATGGCAAGGGTTGCGCCGTCCTGCAGATCAATCAGCGCAGCAGCAACAGTCGTGGTTCCCAGGTCAATGGCAACGCCCAGGGGGCGTTCGAGGGATTCAGCGGGCAAAACCGCCCGCAGCGCATCGTCCTCCCACAGAACCTGGATCCGTTCCGTGCGGGCCGCGGCCAAGCGGGCCAGTTCGCGGACGGTGCCGCTGGTTGCTTTAGGAATGTGAGTGCGTCCGCAGGCGCGAGCTACACGCTCAAGAAGCGAGGCCTGATCATCCATGGCGTCGGAATCGAGCGCGATGGTTTGCGCCACGATGGCGCGTTCGAAATCCGGCGGGAAAAGGTCTTCGCCGCCAAACGTTTTCACGCTGACCGCAAGACTGGGCGCGGGAACCTCGATTGTTGCCGCTTTCATCAACACCGCCTTGCAGGCCAGTCGCCAGCCGGCGGCAAGTTGTTCGGACGTAAATGCACGACGGTCGAACAGGGTCGGCGCGGGCACACCGTCGGTGAATCGGACCCGACACTTGCCGCACCGTCCGTATCCGCCGCAGGGCTGCTCGATGACCACGTCAGCACAGGCGGCGGCCTCGGCCACAGTGGTGCCGATTTCCACCGTCAAGCGCCGGTTGTCGGGAGCAAAACAAACTTCACATTCGCCGATCATTATCCCCTGTTCACGCCTTTCGCGAAAGCGATAACGGGACTCCCCTATCGGGCTGGGGACGCACCGTCAACGGGTTTTCCGATTGCAGGGAGCAGACAAAATGATCATCTTTCCCATTGATTTCTTGTCCGGCTTCAGCTAAACGCCTACAAGTGATGGCCGATTCTGCAGCGCTTTTTTGCCGCGCTGGATTTATACCCACAGCGTCCCATGCCGGAACACGACTACTATTTGATTCTGGGCCTCGATCCGAACGCCACCCAGTCGGAGATTCGGCGGGCGTTCCGTACTCTCGCCTTGCGCTATCATCCCGATCAAAACCCCGACAACCCCGCGGCCGAGGAAAAATTCAAACTGATCACCCAGGCGTACCGCGTGTTGATAGACCCAAAACGGCGCGCTCACTACGACCGGATGCGAAAAGCAGCCGAGACCCATCGCGCCAGAACCAGCGGCCAGGCGCGACACGGAAGTTCGGCAACAGCCGGCGAAAGCAAAAGCAGCGTGCGGCCGCCCGGGCAAGGAAAGCCCTCGACAACAACACCGCGTCCCGGCACGACTGAAACAAAGCGGCCTCACACACCGTGGTGGGAAAGCCATGGTCCTTTTCGCCCGCGCACGCCTACACCGTCCCCTCCCCCTCCGCCTCCCCCGCCGCCCACAGGTCCGGTTGACGGACGCAACATCGAAGTGGACATGACCATATCGGCGGAGGTCGCCGAGAAAGGGGGACACCAGCCGCTAGCGCTGTCGCGCATCGAACCCTGCGCCTTGTGCGGGGGTACCGGTGCCAAACCGGGGACGGCTACGCGGCCATGCCCCGAATGCGGGCGCGCGCCCTCGCCGACCTGCCGCTTCTGCCAGGGGCGGGGCATCCTGGCCGAAGTGTTCTGTCCGGCCTGCGACGGCCGCGGCAAAGCCAAAATAAAGAAAAACTTCATGGTCGTGATTCCTCCCCATTCGCAGACCGGCCATCAACTGGTCATTGCCAGCGAGGGATTTCCCGGAGAGCGCGGCGGAAAACCGGGCAATCTGGTTGTGCGGCTCACCGTCAAACAAGAAGCGGAATACGAGCAGCGCGACCTGCACGTCTATTCCGAAGTCCATGTCACGCCCGCCATGGCTGCCATGGGCGGCATGGTTCGGGTCAAGACTATGGACGGCTGGACC
>JADFCW010000106.1 GCA_017161705.1 Candidatus Sumerlaeota bacterium | reverse complement strand
GCAAAAGAGAGGGCAATCGCCCGGGTTGCGGTGAACCCATACGGCAAAGCGGAATGCTGTCGCTTTGGACTGCGGCAGCCACGCTGCCGCTTTTGCCCGACGAGTTTCGACGCACCGAACTATGCAATACATCCGCGTTCATTGGAATTGTGGCCGGCGGCCGCGCAGGGGAGATGCGCACCGCTTTAGTAGCATAATTTCCTTGCGTCCACTGTCATGTAAGGCTTTTTCCTCAGGCGGCGCGGCATACAGCAAACGAGGTTTGATCTGCGTGCGATTTCCATAAACCGCAGTTGGGCCACCGCTCCTAGCAAAGCGCCCTCGGCGCAGTCCATTCGGTCGAAGCCATGTTCGCAAGCGTAGTCATTCTCACACGGAACCGGCAGAAGCAGCTGGAACAGTGTCTGCGGAGCCTGCAGGTGCAGACCTTGCGCGACTTTGAAGTGGTCGTGGTGGACACCGGCTCCACCGACGGCACACCCGACTGGTTGCGCAACGAGGCCATGATCGAGCGGCTTCAAATCCTTGAATCGGGCGGGAATAGTTTCGCCTCCGCCCGCAATCAGGGCATCGAACTGTCTCGCGGCGACTGGGTCGCTTTTCTCGACGACGATTGCATGGCGGCGCGCGACTGGCTCGAACGCCTCGCGCAGTTCGCCGCGCGCTATGATGCCGTCGGCGGTCTGGCGCTCCCAGCCAATCCGCTCCCGCTGCCGCGCTGGTGGCACCCGGACATGGGCTGGCTGGTCGGCTGGTCGGTGCCGGGCCAGTTGCGGCGGTCGTCGGGCAACCAGTTTTATCCGAGTACCAGCAACATGGCGGTGCGGCGCGCCGTGCTCAACCGGTGCCGGTTTCAGGAAATCGGCGCCGACTTTGACACTGCAAAAAACCTTTACTACGGCGGGCGCGAAGATGCTGAACTGTGGCGCCGATTGCGCCGCCTGGGCTATCGCACCCAGTTTGTGCCTGACTTGATTGTCTACCATAACGTGCCCATTGACCGCTTTCGCTGGCGATACTTGCGGGAGCGGGCGCGGGCCGACGGCCTCACGCTTTGGGCGCGCGAACATCCCAACGAAATCCTCGCCGATGCCTGCCGGCAGGTCGCTCACTACTACTGGACCTGGTGGCGCCGGCTGCGCCTGCCCAGACCCGAACGGGCGTTGCACAAACTGTGGCTCATTCGCCAGAAAGCACTGATCGAAGCACCGGTCGCCGCTCTGGCGCCGGGCGAGCGATCGCGCGCCATGGTCACCGCCCTTTGGCGCGCCTTTCGACACGTGGCGGTCCATGAAATGAAAGCCAAGCTAAGACCGGCCGCGGTGCAGCGCGAGCATCGGCGTTTCCCCCGCCAGCCCCTCCCCGACGAACCGCGCTGTCTGATCGTCGCCGCGTTCGGTTTCCTCGGCGACATGGTGATCATCGAACCGGCCTGCCGCGCCTTTCATGCCGCCCATCCGGCCACCCGCATGGTGTTGCTCACGCACTCCATGGGCGATCAGGTTCACGCCCACGTGGATTTCTGGGAGCGCCGCATTGTGTTCAACCCCCCACCGGACGGAAAGACCCCCAGCGGCGAACTGCAAAGGATTCGCAACGAAATCGCCGGCCTCGCCCCCGACGCCATGGCCATCCTCTACGCCCACCATGTCCCGCCCGAAATCCTCTTTCACACCTCCCGCGTGGGCATCGTGACGTTCGATCAGGACGTCGGTTTCCCCCGGCGCATGTGGCACGAGGCGGCCAATGCTCGCGTAACCAAAGACCTGGAACTCCAGGAAATCCTCAACATCGCAATCCTGCTTCAGTGGTGGGGGCCGCTGGCCCCCCTTCAGCCCTATGTCTGGCAGGTCAGCGAGCGAGAACGCCAGGATGCCCGGACCTTGCTGCGGCTGACCGAACGCCCGCGCCGCCACATCATCGCGCTCCACACCGGTTCCGTACTGCCTTACAAGCAATGGCCCCTTTTGCATTGGATGGCGTTGGCCGCGCGGCTGGGCCAGGTGGAAAACCTCGACCTTGTGTTTGTCGGCGATGAACGGTGCCTCGAAGGAGCAAGCCAGATCATCCGCGCCAATCGGCTCGATGCGATCAACCTGTGCGGCCGGCTGTCCGTGCGCATGCTCGCCGCCGTCCTGTCCGAATGCACCTTGCTGGTGACGGCAGATTCCGGCCCCAAGCACGTAGCCTTTGCTACCGGCACGCCGACCGTGTCGCTCTATGGTCACAGCACGCCGGAGCGCTGGGGGCCTTATTGGGACAAACAGAAGCATCTCGCCTTGCGCGGAGGCAATGCCGACCTGACGGCCGAGGAAGCGCACGGCCTGGCCGAAGACTATCTGATGGCGCGAATCTCGCCCGAACGGGTTTATCAGGCCATCCGCGATATGTTCGAACGCGGCCGAATCGCGCGATAGTCATCCCTCAAATCTCTCGCTGAACCCGACAACCGACAGCGACAAACTTCAGTTTGTTCGTGTGCGGTTCCGCTTCCATGGCACAATTCATTTACCTTCGCCGGGAGCCGCGGCCCCCGCGAAAATGGAGAAAACGCGACAAACTGAAATTTGAACTACAAACGGCAAACCGAGGTTCGAACTGTGTGCGGTTTCCTCTCACTTGCCCAGCTGCATCAGCCCCCATGCAATTCCCAGCAGCAATCCGACCACCAGCCACGCCAGAGCGAAGCCAACGAGGTCTTCGCGATAGCGGCGGAAGAAACCGCGCCAGCGGTCGCGCCGCAACCAGCCGGTCAGATCGAGCAAGACCAGATCGGTTCCGAGCTCGGCGGCCAGCGGCTTGGGCTGGCCGTCGGGCAAGCCCTCCCCGTCGGTCGAGCGGTTCATGTTGTCGAAGAACTTTTCGATTCTTTCCTTGCTCTCCGGGCGCGTGAGCAGGCTCACCACCACCAAAGCCGTAAATCCCGCCAGCATGGACCAGCCGAAGGGCGCCGGCTTCCACTTATAGACCAGTTGCAGCGCCCCGGTGTCCTGATAGTTGATCCAATAATAGATGGCAATCGAACTCAGCGTGGCCGCCAGAGCGCCCCAGCGGTTGGCGCGCCGCCACAGAATGCCGCCCAGAATCATGACGCCCAGAAACGCAGGCAGCGTTTCGACAAACAGAAACGCGTGCAGCACACTGGTCACGTAAAAGGCAAACAGGATTCCCAGCAGCGCCAGCGTGAGCGCCGAAATGCGGCCCACAATGAGCAACTCCTTGTCGCCGGCCCCCGGACGAAAGTAGCACCGATAGAAATTTTGTGTGAACAGCGCCGCCCCGTTCACCATGAAATTCGAACACGTGGACATGTTGGCCGCCAGGATGCACGCCACCATCAGCCCCGTCAGCCCGGGACTGAGCAAGTGCAGACTCGCGTAGCCGAACGCACTCTCCGAATCCTCCAATTTTATCCCCTGCCGGATGACCAGTGCCGCCACGATCAGACCCGTCAGCGCCCAGCCGATCGTGCAGAACCGTTTGACCATGTTGCCGTAAGTCTGACCGACGCGGCCGGCGCGCTCGCTCCGCCCCGTCGCGTTCATCGAGAGAATATGCGGCTGCGCCGTAATGCCCACCAGGCCGTTCAACGTCAGCATGGTGATCGTGAACAGCGTCACACCGCTCACGTCGCTGTAGAGTTGGAAAAAATCCGACGACAACACCTCGCGCATGCCTCGGAATCCGCCGACGGCGCTCAGACCGCCCGGAATCAACATGAACGACAGAGTGATAATCAGGAAACCTTGCACAAAGTCCGTGTAAGCGGACGCAACCAGTCCGCCCAAAACACTATAAAGAATGAACGTCACCACCATGGCCGCCACGACGCCATTGGGCGAAATGACTTCGCCGCCCGTGGCCATCGAGATTGCCTTGCCCGCGCCCTTTAGCATCGCTCCCTGATTGAACACAAAATACGCCAGGGCAAACACCGTGTAGAGAAAAGCCATAAACCGGCCGTAGCGGTCCTCGACAATCTCGCCGATGGTCGTTCGCTCGGCGCGCCGATACCACGGCGCCATCAGCCAGTAGAATGGCGTGATGAGCATGTTCTTCCACTGATACCAGATGGTAGCGAATCCCTTGTCGAACGACGCGCCGGCCTGGGCCACCGGATTTTCGGCGTGCGTTCCCGTGCCGAAGGCTTGTCCGATCATAATCCACCACGGCAGTTTGCGTTCGCCCAGGAAAAAACCGCCGCTGCTGCGGATGCGCCGGGCCATCCACAGCCCGAATGCCGTGATGCCAACAAAGTACGCAGCCAGCACGATCCAGTCCAGAATGGTGAAAACCGCTTTTTCTCCGCCCATGCTGCAGGCTCCTCCTCGGTGAGAGTGTGCGTGCTCGGTCACACCGAAAAAGGAATGCCGTCGGGCGAACGCTTTTGCAAACAGATTCCAACCTGCACGGGACGGGGGGGAAAGGTTTTTGCACATGCCAAAAGCCGCTCCGTCCCTGCCCGCAGATTTTATGGATTTTTTCCCCTGACACGGCAGCCATGCTGCCGCT
This sequence comes from Candidatus Sumerlaeota bacterium, assembly GCA_017161705.1. Classification (GTDB taxonomy): domain Bacteria; phylum Sumerlaeota; class Sumerlaeia; order JADFCW01; family JADFCW01; genus JADFCW01. Next base: position 14,715 of record JADFCW010000106.1, on the reverse strand, counting down.
TTGGACTGCGGCAGCCATGCTGCCGCTTTTCTTTGGACTGCGTGCAGCCATGCTGCCGCTTTTCTTTGGACTGCGGCAGCCATGCTGCCGCTTTTCTTTGGACTGCGGCAGCCATGCTGCCGCTTTTTTTCTCGACGCGCCCGAACCAGCAAAACGTAGATTCTGCCAACAGCGCCAACGAATTGTTTCACGACGGAAGATTAGAGCAAAGCGGCAGCATGGCTGCCCGCAGTCCAAAGCCTTCGGCCTCCCCAGCGGAGCGACCGTATGGGTAATGGGCAAGCACAGGGCCGGAGGGAGGCGAAAAGATTCATGGGCGGCCCTCCGACTCTGAATGTCGAGATGCGTCCCTGGCCCCGCAAAATTCGAACATCCCCTTGACTTGCGCGTGACGGCCAAAGATACTTCCCACGGCTTGCGACAGAGATGTAAACATGCCGGCAAGCGCCACGCACAAATCCCAAAGCGGGCGGCACGAAGCAGAATCTTTCGGCCAACGGACTCCGGCCTCGAGGACTGGCCGCCCCGGCCGCCACGCCGCAGGGGCGAAACGTAGGGCGAGCGTCCCGCCCGCCGCTTTGGACTGCGGCAGCCACGTTGCCGCTTTTGCCCGACAAGTTCCGACGCACCGAACGCGGCCTATGGCCACAACCAAACATGAGACCCTCCATAAAGAGCCGCGCATTTTGGCCAGGAGCCTGTCGGAAAACGGATGTAGTTCCCACTTCAGTGGACCATGGGGGGCCAAAAAACTCCACTAAAGTGAGAACTACATGCAGCCTGCCCGTTGGTCCCGCCGGTTTTCCGACAGACTCCTGGATCTCTTCTCAATCCTTCATATCGGCTTGGAAAAGCCGTGTGCAAAAAGCATCTTCGCGTCACGAAGTTTGTGGTCGTTGGGAAGAATCAAGGGATGGCCTGCGCCGGCAAGTTCCATCTTGCATCCGGCCTCCGGCGCGTTACAGTCTTGTCCGACCTCATGGGGGCAACTTCAGATCGAAAGGAGCAGGACCAATGAACAAAGCATACGTCTGGATATGGGCCGCAGGTTTTGCTGTCTTGGCAGCAGCGGCCGCCCGAAGCTTCGCCGCCGAGGGAAAGGCGGATGTCGAGCAACTGCGCGCAGGGAAGAATTTCCTCGAAACCAAAGTCTATAGCGAAGAAGAGGATTTGCAACTGATTGAACTATTCAAGAACTTGCGCGTGGCCGATGTCTGCGACGGCATGGATGCTGTGGGCTTGCAGAACATCGGCAACATGGACCCGGAAATTCGGCCGCTGTGGCGCGACACCAAGGAGTTCAAGCATCGCATTGTCGGCGTTGCGGTCACTGTGCGCTGGGTGCCGTCGCAAAAAGGCCCGGCCGGCCGCATGCCTGCCGAAGAGTTTCGGAAATGGGTCGGTCATTGGTATGGCACATTTGCGCCCGAAGCCTTCGGGCCGATTTTGCGGAAAGGCTCGGTCCTGGTGACCGACAACATGGCCGGCCCGCGCGTGGATGTCGGCCCGATCGGCTCGAACAACAGCATGGGCTGGCGCTCGCGCGGCTGCGTCGGTGTGGTCAGCAACGGCACGGCGCGCGACACCGACGAACTGATGAATCAGGGACTGCCCGTTTATTGCCGCCAGATCGGCCGCGGCATTCGTCCAGGCCGCATCGAACTGGAGTCGGTCAACCGGCCGGTGGTGGTCGGCGGCGTGCTGGTAATGCCGGGCGACATAGTCGTGGCCGACGGCGACGGCGTGATTGTGGTGCCGCGCGCGGCGGCCGCCGAGGTCGCGAAGTATGCGCAGAGCGTGCTGGAAGGCGACAAGAAAGGCCGCAAGGGGCTTTATCAGAAACTGGGCCTCCCAGAAGACTTGTCCGTGAAATAAGACGGGGAATGGCGGCTTCGGTTTTTTCCCGCCCGGAAAGCGAGGACAACGGCGATGAAAACATGGACTCTCAGCATAGTGGCGGCGGCCTGGATTCTCAGCGGCTTTTCTCTATCCAGCGCGCCCCCGAAGCAGAAAGAACAAAGCGGCCGGAATCTCGTCAACACACTCGGCATGGTGCTGGTTCGCATCGAGCCCGGCCGTTTCACGATGGGGCAGGACAGCGGCGGCGACTGGGATGAACGCCCCGCGCATCTTGTCCACATTACGCAACCGTTTTACATCGGCGCCGCCGAAGTGACCAACGCCCAGTATGAGGCTTTCGATCCCTCGCACCGCGCGCTCCGAGGAAAACTCGGCTTCTCGAAAGAGGATGACGAGGCCGTGGTGTTTGTGAGCTGGGAAGATGCCATGCGATTCTGCGCATGGCTCTCGAAGAAGGAAGGCAGACCCTATCGGCTGCCGACCGAGGCGGAGTGGGAATATGCCTGCCGCGCCGGCACAACGACGCCCTATCACACCGGCGAGGCGTTGCCGAAAGAATTTCACAAAAACGTCCGTATCAGCTGGTATCCCGACAGCGACCGGCGCCCCGACGACAAGCCGGTCCCTCTGACCGTCGCCAAAACGCCGCCCAACCCCTGGGGCCTTTTCGACATGCATGGCAATGTCGAGGAGTGGTGCCTGGATTGGTATGGGCCGTATGCGGGAGACGAGCAGCGCGACCCGGTCGGCCGCGCCGACGGCGATTTTCGCGTCACGCGCGGCGGCAGCCACTCGACCGAACTGGGCTTCCTCCGCTCGGCCAACCGCAGCGCCACGCTCCCGGACGACAAATCGTGGTTGATTGGGTTTCGCGTAGTTCTCGCCGAAATGCCCAAAACCGCCCCGCTTCCCGTTCCGCCGCCGCCGCTCCATCAACAGAAGGTCGGCCAACAAATCCCGGCGGACTTGGCGAAAGGCCCCGATCCCGCCAAACCGTATTTCAAAGGCCCGCGTCCCTATGTCAAAATCCCCGCCGGCAGCAACGGCCCCCTGTTCTCGCGGCACAATCACGACCCGGCTATCGCCGAATGCCCCAACGGCGACCTGCTGGCCGTCTGGTACACGTGCAACACGGAGCAGGGACGCGAATTAGGAATTGCCGCCAGCCGCTTGCGATCCGGCTGCGAGGAGTGGGAACCGGCCTCGCCGTTCTGGGACGCTCCCGACCGCAACGACCATGCGCCGGCCCTGTGGCATGACGGCCGCGGGACGCTGTATTTCTTCTGCGGCCTGTCGGCGGCGGCCACGTGGGGCAATCTGGCCGTGATTCTGCGCACCTCGACCGACAGCGGGGCAACGTGGTCGCGCGCGCGCTTGATCCTGCCCGAACACGGCTTGCGTCATCAGCCGGTCGAGTCGGTTTTCGAGACCCGCGACGGCGCGATTATCCTGCCGTGCGACGCGGTCAGCGGCGGAGCGGGCGGGACCGCCATCCACATCAGCCGCGACGGCGGCAAGACCTGGCGCGATCCGGGCGAAGGTCGTCCCATGCCCAAATTCGAGACCGGTGAAACCGGCGCATGGATCGCCGGCATTCACGCAGGCGTTGCGCAGCTGAGCGACGGGCGGCTCCTGGCGCTGGGCCGCGGCAATCCCATCGGCGGCATGATGCCCATGAGCCTTTCAAGCGACATGGGCGAAAACTGGACTTACAGCGCAAGTCCTTTTCCACCCATCGGGAGCGGACAGCGGCTGGTGTTGACCCGGCTGAAAGAAGGACCTCTGTTTCTGGCTTCGTTTGCGAAAGAGATCAGAATCAAAGACGCCCAGGGCAGCGAGCGCAGCTGCACGGGGCTCTTCGGCGCCCTGTCATTCGACGACGGCAAGACGTGGCCGGTCGTGCGGCTGATCAGCGACGGCGGACCGGCCCGCGAAGTCGGTACCACGGACAACCGCCCCTTCACGCTCAGCGCCGCGAGTGCCGAGCCGCGCGGCTACTTATCCGTCTGCCAGACGCCCGACGGGGTGATTCACTTGATCAGCAGCTGGAATCACTACGCATTCAACACGGCGTGGCTGAAAACCCCGATGCCGGCGAGATGAGAAAACCGGCCGGCATCTTTCCGCTTGGATGTGAAGACCTTTGATCCCCGCGGCCGCGGGAACATCATGGAGATTGCCGCGCGACAATACCAATCATCGCGGGCTAACCCTTTTGCCGCGCATATTCGCGTCTTACGGATGAACGGCGGCCGCCGGTTCGGATTTGACCGACAGGGCGATTTTGTATAGAACGGTGAGAATCAACACGCCAATGGCATACACGCCGAGGGTGATCACCGTCTCCTGAGCAGTGGGCGCATAGTCGGAGATGGTCTCGAACGGCGTAGGAGCCAGACCGCCGGCAATCAGACACATCCCCTTGTCAATCCACGTGGAGATGAAGATCAGCACGCAGGCCAGGGCCAGCCATGCCTCCTGCAGGCGATAGCGCGGGATCAGCAACAGGAGAACTCCGGCCACACCCATGATCGCGGATCCCCACATATAGGGCACCATCGCGCGATGGCCCTCGACTCCAACCCACAGATACTTGATCGGCGCCGCATGAGAATGCATGCCGCTGTAAAAGGCTGAAAACACTTCCATGAGAATGAAGAAGATGTTCACGATCATGGCATAGCAGACGATAATGGCGAGTTTCTGGATAGTCTCGCGGCCCGGGTCAAAGGTCGAAATCCGCCGCACAATCATGCACAGAACAATCAGCAAAGCCGGCCCGGCGGCAAACGCCGTGGCTAAGAACCGCGGCCCCATGATCGCCGTGTGCCAGAACGGCCGCGCGGCCAGACCCGAATAGACAAACGACGTCATGGTGTGAATACTCACCGCCCACGGAATGGAGATATAGGAAAGAATGCGCACCCACGGCGGCGCCGGAACACTGTTGCGCTCGGCATCGAGGGCAAACCATCCCACGACCAGGTTGATCATCATATAGCCGCCCAGCAGAACCATGTTCCAGAAGAAGGGCGACCGCGGCGTCGGATAGAGCGCGAGATTGAACGCGCGCTCGGGCCGCCCGATGTCCGCCATAATGAACAGCATCGCCGTTGCCACCGCCGCTACGGCCGTAAACTCGCCCAGCACCGTAATCCGGCCGAACTCTTTGTAATTGTGAAGATAATACGGCAAAACGACCATAACGGCCGATGCGGCCACGCCGACCATGAACGTATAGTTGGCAATCAAAACGCCCCAGGGGAAAGAACGGCTGAGCCCCGACGATTCCGAACCCGTGACCAGTTGATACAGATAGCAACAAAAGCCCGCGCCTGCGACGGCGAGAACCAGCGCCAGCCACGCATAGTATTTTTTGCTTCCGATAATCGCTTTTTCCAGCACAGGTTTCACCTCACAGTGGAAATGAGATAATAGACCTGGGGATCGGTCTCCAAACTGGGCTTGCGGCGAATGGCAAAACCGGCGGCGAGCACTTGAGCCGCTTTGGATGCGGGGTCATTGAGATCGCCGAAAATCAGAGCCCCGTCTTCGGCGCGCTCGACGCAAACCGGCTGAAGGCCGTCGGCAAGACGCTCCGCGCAGAAATTGCATTTTTCCACCACGCCGCGCGCCCGAGTCGGATACTCCAGGTTGATGTGGTGTCTCAGGTTTTCGGCCTCGCGCGGGTTCTTCCAGTTGAAACTGCGCGCCCCATACGGGCAGGCGGCGATGCAGAACCGGCAGCCGATGCACCGGTGCATGTCCATTGCGACAATCCCGTCGGGCCGCTTGAAGGTCGCCTTGGTGGGACACACCCGCACGCACGGCGGATTGGCGCAGTGATTGCACAGCGCGAGAACCGGTCGGTCGCGCAACGCCTCGGGCATATGCGCGAAGGACTGATCCGGAAACAGGCGGCTGAATTTTTCTTCCCAAATCCATTTCACCTCCAGCCGCTCCTCGGGCCACTCGGGCACGTTGTGCCACTGATGGCAGGCATTGATGCAGCCCTTGGCCTTGCCCTCGATGCATTTCTGCAAGTCCACCACCAGGGCCCAGCGTTTGACTTTTTGCCCTGGGGCGGCGGCTGAACGGCTTTCGGCAGCTCCAAAAACCCGCCCGAGAAAAACCGAGTGAAAAGCCGCCAGTCCGGCAGCACCGGCTGCCGTGCATTTCAAAAAGTCTCGACGGTCGAGGCGCATCATTTTTTCTCCATCATATTGGGCATGGGGTCTATATGGCACGTCCAGCAATCCACGCGGATGCCCACATAGTCGTGGCAGTCCACGCAATAGGTGGCATGGGCGCGATACGGGCCGCAGTCTTCTTTGGCGTGGCACTTCATGCAGCCGTTGGTCAGGCTCAGTTCCATCGTCTGGCCGTTGACCAGCTTCACCGGCGCGCGGTCGCCCTCGCGGACAACTTGATCGCGCCATTGCTTCAGCAGAGCCATGTGCTGCTCGCGCATCTGCTTCTTGGGCAGGACGCAGGCGATGCCGGCCGGAGCCGGCCGCGACTCAAAGGTCTTGATTTCGCCCGCCCGAACTTTCCCGATCCAGAACGGGAAGGTTACTACGGCGAGAAAGAGCAGCAGTCCGGGAACAATGATCATGCCGTTGTAAAGTCTCATGGGTTCTCACTCGCTTGTTTTTGCGTGGTCCATTATGTAAAAAGACACGGAAGCAAACCCCGGAATAGGTGTATTACTCTACTTGCACATCTATCCTCATCGGCGGTGCGGCCATGCGTCAGTCGGAAGTATCTTCGCTGCCTTCGTTCAGCGGTTCGCTGCGCAGGTTCAACTCGCGTTTCTTTTCGCCTTTCATCACCAGCGCATTGCCGACCAGTTCATGGAGGCCGGAGACTTTGACCTCCGGCACCCAGTATTCCATCAACGTGGTCAGCACGGCGCGGTCAATGGCGCACATGGCGGTCAACAGATTGACGCCGTACCGTTCGTGAACGAAGCGGACGGCGTTGCCGCGCGGCAGACCGCCCCGCATGCGCATTTCCATGTTTTCATCGTTGCCCAAACCGGCGCCTCCGCCGCAGCAGAACGTTTGCTCGCGGATCGTATTCTCCGGCATTTCGTAGAAGTGATTGCAGACATTCCGGATGACATACCGCGGCTCCTCGAACAGCCCCATCGCCCGCGCCGGATTGCAGGAATCGTGGAAGGTCACCTTGTAGGCGTTGTTGCGGCTGGGATCGAGTTTCAACTTCCCATGATAAATCAGATCGGCCGTGAACTCGGCGATGTGAATCATCTTGGTCGAGCGCGCATGTTCGAACCGCGTGCCGGTGATCGGCGACACGGGCACCTCGAGGAAATCGGCCGGTCCATTCAGCGTGTCCATATACTGATGCAGGACGCGCCACATATGGCCGCACTCGCCGCCCAAAATCCATTTGACGCCCAGTCGCTTGGCTTCGGCATAAATCTTGGCATTGAGCCGCTTGATCATTTCGTGCGAAGTGAACAAGCCGAAGTTGCCGCCCTCGGACGCATACGTACTCCACGTGTAGTTCAAGCCGCTCTCATGCAGCAGCATCATATAGCCCATCAGCGTATATATGCCCGGATCGGCCATGACATCGCCGGAAGGAACGACAAACAATACATCCGCCCCTTTCTTGTTGATGGGAACGTCCACGCGCACTCCCGTGATGTTCTCGATATCGTCGGCGAAAAACTCCAGGTTGTCCTTGAGCGCGTGGGGCGGAATCCCCATGTGGTTGCCGGTCATATAGCATTTGGCCACCGGCTCCATCACCCAGTTGATGTTGATGCCGACCAGGTTCAGCAGCTCGCGGCCGATCATGGTCAGTTCGGCCTGGTCAATGCCATAGGGGCAGAACACGGAGCAGCGCCGGCACTCGGTGCACTGATAGAAGTAGTAAAACCACTCCTTGACGACATCCATCGTGAGTTCGCGCGCGCCGACCATTTTGCCCAGCAACTTGCCGGCCAGCGTGAAATCGTTGCGATAGACCGAGCGGAGAAGTTCGGCGCGGAGAACCGGCATATTCTTGGGATCGCCGGAGCCGATGAAAAAGTGGCACTTGTCGGCGCACGCCCCGCACCGCACACATATATCGAGAAACACCTTAAGCGAGCGATACTTGTCGAGCCGCTCCCGCAGGCCTTGCAGAATGATCTCCTTCCAGTTTTCAGGCAGCTTCCAGTCCGCATCGGTCGGCGACCACTCGCGCGGATTGGGCATACCCACCGTTTCGAGCGCCTTGGGTTTGCCGGCATAGCTCCACGTGCCGGGGCGGAACTCCACGCACGGGTCCATCCAGCCTTGCGGACGCGGCTGGAAGGAAACTTTTGCCAATTCTTCCGGTGGGGGCAGTTGGATGTCGGCCATGGTTACTCCTTATCCACGGGGATGCCGGCGGCTTTCATTTTATCGCGCCACTCGTTTTCGTATTCTTCATAGGTATGCACCGCCACGGGATAGTTCCATGGATTAATGTGGCGGCGCATGCGGCTCGCTCCGATGAGGTTGCGCGTCGGGCTGAGCCAGACGCCCATCATGTGCGACAGCTTGCTGTAGGGAAGATAGGCAAACAGGCAACTGACGAGCGTGAGATGCACAAAAAAGATTGCGCCAATGGGTTCTGTGGCTGCCGGCGGCTTGAATTGCATCAAACCGATGCACAGGTTTTTTACCGCCGCGGTATCCGTGCGAAAAGCCGTATAGCGCATCAGAATGCCGGTCAACGCAATGCCGATCACCAGAAACAGCGGGAAATAGTCAACGGGCAAAGAAATATAGCGCAGCTGCGGCAGGAGCAACCGGCGCAGAAGCAGAAATGTCGCCGCGGCCAACAGCACAAATCCACTGACAAAAATCGTCGGCGACCCGATCTGAAAAAAACCGTCCAGCATCTCGACGATTTGCAAAGACCGCGGCGTGGGCTCCGAGAAAAACCGATAGTGCCGCACGAAAACCACCAGGAACGAATAGTGAAATGCCAGCGCGCCCAGCCACAGCCACGGACTGGCTTTGTAAGCCAACCGCGGCGCGGCGTTTTCCCGCGACACAAATTCGTGCTTCACATTCCGAAACAGGCTGCGGAACAAAAGAACTTCCAGCAGCACGCGGCCGATGACCCCCAGCCGCGTGTGGGGATTCTCCAGCGGGCTCGATTGAATCCACCGTAGGGAATGCTGCTGGCCACAGGTGGTTGTGATGTTGAAGGGCGTCGGCCGTCTCGCCCACGAAAGAACACGCCAGACGACGCCGATCAGAAACACCAGGATTGCCGCATACGGAATCACTACACAAAACAGAGTTGTCAGGCCGATTCGTGCGCCCGCGGCGCTCACGGCGGCCAGCGCCAGCACCCCGATCAACGGCGCCACAACGGTCATCGCTGGATTCCTCCATCCGTACGGCTGCTCTCGTGCAGCCCAGATTTAGCGCATCGGCTCCGCATCCGGAATCATTCTCTTCCACAGCATCGCGGTATTTCGTTTCATCTCGCGGATTCGCAGCTCGCAAATACGCTCTCTGCATTCTGAATACACATCAAAAGCCCACAAGGTTGCCTGATCAATTCGCGCGTCAAAAGCAGCCAGTCCCTCGGCCGCACCCAGCTCTCCGATTCGGTCGTGCAAAACCTCTCGAACCACCTGTTTCAGTTGGGCCACGAAGGCCAGCGCCTGCGAGGGCGGCATGTCCTGGACGGCCCGCAAGCGAACGATGGGTAAAAGCGCAGCGCGGCACCGTTCTCCCTCCCCGCCGTCCACCAGCGCGGCAAACAACTCCGCCAAACCCTCCCGCAAAATCATCCCCACGGGATTGGCGAATGAATCCGGCTGATCCTTGACCCGTCGGCTATACTCCTCCCCGTAAACGGCCAGTGTGGCGTCCAGCCACTTGCGACAGACCGTATCGGCCTGCGCATGCACCGCCCTCTCCACCCATCCGCCTGGCTCCACGTTCATGGCCGTTGCCTCAGGACGCCGTTTTTGCGCTCCGCGGACGGCGGTCGGGCTGTTGCCCGACCCGTCCGCGAACCCGCCTTTGTTCGGATTTTTCGGTGTGTCTTATACGCAACCTGTGGGCTTGGGCAGCCCTGCCACTTTGCAGGCGCCTTTGGCCGGACCCGACGGGAACAGATCATAGATTTCCTTCAACTTGAATCCCGTCTCTTTGCAGAGCTTGCGGATCATCGGCGCGACGCCGAACTCGAGGTAGTAGTTGCGGATCATGTTGACGACTTTCCAGTGCGCCTCTGTCATGACCTCCACATGTTCGGTCTTGGCCAAATCGGCGGCAACCGCCTCGTTCCAGAGGCTGGGATCCGTGATGAAACCGTCCTCGTCGGTCTCCATTTCGATTCCTGCCAGTACTACCTTTGGCATACGATGACTCCTTTCTCTTGATATGGACTTTATTTTCCCAAACCGACTCATGCGGTGACCGGTGCCGTCGCCGCTGCCGGTTCCGGAGTTGCCAACCGGCAATGTTGCCGGTAGGTTCGACATGCCTCAACAAATGAACGCGCCCAGAGCGGCTCGCCCAATGCGTGTACGTGGACATAGGTGGCAAAGGTGTTCCCGCGAACCACGCCGTCGCGGCCTTGCGCGAAACCCTTTCCCCGCAAGAGCGACAATCCAAACTCGATCTCCCCGTCTTTCCACTCGACCGGCCGCGAATAGTGAAATTCATGTCCCCGAATCCGCAGGCCCGCCCGCAAAAACGGATGGACCGGCGTGACCAGAGCCTCGACATATCCATGCCCCTGAGGGGTAACCTCCAGCACGGTTGAGAACGGGTACACGCCGGCCATCGGGTAAGTTCCTTTCTGCGTAATCAAGCGTTTGCCCAGATACATCAATCCCCCGCATTCCGCGTAAATAGGCAATCCATTCTCCGCCGCTGTCAAGACCGACTTTCGCAGCGTTCCGTTGTCCGACAAAGCCGCCGCCCGCTCTTCCGGAAATCCCCCGCCGATATACAGTCCGTCCAAACCGGCCGGAAGCGCCGGCGTCGCCTGAGCGTCAATGGCGAGCAATCGGGCACCCTGCCGCTCCAGCGCTTCGAGATTTTCTGGATAGTAAAAGTGAAAGGCTGAATCAAAAAAGTAGCCGATGAGGGGGGATTCGGAAATCTCTGCCGATTCTGTGCTGTGGCCCGCCCTGCCGTCCGTTTTCACAGGGTCGGCTGCGCCTGCCTCCACGATGCCGGCCGGCAAGGCGCCAGCCTGCCATCCGGTCTTCCACAGACGTTCGATATCGAGATACTTTTCAGCCGCTTCCGCCGCCGCTCGAACCGCCTCGTCCGCCTGACCCTGTTCCTGGGGAGGTACCAAACCCAGACGCCGCTCGTGGAATTCCAGACCGGACAGGCGCGGAACGGCTCCCAGCACCGGGAGGTTGGCGTCGCGCTCGACGGCCTGTCGCGCCACGCGCTCCTGCCGCGCCGTTCCCAGCCGGTTGAGAATCACGCCGGCCAGGTGCATCTGAGGGTCCAACAAGCGGCATCCCAACGCGACGGCCGCCGTCGTGCGCGTTCGCTTCTCGCAATCTATGACGAGAATAACAGGAGCCGCCAGGAGTTTGGCCAATTCAGCGGTGCTGAAACTGCCGTCCGCATCCACGCCGTCGAACAGGCCGCGGTTGCCCTCGATCAGATTGACACCCTCGGCAATTGCATGTTTCCGAAAAGACCAACGGGCCACCCCCTCCCTCATCAGAAAGGTATCGAGACTTCGGCAGACATGCCCGGACGCCGCTGACAACCATGCGCTGTCTATGTAATCGGGGCCTTTTTTAAACGCCCTGCATAGCCAGTTCCGACCGCGCCATGCAGCCAGAAGGCCCGCGGCCAGGGTTGTCTTGCCAACCCCGCCTCGCTCCCCGCCGATGATTATCCGCGGACATTGCCCGCTCATTTAATCACAACTCCCAAGACCAACTGCTTCCTGGTCGCTTGGCAACCCTATTTCCCTGCGTCCTCCGTGAGCCGGCGTATAGAAAACCGTTGCTCTGAGAATACCTCCCGTTGGTTCTGCGCCGCAACGTCGTTTTGATGCGTAAGCCCCGCCGCCGCTGATTCCAACAAGTCCACAACCAAATGTGGTTTTAGAATTGTGCAGCAAAAGCAGTCAAGGCGAAAACACGCCTCCGTCCTCCAAGATACGCCCTTCCGAGGGTCAACAGGGGAGGAGCGGAATCCACCCGGACCATACACCGTTGAACCAGCCTCCCGTTTCAATTCCGATGCCGCAGACACCGTACCACCATCCGATGCCCAAATGCGGCAAACAATTCGTTCCGTTTCGGAGTCGTTTCTGACAGAAACGGCTTGCGTGCATGAACTTTTTTCGGTAACTATTGTCTTATGATACGGATGAAGCCAGTCGCCAGCGCCGCACTTGAACTCGGTGATGAGCAGCAAGCCATCCAGCGCGCGCGCGAGGGTGACCTGGACGCCTTCGACTCCCTGATCCGGCGCTATGAGGATCAGGTCTTCTCGGTCGCCTACCGCATGGTCGGCAACGAGGACGATGCTGCCGATATTTCGCAGGAGGTCTTTCTGGCGTTTTTCCGGCATCTTAAAGAATATCGGGGGGATGCGAAAATCTCGACATGGCTCCACCGCATTACGGTCAATATGGTCAAGAACTTCTGGAGCCGGCGAAAACGCCAGGGCTACGACCTCACGCAATCGCTCGAAGACTGCGAAACCGGAGCGGGCGAAGGCCTTTCCCCCGTAGAGGTTATCCCCGATGCGGCGCCCGATCCTAGGCGCGTTGCCGCGGGCGCCGAGCTGGCGGAAACAATCGAGCGCCAGCTCCAGCGGATCGAACCCGAGTTCCGAGAGGTGATTGTGCTTCGCTTTATCGAGGAACTGAGCTACGAGGAGATTGCCGAGATAACCGGAGAACCGCTGGGCACGGTCAAATCGCGCCTGTTCCGTGCGCGACGGCTTCTCAAGGACCTCCTTCGCGACTATTTGCGGGAAACACCGGAACCGACCAATGTCTGATACACGCAACATCTTTAATGGCAATGGCGAACCAGACGCGCCGACAGCCGAGGATCGGCGGCTCGAGGCCCTTTTGGCCCGTCTGCCGCGCCGTCGCTGCCCTGAACGGGTTCGCCGCAATGTGATGGCTGCCCTGCGGAGCGAATTGGAGGCCTCGGCTAAAGGACCCGCTGCCGCGCCGCCGCGTCCGGCTAGGGTTATTCCCCTCAACCGCCGGCGGATCGCGCGCTTCCTCGAAGCCGCCGCCGTAGTGGCCTTGGTCGCCATCGGCTATACGGTCTATCGGGAAACCAGCGGACGATTTCATTTCGAGCCAGAAAAAAGAACTGCGCGGAAGCCGGAAAAGTCCCCAGCGCGGCCGATTGAAAAGGCCGATGCAGACCTGTTGCGTTCCACAGCCGCGCCCCCGGTCGTCATAGCCGGCGAAATAGCTGAAACGGAACGGCTCGAAAAGAAAGATGGGGTCATTGCTGCTTTTCGTTCGGATAGAGATGAAGGCGTGGCCGGAAAGGACGAAACGGCCAAGACCGGCGCGCGGGTCGCCGGCCCGCCCGCCGAAGCCAAGGAAATCGTAACAGCTGCGGAACCCCTCGAGCGTCTTTCTGGACGGCCGGCGGCATCGCCAGCGCCCGTCCCTCCCGCATCAATGACGCCGGCCGTCGCTCCGGTCGTACCGTCGGCGATTACCGCCGCGGCGCCGCCGGATCGGCCGGCCCAGAGCGCTCCTGCGGCTCAGGCATTTGCAATGAAAGAAGATACCGGCCCTGTTGCTCTCAGCGTTGAGGGTAGCGAAAAGAAATTCAAGACCCGCGCAACGAAGACCGCACGCCCCGTCGAGCAGCAAGCCCCGCCGGGTGCCGCCGCGGCGCTCGCAATCGAATCTGCGGCCGCTTCGGTGGCGGCCGCGGTGCCTGAAAATGACCGCGCAAGGACGCCCGCGCTGGGATCGGCAGCCCAGCCGCCTCAGGGCATAGCCGCCGACAAGGCGGAAACACGGTCGCCTTCGGCTCTCCAATTTGGTCGGCCGGGGCAGACCGGCCTCCCGCCGGCGCAAACGGCGAAGATCGCCGGGGCCGTTCCTGCGGCACAATGGTTTGATTGGTATGAGATCGAGACCTCGGCTTCCGCGCGCGAGAAGTATCTCGCCCGCAACACCATCCTGGACATTCGGCCGGACAAAGCAAACGAGCCAGCAGCTGCGGCGCGCGCCGATGACGCGTGGAATCGCTTCAGCGAAAGCGCCGTCGTCTCCTTTGCCCAGTTTATCGAAACATGGGGCGGCACAATCACCGACTCGCTGACGCTAGTGATCTCGCCGGGGAACCGGCGGGCAATCCTGGTGGAGTGCAGCCTGCCGTCCGCCCGCAGCGCAGCGCTTCTGAATGCTGTTCACCAGAAACGCCTGGTGGCTGTCGCCAATGCCCCGCCGCCGCAGAGTCAGGATGTTTTGCCTCGGAAGCCCGCACGCGCGCAAGATGCGGCAGACAGACAAACAGACGGCGGGGCGGAGCCCGCAATGCGAACCGCTCGGACGCCCCCGCCGATTCAACGCCTCAACGAATATGACCTGGCGGCCAACCGCATCTCGCCTTTCGCGGCCTTTTTTGTCCAGGCGCCGCCGGCCAATCAGCAGACCGCTATCGCCAATATGCAAACGGAGCGCAATGCGCAGCCCCAATCTGTCATGAACCGTCAAATGCAGGAGAGGACGCAACGGCGTCCGTTCACGGCGCAAACGCGCCCGGCCCCTCCATTTTCGGGTCTGACGCCCCAGGGCGCCCCTGGACGGAACCTGGCGCAGCAGGGGGCGCCGGAAAGGGCCGGCGGTGCGGCGTTGGAACTCCAA
>JADFCW010000105.1 GCA_017161705.1 Candidatus Sumerlaeota bacterium | reverse complement strand
CGTTCGTCGGGATCGCTGCTTTGGGCATGGCGAATCAGGCGGTCGAAATAGTCGTCGTCGTATTCGGCCGCCCAGGGGACGCGGCGACCGGACGGGCCGATGCGGCTGACGCGATCGCCGTCGTGGGACACTCGGAAAAGCCGCCGGATTCGCTCGCGCTGGCCGCTGCTGATGGCTTGAAGCGCCTGGCGCGCGCGTTCGCATTCCGCAATGCCGAACAACAGAACCGCGCGCAAGGGATAGCCGCCGTCGCAGTCGCCGTGCGTGGAAAACCACGTCTCGATATCCTCGATTTGTTCGGGCAGCGTGCAGGCCACTTCCTTGCGGGTCATCCACAGGGGGATGGTTTTCAAGGCCTGATAGATGCGCTCGACACCGACGCCGAGAAAATCGGGATTGATATCGCGCAAGTGCTCGACTTGTGCGGTCAGGCGCGGCCAGCGCTGCTTGAGAACGGCCAGTCCGATTTCGTAGCCGGCCACGCGGGCATTGAACCGGTCGCGCGCGCCTTTGGACTTCTGCGCCTCTTGGCCGGAGTTGCACAGGATGATTTCGATGTCGTCCGACAGCGGCGCCTGATCGGCCAGATGAATCGGGAAGAAACCGATCTGCGAAACCATACCGCGCCGGCCGTAGATCATGGCGGCATGGTCGCCCGCTCCGCCGCGCGTGCCGACAAACCACTCGCCCTGCCCGCACAGGTCCACAAACCGCGTTCGCTCGATTTCAATTTCCCCCAGCCGCAGCAGGGCCATTGCGGTCGCGACAAACAGCGAGGACGAGGAGCTCAGCCCCACCGAGCGCGGCACGTCGCCCCAGAAGACAGCGTTGAAACCGACGGGCACCTGGGGCCCGAATTCGCGGCGCAACCGCAGCCATGCCCCAAGAGGGTAGTTACCCCATGCCCCGCGGGTGGCCTTGAGCCACGAGCCGACGGTCTCCGACTCCACGAAATCGTGCCATGAATCGCTGCGCGATGCCAATTCGAGGTCGCTCGGATCGAGGTCAAAGGGCGGGAACTCGGCGTCGAGGTTGCGAAGCAGAATCCGGCCGTCGGTGCGTGCCGAGGCCGCTACCCACACGTCGTTGGGAATGGCCACCAGGTTACAGTAGCCGCCGCGGTGGTCAATGTGACGGCCCATGAGATTGACACGTCCGGGCGCACGGGCAATCACCACGGGGCGGTCGGCCGCGAACGCATCGGCGAAGTCGTCGAGCATGGAGGAGAGTTTGGCTGCGCGCGCGGCAATCATTGACGAACGTCGGCCGTAAATGTCGGCCAGCGAGGCATTCAGAGAGGCCGGGCGGGTGCGAAGAAGCTTCTGCCACTGGGCGACCGTAGGGAATGCCCCGGTTTTGGCGCGGCGTGTGGCCATGATGATGTCTCCGAATGAAATAGAGTAGGACTGGAAGCGGCTGCTGCATTCGGATTGTATGCGCCGAGGCAGCCGCTGCATGTTCGCAGCATTGGGCAAGGCGCTGCACGATTTGTCAATGGCGACTTTGAGGAGCCTTTCGAAGAACGTATGCCATTTTCATTTTGGCGGGCGATTGGCGCAGGAAAAAACCTCAAACAGGATGGGAACGATCTGCCTTCGCCAATAAGTTTCCACTGCTGCAAATGAATATTCAGGAAGACAACCTGGCGTTCCTGCTCTGCGGCGTTGCCTTTCCCATTTGTCCGAAACTTCTCTTTACATTCACAGAGGAGGGAAGCAAAATCAGAGACATTTATCGGAGGGCAGCAAGCAGACCGATGGAGCTTTCGTTCCTGAGCCGGTGCCAGCGCGGGATTCGCGCCACGCGGCGCGAGATCGCCTACATTTGGGAGCGCCGCCCTTTTTTATTGTTGCTGATTTTTCTCTTGCTGGCATTGGCCAAGCGCATGGGCGTCCCACCGCGGCAAGCCGGCGATGGTGCCGAGTATTTTGTCATGACGCGAAGCCTTGCCTGCGACGGGGACCTCGTCATCACGCCTGCGGAAACCGAAATCTTCCGCCACCCTGACAGCCCGTGGCCGCGCGTAGTGCTCGAACCCCACAAGGAACCTTTGATTCGCGGGCGCGATGGGCGCGAGCGCTGCGTCCATTCGTTTGTTGTTCCCGCGCTGGCAACGCCATTTTACTGGCTGTGCGGATGGATAGCACCCGGGCGCGGACCGTTTCATTGCTACTCGGTGTTCGGGCTTTGGGCGCTTTTGGTTTGTGGCTACCTGCTCGGGCGATACTGGCAGTCCTATTTAGGTGAGGGCGCAGAACGTTGGCAGAGATGGGCGCTGCCAGCGTTTGCTTATATCGTGATTTTTTTCACGCCGCTGCTGATTTACTCGTATTGGGCGCACGGCGAAGCGGCCGTGTTTTTCCTGCTCTGCCTGTTCTTTTTTTTTCTGGAAAAAGGCCGTCTGATTCCGGCGGGACTGGCTTTGGGCCTGGCGGCGGGCCACAACCCAGTCGCGGGTATTTGGGGGGTGCTGCTTCTGGCCAAGGTTTATCGTTATTGGCAGGAACACCGGATGTCGGACGGGTTCAAGCAGGGCATGGCGAAGCATGGAGCAGCGCTGGCCCTAGCCGCGGCGCCGGCGTTGGGGCTTGCCGGATACAATCTATATCACTACGGCACGCCGTCGGTTTTGCTGCGCTGGGACAACTGTGTGCCGGAGTTGTTTGGCCTCGGGCGCACGTTGCGCTTTTATTGGGACCCGTTTTTCGGTCTGATCTGGTTCTATCCGTGGGCGCTGGCGGGCTTGTTTTCTCCACAGGCGCGTCGCGTGTGGGCCGTGCGTTTCCTTCTGTCGCTTCCTCTGGCTGCGGTCTGCATGGCCACGGCCAACCTCAACAGCCACATGGTCGGGTTGCGCTATCTCGCGTTTGTCTATCCGGCATTTCTTTTTGTGCCGATCGAGATTCCGAAGCCGCGGCCGATGCAGGTGGCGTTTGGGGTATATCTGGCCGTATGTCTATGGATCACATGGCCGTTTATGGCACGGCAGAAGCACGCGGAGAATTTTTGCTGGACGCTGGACAACAAGGCCTACGTTGGCATGAAAGCAGTTTTCGGCTTGATACCGGCTCTCTATAACCCAGAACCCGAATGTTTTGCGGAGAATGTCGTGCACCAAAATATTCCGCACACGCAATTGGACCGGCCGCACGCGTTCCGCGCGCGGGTCAGTCCGACGTGCTGGTTTGTGCTGGTCGAGCGGAAGGTGCTGCCGCCGGGGAAAGCGGCGTTGATTGTCCAGCGGCGGGGCGGCCAGCAGGAAATTGCCGCGCGGCCCGTGCGGTTCGGAATCAACAGTTCGCTGACACTGAGAACGACCCGGTTGGATCCGCACGGCGCTGACTACCGGCTTGAATTCTCCGTGGCTCCGGAGGACTTTTTTCCCGAACCGCTGCGCGGCGACTATCTGTATCTGAAATTCCATCATCCGTCGCTCAAACCCGTGGCGCTGGAACGGGCCGACGGTACACAAATTCCCCTGACGGAGTATTGAGTCTGCAACGAGACGGAAGGCGGGATTTCGGGGCGAGATTTACGCTTCTTTCTTTCCTTCGACGCGCGGCTTAGACCGGACGGGCGGCTTGTCTTCGTCCTCGTCGTCATCTTCCAATTCGCCGCGCTGACCGGCCTTCAAATTGCTGATGAACCGCCCCATGGCATTGCCCAGTTTCGGCAAGTTCTTCGGACCGAAAATCAGGATCACGACAATCAGAATGATGAACCATTCGGTGCCGCCCGGAAGGCTAAGAAGTCCCAGTGAAAGGTCCATGATTTCCTACGCTCCTTTTCTCCCTTGCTAAAAGGAAGAAGACCAGACTCTGCGACAAACATCAACACTTATTTTCATGATCCTGCTTTTGTTTCCCAGCGGTGTAAAACAAAGTCAGAGCCGACCAGACTAAAACCGGCTGCATGATAGAAAGCCACCGCCCGATAGTTGTCCTGGCTGGTGCGCAACTCCACCCAAGTGTTATCGCGCGCCAGACGCCGCAGCGCCACATCCAGCAGGGCGAGGCCAATGCCGCGACCCGACGCCGTGTGGTCCACCACGATGTAGTCTATGATCCCAATCGCCACTCCCACCACCCGCGCCAGGGTCTTGTTCTCCAACGCTGTGACAAATCCAACCACGCGGCCGCTGCTCTCAACGGCCACCAGAACGAAGGCCGCCAGGCCGCGCGCGCAGCGGGCCAGCCATTCCTGGAACAACACCGCCGCCCGCTCGCGCGACAAACTCGGATCGTTGTAGAAATGGTTGTTCACATGCGACCGCGCCGCAATCTGCTGGATGGCCTCCAGATCGGTCGGCTCGTAGGGCCGAATCTCCAGACCGGCAGGCAAGGGCGGCGGCGACGGCAGGTTGTCCAGCCGCCGGGCAAGTTTCAGCGACAGGTCCACGCAGCGGAAACCCCGCGATTCCAACAGATGCATATTGACCCAGTCCTGGCCGTCCACGCGTGCGGCGAGGTGTTCGATCCCCGTTGCGCGCACCTTCTCGAATACCGCATCCAGGAGCGCCGGCCCGACTGCGTCGGGTTCAAGGTAATTCACAAAATGCAGCAGGCGGCCCATCCGGCGGCCAAACACCTCGCTATGCCACGGGTGAGGCCCCATTTGCGCAAACCCCAGCGCCCGGTGCGGACGGTCGCGCCAGGCAATCCATGAACCGGCTCCGGGTTTTTCCAGCAGGGGCTCGGCCTGATCCCAGAGCAACTGCGACAGGCGCTGCGGATCAATCCCCTGCACCTGTTTCTGCCAGGTCTTTAGCGGGTATTCGGCAAACAGCCGCACAACGTCGTCGCGGTCGGCGGCATGAGCGGGGAATACTTCGATCGTCATCGTTGGCAGCCTCGTCGGGTCATCCGCGCAAATGCAAAGTAGGCTCGAAAGCCCGCGCGTAGTCTTCGAGCAGGAAGCGATCGGTCATGCCGGAGATGTAATCGGCAATGACGCGATGCACACCGTCGGCTTCGATCTGCGCCTGACAGTCGAAGGGCAACTGTTCGGGCACGCGGCAATACAGGTTGAACAGGCGCTCGATGAATTCCTCGGCCTTCGTTACCATGCGCACCACGCGCGGGTGGCGATAGACGCGGCGCATGAGAAAATCGCGCAGCAGGGCGCTGTTGGCGGCCACGACGGAGCTGAACGTGACGAGGCGCTGGCGCGCCGCCCGCACGTCCTCGATCGAGCGGATGCCCGCCTGTTCGAGGTTGGCCTCGGTCGCCTTGAGCGCATCGAGCATTTGCATTTCGATGAGTTGTCCAAGCGCGCGATATTTGATGCGGTCGCCGCTGCGGGCGTCGGGACAGGCCGTACGCGCCCGCTCCCAGAGTTCCCAGAGCCAGGGCACCTCGCGCAGGTCTTCGGCTTCGATCAGTCCCATCGCCAGGGCATCGTCAATATCATGGCTGTTGAATGCGATCTCGTCGGCGATCTCAATGACCTGAGCTTCCAGCGTTGGCGAAAGATCAGGATCGAACCGATTGGCCGCCGGATGATCGTAGCAGGTGGTATGCTTGATGATCCCCTCGCGGACTTCCCACGTGAGATTGAGGCCGGGGAATTCGGGATAGCGGCGTTCGAGCTGCTCAACGACACGCAGTCCTTGGGCGTTGTGCTCGAATCCGCCGTGGTCGGCCATCAGGCGGCGCAAGGCCCGCTCGCCGGAGTGGCCAAAGGGCGTGTGGCCGAGATCGTGTGCCAATGCGATGGCTTCAGCAAGGTCCACATTGAGGCGCAAGTTGCGTGCCAGCGAGCGGCCGATCTGGGCCACTTCGAGCGTGTGCGTCAGGCGTGTGCGATAATAGTCGCCCTCGTGGATGAAATAGACCTGCGATTTGTATTCGAGTTTGCGGAACGCGGCGCAATGAATGATCCGATCGCGATCGCGCTGAAAATCCGTGCGAATGCCGTCGCCCACGATGGGATAGTCGCGGCCGCGCGTCATGCGGCTTTTCATCGCATAGGGCGCCAGCGTTTGCTCTTCCAGGGCTTCCTGATCGGTCTGCGTCAGCATGGCAGTTTGCACGTATGGCGGCTCGATCCGATCTGGCGGTTGTTTTCCCTGCCAGGAAAGCCTGCTCTGTATCGGCAGGTTCCAAAAGCAGAGGGCTTTCCCTTCGAACAACAGTCCAATTGCCGGGATTAATTGGACGGGGTCATTTGAATCGGAAGTCAAGTTGGAAGTTGTAAAAGGCGGGCGATGAAATCGCTCGGGCAGAATCTCCCGCAGAAAGGCGCAGCTTATCGCAGACGCCGCTTCAGCCATTCCGGCGCGGCGCGCCGCAGCCACCATGGGCACCGGAGCCGTATCCGGCCGGTCCAGCTTCCCGGTCGTTTGCGCAGGCCAAAAGCCAAATGGCCTGTGAGCAATTCCTCGATTGGCCAGTCGCCCAACGCGCGACGCAATTGCAGTTGCTCGAGCAATTCACGGTCTTCAAAACGAATCTGCTGTTGCCAGAAAATCAGATCGAAGCCGCTTCGTGCGAGAATTCTTTTGATCGGCCGCACACCGCGCCGATTCACTCCCGTCGTCAGCATCCGGACAAAGAACTGCCGGTCCACCGTTTTGCCTTCCCAGAGGATGTCTTTTCCCCCATAGTCGGCAGCATAAAGTTGCCAGAGAGTTTCGGGGTCGGCCAGAAGGTGGGCCCAGGGTGCGGGGAAAACGTCGTAGAGGTGCGAGCCGTCGCGCGCCGCCCAAAATTTCTCGCTTTCGGCATAGAGCAACCCGCCCGGCCGCAACACGCGAAACATTTCGGCAAACAGCCCTTCGAGGTCGGCGACATGTTCGAGGCATCCGTGCGAAAAGACAATGTCGAACGAGGCGTCGCGGAATGGCAATCGCGCGCCGTCAGCCTGCACGAACACCAACCGCTTGGGGTTATATTGGGGGCGGCCGGTTTGCAACGAAACGACCGGGCTTAAATTCATCTGCTTCGAGATGTTTTGCAGCGGCTCGACAAAGAAGGCCGACCGCGGCGAGGCCGCCATCCAATCGGCGTCCGTGGCGATCACCTGCCGCACTTCCGTGGCCGCCAGCATTGCGGCGAGAAATCCCACGCCGGCGCCGACGTCGAGGAGCCTGCATCCTTCCAAGCGTCCGCAGCCGCGAAGCCGCGGCAAAACGTTATGCAGGAAATGGTCAGCGTGGCCGGAGCCCGTGTGGTAGTTCTGCGCCAGATGGACAGTGCCGCCCCCCGCGCGCTGCTGCCGCGCAAACGCAACCGTCCGCGCTAATGCGGCGTCTCGCATGTTGGGCATCACCATTGCGGAAGGCCGGCGGGAACGTGGGATTTCCAGCTATCGCTGATAGGTTCGTCCGCCGATTGTGAGGCGCTTGTCCGATTCGAGTGTAAAGGGATGTTCCTTTCGCGTTCGGCCGACTGTTTTGTCCACGGCCGTCACTTTGTCGCTCTCGAATATGATGACCTGGGGCGTGCGGTCCAACGCCAGCATGTAGCGCCCTGTGACCACCGACGGTTCATAGCGCTCGCGCTTGAGCCTGGCGATTTCCTCGGCGGTGTCGGGCTCCGGCACCGAGTCCACGGGGTTGGCTCGAATCCACAACAGTTTGCGAATTCCCCCGATTTCGAGATAGTCCTTTTGTTCATAGGTGCCGCGCGCGGTCAGGGTCAGTTCGATCACCGTCGCTCGGCCGGTTTTCGGTTGCTTCCATGTCCATGTGCCGGCCAGGCGGTTCATCATTTCCCGTTCGGCGGTTGAACGCCGTCGGCAGCCGGCCGACGGGATGAGAATCGCGGGTATCAGCACCATTGCGGCTGCTCGCGGAGAGAAGAGTTTCATTTTATCTCCCTGCCTGGGGTTGAGAGTTTCGGGGTAACCAAGCCGAACTGAGCGAGCGGGCATTATCCCTGCGACTTCACGTAGTTCAACAGACCGCCCGCCAGGATGATCTGCACCTGCCGCGGTGTCAGATTATGCTCGACCGCATAGTCTATATGCCGCGCGACATTCTTGATGATCAGTTGCTTGCCCGATTCCAAAAGCTGCCGCACATAGGGCAATTCCAACTCGGCATTCGGCTCGATTTCATCGTAGTTGCGCGGGTCGGCGAAGACCAGCGGCAATATGCCGAAGTTGATCAGGTTGGCCCGGTGAATGCGCGCAAACGACTTGGCAATCACCGCCTTGATTCCCAGATACATTGGGGCCATGGCCGCATGCTCGCGGCTCGAGCCTTGTCCATAGTTTTCGCCGCCGACAATCAGCCCGCCGCCGGCTGCCTTTACCCGCTTCACAAAGTTCGGGTCCATGTTGGTGAACACGTATTCCGAAATCGCCGGCAAATTCGACCGCAACGCCAGGATTTTCGCCCCCGCCGGCATGATGTCGTCCGTTGTCACATTGTCGCCCGTCTTCAGCACTACCCGAAGACGGAGCACTTCCGGCAAGGGCTCGCCCAGCGGCAGCGGTTTGATGTTGGGCCCTCGAATGATCTCCACCTTGTCCGGATCCTTCGCCGGCGGAAGGATCATCGAATCGTCTATCAGGTAGGTGCTCGGTTCTTTGATCGTGATTCGCTTTTTCAGCGTGCGCGGGTCTTCGATATGGCCCGCAAGGGCGCTGACCGCGGCCACTTCCGGGCTGCACAAATATACCTCGGCATCCGCCGTTCCGGAGCGTCCCTTGAAATTGCGGTTGAACGTACGCAGCGAGACTCCGCCCGACGGGGGCGACTGCCCCACGCCGATACAGGGTCCGCATGCGCATTCGATCAATCGCGCCCCCGCTAGGATCAAATCGGTCAACGCTCCGCTTTTCGAGATGGTCTGGAGCACCTGCTTCGATCCGGGCGCAATCACCAGACTGACATCGGGATGTACTTTCTTTCCGCGCAAGATCGCCGCCGCAACCGACAGATCGTGATAAGAGGAATTCGTGCAACTGCCGATCACCACCTGGTTGAGCTTGACGTGCTTCAATTCCGCCGCAGGAACAACCTTGTCGGGACTGTGCGGTGCCGCTACCAGCGGCTGCAGCTTCCGCAGATCAATTTCCAGCTGGTCGTCATAGGAGCAATTAGGATCGGCGGCAAGCGGCTGCCATGCCGTCGCCCGTTTCTGCGCCCGCAAAAACTTGCGCGTCATTTCGTCGCTGGGAAAAATAGACGTGGTCGCCCCCAACTCCGCGCCCATGTTGGTAATGGTCGCGCGCTCCGCTACAGTCAGTGACTTTACGCCGTCGCCCGAATATTCCAGAATCCATCCCACCCCGCCCTTCACAGTTAGGCGGCGCAGAATTTCCAGGATTACGTCCTTGGCTGTCACCCACGGTCCCAGCCGACCTTTCAGTACCACATTCATTACTTTGGGCATCGTCAGATAGAAAGGCTGCCCCGCCATGGCACAGGCTACATCCAAACCGCCGGCACCGATGGCAATCATACCCATGCCGCCGGATGTCGGCGTATGGCTGTCGGAGCCCAGAAGCGTCTGACCCGGCACGGCAAAGCGCTCCAGATGAACCTGGTGGCAAATGCCGTTTCCGGGTCGGGAGAAATACACGCCTTTCTTGGCCGCTATGGTCTGGAGAAAGCGATGGTCGTCGGCGTTCTCGAATCCTGTTTGCAGCGTGTTGTGGTCCACATAGCTGACCGACAGTTTGGTTCGCACGCGCGGGATGCCCAGCGCCTCGAATTGGAGATAGGCCATGGTTCCCGTGGCGTCCTGGGTCAAGGTTTGATCAATACGAATGGCGATTTCGCTGCCGGGCGTCAATTCGCCGGAAACGAGATGCTCTTTAAGAATCTTTTGCACCAGGTTCAATGGTGCGGCCTTGTTTTGTTTCGAGACCGCGGCCTTCGCGGCCTGCCCCGGTGCTTTTTTTTGTTTGCACCCCGCCTTTCTGGCCAAATTCAACCTGCGAATGACTGCGCCGGTGTTTTTTGCTCCGGCTTTCGCCGAGGACTTTCTTTTAAGAGCCATTTCATTTCTCCTAAGCGCGCTTGGACAAAAACCGACAGGAATAGCCGGTCAAATGTATTCTGAGACACGGGCCAATTCCTAAGTCAACGGAATTCCTGCATTTACGCAAAGAAATCTCCAAAAAATTGAACTATGTATCTTGTTTATGAAAATATGGGAGAAAGTGTTGATATTCTATTGGAATTGCAATGGTATAGAACTAAAAAATTCAGCGCTCTACGATTATTGGCGTGCTCTGTATCCGTATTAGTTCACTACTGGTATATTTCTATACGGTCTGGTTACTATTTGGAAAGAATTATAAGAAATAAAAACACTTTCTTTTTTGGGAAGAAACAAGAACGGCCTGACCCCAAACCCCTTTGGGCGCTACATGGATTTATGCTGGGGGCTGTAGGCGACGATATTCGGATAGCCAACTCTTCGTCAATCGGGCACGTATCGCCGGTGGTATTTTGCACGCGGCGCGGGATTCTGCTTTTATTTTTCCTACTCCGGATAGCCTATGGCTTGCCCCAGCATGATTTTCTGATCAGGCCGCAATCCGAGCGCTTTGGCAATTTCCGGACGGTTGGCTCCGTCGTGGACAACCGTTCCCAAGCCTTCGGATGCACAAAACAGATATACATTTTGACCGATAAAGCCGGTGTCGGCGGCAGAATAAAAGTCCTTTTTCTTCGGATCCTTGACTTTCTTCATTTTGGCCTGGTCGGCAACGTAGATAAGACTCACGGCCGCCTTTTTTGAAAAGTCGCCTCCGCCCAACTTCCCCCGAATGTCTTCGCCGCTAATCTTCCGAAGCGAATGAGCCTTCCCGTCGTATAAATATACGCCGTCGCGCTGCGCCACATAGACCTCGATTTCCTGCGCGTCCGTGGCCGACGGCGCCGTGCGCTTGCCCGACTCCGGGCGATTGACTCCGGCGGCCGCCCACAACAGGTTCGATAGCGTCTGCAACGGGATGGCCTTGTCGCTCAAGGTCCGAACCGTCTTGCGCTCTTTGAGCGCCTGCATCAGCGGCTTCCCGCCGTCGGTTTGGGGCTTAGGCAAGGCAATGGTCGAGGTGGTTTGGGACGATGCGGGCGACGCCGTAAGCAGACCAACCGCCGCAATAAACCCGACAAGAGTGAATCGGCTTCCTTTCATCGGCATAACCTCCATTTTTACAATTGTGCATGGCTCCATGGGCCAATAATATGGCCATTAATGAACTCGTGTGGAATCTGTAGCTGGCGTTTCAGCGCCCAGGCCCGCTGCGGCAATGATCAGTGGCCGCCATAGCCGCTGAAAATTACTACGTTCCCCGCATCGCACTTGCATTTTATGGGCCATGACGCTTTCCTTTCCTCGTTGCGCGGAACACAGGGTTGCTTTTAAATTGCACTCCAACCGTCTGTCAACAGAGGAATAGAAATGCAATTCTCTTTCCGCCCTTTTTCTGGCAGTAGTAAAAAGCACATCACATTCCATCGGTATCAATAGAAAGGACGCGATCTCCTCCAATGTTAGCTCGATTTCGTCAAACGTCTGTTATGCTGGTTGTCGTGTTATTCACTGCATCGTGCGCCCGTTTGGGCTTTTTCCGGCCTGCGCCCCAGCGACAGGATTTCCCTTCAACGGATCGGATCGTCGGCACCTATTACTTCTACTGGTATAAGTATCCCTCCTCCCATTTTTTCGACGACGCCAGGCATAGCGACGACGCCCTCACCGACCACTTCCCCAATCCCAAGGTCGTGGACTTCGAGTCTGTCCAATGGCATATGGGCGAACTGGCTGACATGGCATGGTGCGGGATTGACTTCGTTCTGCCGGTCTACTGGGGCGCACCGGGCAACTACGACCGCGGGTTGGGCTATTTCAGCACGCGCGGTCTGGACGCTATGCAAAAGGCCCGCGAACAACTTCTTGCCCAAGGCCGCCCCTGCCCGCGCTTCGGTATGTTTTACGACACTACAACTCTTCTGAACAATTTGCGCGGCGACCGCCCTGCAGGCGGCAAGGCCGATCTCACCACAACACACGGTATGGAGGTTTTTTATTGTACCATCCGCGATTACTGGCGGCGGCTCGATCGCAAGCACTGGGCCACGCTCGACGGCCGGCCTCTGACTGTTCTGTATTCCGCTGGTTTTGCCGCCGCCTACAATCAGGCAGCTTTCGATTTTGTCTATCGTGAGTTTGAAAAGGATTTCGGCGTCCGGCCCTATATTCTTGCCGACACCAGCTGGCGAAAAGTCAAACCCGACGGCTTCTATAGCTGGGGCGCCGCGCTGGCCGGCCCTGCCATCCGCGACGCCGTCGCTATCGGTCCGGGCTATAATGACTCGGCTGTCCCCGGCCGCCGCACGCCGATCCGCGACCGCGAAAACGGCCGCTTCTACGAATATAGTTGGATCGAGGCCATTCGCAGTGGTCGGAATATCGTTCTTCTGGAAACCTGGAATGAAATGCACGAGGGCACTGATATTTGTCATTCCGCCGAACACGGAAGACAGTATCTGGAGCTGACGCGCAAATACGTACGGCTGTTTAAAAAGGGCGAGCGGCCCGAGCAAACCGTCTCGCTTCGCCATCCCAAACCGCTGCCTCGAGGACCGACCACCGAAGGCCGGGAGTTTGCCGACTCGACTGCTGTTTCGATCAATTTTGCTTCGGGCGAAAACAGGGGCTTGCGGATTGTCCGCCAGGCCGACGGCGGTTTTCAAATCACGGAGGCCGCCGGAAAACGCTGCGTCCAGTCGGCTCGCGCTGACCATACCTATCTCTATTTTGCCGTTCCTGATCCATTCTACTATGGCCAAAAGCAGCCCGTGGTGATCGAGTTCGAGTATTTGGATTCGGGGCAGGGACGGCTGGTGCTCGAATATGACTCGCACGACGAGAAGTTGCCGCACGACGGTGCATACAAGACCGCCGGCGCTGTGGTGCGAAAAAATAGCGGTCGGTGGACTACGCACAGTGTGTGGCTTGACGACGCACGGTTGTGCGGCCGGCAGAACGGCGGAAGCGATTTCCGCATCGCCGTGTTCGGGGATCCGCTGTGCGTCAGCCGCGTGACCGTGCGGAAATAATATGGTTTGCATGGCGCGCGGCGCGACTTAAGAATTTTTCCATTTTGCGAAGATTTTTTAGTTGTGGCAGGAGGCCGTGTGAGTTTGCCGTTCGTGGCGAGAACTTCAGTTTGCGGTGTTTTTTCTCCTCCAGCGGGATAGTGGTTCCCATCCCCCGCGAGCCAAAGACCATGCCAAACAGGGACATATTCGACAAACTGAAGTTGAACTACCTGCCCTTTTCATCAAATAGAGAATAAAACCTGAAAGCCTACTATCGGCATTCCGCGCGTCGGACATTGACCTTGCGGAATCGGGCTGGGGCGCTGCCTTGCGTCATCTGATAAATCTGCATCGGATCGCCCTTGCCGCAATTCTGGGTGCCGTACGGCTGCCATTCGGTTTCATCGCAAATGGCATCGCACGAGTTCCAGAACTCCGGCGTAATCGCCTGATAGGTCAGGTCGCGCACCATGCCGGCGAGTTTGCCGTTGCGAATGAGCCAAAAGGCGTCGCCGCCAAATTGAAAATTCAACCGCTTCTGGTCTATGCTGAACGATCCATCGCCGTCTATGAGGATACCCTCGCGCGTGTCGGCAATAAGGTCGGCCAGCGACAGGCGATCGCACCCCGGCAGTAGGCACACGTTGGGCATGCGCAAAATCGGAATGCGGTCCCACGAATCGGCGTGGCACGAGCCGCAGCTGCGCGACGCGCCTATGGCCGGGGCCGTCTCGCGGTTGGTCGAATAACCGACGAGAATGCCGTCGCGCACAATATCCCAGTCCTGACACGCCACGCCGTCGTCATCGTAGCCGGTGGAGGCGAGAAGGCCGGGGCGCAGGTTAAGCGCGCGGAAGTTGACCAGCGGCGAGCCGTAGCGCAGCGTGCCCAGGCGGTCGAGGGTGGCAAAACTGCCTCCGGACAGACTTTCCTCCATTCCCAGAACGCGGTCCAGTTCCGTGGCATGGCCGACCGATTCGTGGATGGTGAGGAAAAGATGACTGGGCAGGAGAATCAGATCGGCGGGGCCTTCGGGGCAGACGGGCGCATGGAGTTTTTCGACGGCCTCGGCGCCCACGCGGCGGGCGTGAGCCGCCAGGTCGGCGCGCTCGATCACTTCATAGCCGCCGTTGAGCGGCGGCGGCTCGTACTTGCGCATCTGGGCATCGCCCGCTCCAACGGCTGTGGCGCGAATGCCGCACGCCGAGGTCAGAATATCCAGTTCGAGCAGCGAACCTTCGGTGTTGGCAAACGTCTTGGTTTCGCGCCGAAACCGGAGAAAAGAATGGGCCTTGGCCACGCCGGGCACCTGTAGAATGGTCTCGTGAAGCGAAAGCAGAAGGCCCACTTTGCGCTCGACGGGCACCTCGAACGGATCGCTTTCGCGCGGCGTGGCGTGGCGGTCGCGATGAGGCGGCTCATCGGCGAGGCAAACGGGCGGACCTTTGCGCAGCGAGGCGCTCGCGCGCGCGACGGCGACAGCTCGGCGGGCAACGGATTCGGCCGAAGCCGGCGCCAGGTCGCTTGCAGCAGCAAAGCCCCAGGAACCGGCCAGAAGTACACGAACGCCCAGACCGCACGATTCCCCGTCGCTGATTCGTTCGATGCGGCGATCCTCGGCGAGGATGTGCTGATTGCGGATAGTGACCACGCGCGCGTCGGCATAGGCGGCGCCGGCGCGTCGGGCGGTCTCGATCGCCGCGCTGACCGCTTCTTTTGCCTGATCGCCCCACATGATAGGTTTCAAGCCCGTCCTTTCACGCAAAGAGTCGCTGAAGCGGGATAAGCACCGAGGCGCGTTGGGCTGTCAACGGGAAAACCTGTTGACCGGTGCGCGCGGCGGAGGGCAGGAACATTTGCGGAACAAAGGACTTTCGCACGGAGAGGAGTCGAAACATTATGATCGCTCGGCAGATTGTCAAACCACTGTGTCTGGCGCTGGCAGCGGCGAGTTTCTCCTGCGCACCGTCAGGCCGACTAATTCCTAAACGCCTGAGTCTTCAGCGGCCCAAACCCGAAATTCCGCCCGGCTGGGCCGAGGCCATTCGCGCACGGTCGAAACACCGCCCGCTGAACATCGCCCACCGTGGCGCGCGAAGTCTGGCGCCCGAAAACACCATAGCGGCCCTCCGCGCGGCGTTGGACGTCGGCGCCGACGGCTGGGAAATTGACATCCATCCCACGCGCGACGGCCGGCTGGTCGTCATCCACGACGATACGCTGGATCGAACGACCAACGCGCGGGAGGTGTTTCCCGACCGCAAGCCGTGGTATGTGGCCGATTTCACGCTCGACGAAATTCGGCAGCTGGATGCCGGCTCGTGGTTTGTCAAGAGCGACCCGTTTCAGCAAATCAAGGATGGGGCTGTTTCGCGCGATGCGGCAAAGGCCTTTATCGGCGAAAAGGTGCCCACGCTCGAAGAGGTGCTCCGGTTCACGCGGGAAAGCGGGAAGCTGATTGACGTCGAAATCAAGCAAATGCCCCGCCGCTATCCAGACGTGGTGGAACAGGTGGTGGCGGCCATTCGCGCCGAAGGGCTGCGCGACCGTGCGGCGATCTCCTGCTTCGATCACTCGTGCGTTCTCCAGGTCAAATCGCTGGACCGGAAGTTGATGGCCGGCCCGATCGCCAACGACCGCATTGGCCGCCCGGCAAAATATGTGGGCACGCTGCTGGGCGCCGAAGCCTGCTTCTTGTCGGGCAGTTTTGTCGGCGCCGGCTCGCTGGCTTTTGCAGGCTCGGCGCTAACGCAAGGCTCGTTTCGGGCGAAGGACCTGAATCTCGAAGACTTGCGCAGCTTGCGGAAGGCGGGCATCGCCGTGTTTGTCTGGACCATTAACGACGAAAAAACGATGCGCGGTTTGATGGAGGCCGACGTTACGGGCATCATTACAGATTTCCCGCAACGACTCCAGAAGTTGAAGGCGGAGGACTGAGCGTTTGCACAACTCCTCCTGCCTACGTGTCATGCTTCTGCTGGAATCGGATTGGATTCGCCCGGGCTTCGCACGTGCAAGGGCTACCGATACAGTATCCAGGCAGGATCGGCTTCTGTGGCCACGATGCGCACGCTGCCGGAATAAGTCACGGGCGAGACCGCGGCGCCGGTAATGCCGACCAGATCGGCGGCAGGCAAAGCGGGCGTCCCGACCGTGGTGAACGTGATGGGACATTCGCCGGATGGGGCGTTGGCTTTTACGCGAAAAGTTAAGTGAAAAACGACACCCGTTTTGGCCTTGAAGGACAACATCCCGGACGGCGCATAAACCGCGACGTCGAATCGTCCCAACGCCGGAGCATGAGAATCCAACGCATGGCCGGACGTCATCAGCGGCCCCGTTGTCGCCCCCGCATTCTCCAACACCGCCGTATTGTATTGCACCCGCAGCAACGCCGCCGTGTGCGAGGTCGCGGCCGTCAGCGTCACCGGAAGCACCACGGTTTTCCCTCGCTGGGCTACCACCCCGCCGATTCGCAGGGACTGGGCCGAGGCCATTGAGCAAAAAGCAATTGCCACGCATACCGCCATTGCGGGCGCAGTATTGTTGAGTCTCATAATCTCCTGTTGATCGCGATTTTAAGTATGTAGTTCCCGCTTCCGTGGGATTTTTCGCATATAGTTCCCACTTCAGTGGGCCTTTGCACGTAGTTCCCGTTTTAGCGGGTTTTTTCTTTCTCTCTCCTCCCAAAACCGTTTTCTGCTACGATCCGTTTTGCTGCCTTCGCTTTGATCTATTCATAGTGTTCCCACGAGCGGGCGGTTGTTCTGAGCCCGCCATAAAATGAGCTCTTGTTGGACGCGGGAGAAATCAAGTTGCCTGCACGATCTCGAATTCCGCCGGTAATGGTCAGCGTATAGCTGGTCGAGGGGGTCTGCGTCGAGGTGTGCAGCAGATATAGCATGCTGTTGACGGTCTGGACGTGGAGCACTCGGACGCCGCCGTTGATGCTGTAATTGGCGGCGCGGTCGGCGCCGGTGACCGGTTCGTCGAAAAAGGCATAGACGGCCCACTGGTCGCGCGCCGCCGCCCGGGTCAGACGGGGCCGTTGCAAGTCTATCGTGATGCCGTCGGAGTTGCCCGACCACGCGCCGATGTTGCCCGCACGGTCCTTGGCGCGCACCCAGCCGTAGAGCGTCTGGCCGTCGGTCCCGGTATAGGACGCCGACAGCACATTGCCGACGTTGCGGATGGACAGGTTGGGGCCGGTCCAGTGGCTGCCGACACCCAGTTCATAGGAGGCGATGCCTGAGCCGCTGGTGCCGGCGTCGGTGGCCGCCGTCCAGAAGAACCGAACGGTGGTCGAGGAGGTCCACTGGCCCTGATCCTGGACAAAGCCCGGCGGGGGATTCGGCGGCGTGGTGTCAATGAGGATGCCGTCGGAATTCTGCGACCATGGGCCGATATTGCCCACGGCGTCGCGGGCGCGCACGCGTGCATACAGCCGCCGCCCATTGCTGCCCGTCACTTGATACGTCAGGACATTGCCGACATTGCCGTTGAAGATATTGCTGAGACCGGGCCCGGTTCCGACCTGCAGATCATAGGAGGCCACGCCGGAGGAGGTGGTGCCGGTATCGGTGGCCGCCGTCCAGTAGAAACGCACCTGCGTGGACGATGTGTAAAGGCCGATGTCGGTCGGCCTGCCGGGGGCGCCCGGCGGCGCGGTGTCAATGAGGATACCGTCGGAGTCCTGCGACCATGGGCCGACGTTGCCGGCGCGGTCACGCGCCCGCACTCTCGCATAGAGCCGCTGGGCGTTGGCGCCGAGCACTTGCGTGCTGAGGATATCGCCGACATTGCCCAGGAACACGTCGGATCGGCCGGGAGCAGTGCCGACAGCCAAGTCATAGGACGCGATCCCTGACGGCGTGGTTCCGGGGTCGGCGGCCGCTGTCCAGTCGAGCCGAATGGTCGTCTGGGAGGTCATCACGCCTGGATCGGTCGGCGGGGCCGGTTGGAGCGGCGCCGCTGTGTCCACGAGGATGCCGTCGGAGGCCTGCGACCATTCGGAAAGATTTCCCGCGCGGTCGCGCGCGCGAATGCGCGCATAGAGCGTTTGCTGGTTCGCTCCGGTTACATTGCGGCTGAGCACATTGCCGACATTGGCGTTGAACACATTGCTCAGGCCCGGTCCAGTTCCCACCTGGAGGTCATAGGACTGAATGCCCGACCCGCTGGAGCCGAAGTCCGTGGCAGCGGGCCAGCTGAATCGGACGCTGGTCTGAGAGGTGAAAAGACCAAGGTCGGTCGGCGTTTCTGGAGTGTTGGGCGGGCTGAGGTCAATCAGGGTGCCGACGGAGTTTTGCGACCACGGTCCGGCTTGATAGTGAGAGTTGACGGCCCGTACGCGGGCATACAGTGTCTGGCCGTCCTCGCCCGTGGCCGTCGCTGTGCGGCTGGTGCCCGTGTTGGCATCGAAACGGTCATTATAACCCCGCCACGATCCGACTTGGATTCGATAGTATTCAATTCCCGAAGGATCGGTAGAGCCGGTCCAGGTATATCGTACCGTGGGGCGATTGCTGAACGGGGCGATGTCGGGAATGGGGCGGCCGGGACGGGTTGGAATGGTCGCCGTGGTGGCGACTTGGAGAGTGACGGGCACTTGTGTGGTGTTGTTAGTGTTTTCACTAGTCGTAATGATCAGATTGGCCTGATAGACTCCAAGTGGCAATGTGGTGGCTTCGGCAGTGACGAATGCGGGGGTTTCCGCGCCGACCGCGGTGTATAGATTTCGCGGCGTGCGATCCATCCACGGCACGCGGTCAATAAAATATTCAATAATATTGACCCACAGTTCCTCGCCGTCGCGTATCCCGTCGCCGTCGAGGTCCTGGTTGTTGGCAATGTCGCCGATTGCCCGGAATAGGGTTCGGCCGCTGCTGCCCAGCACCAATGCGGCCATACCGGCCTGGGGCGTGGGGCTTTGATAGCCGGCCACTATCGAGGCGCTGGGCGACACGGCCACCCGCTGGCCGGTAATGAGAATCGGATCGTCGAACTGTGTGAACTGGGGCACATCCATCGGTGCGTGAAACAGAATATGGTCCTGCTGCCACCAATAGACCGGGTCGGGGCGGCCGGCTATCGTGGACTGATAGGTCACACCCAGACGCGCCCACAGCGGATGCGTTTCATAAATCACCATTGAGTAGCAGTAGATCACGAGCCGGCCGCCGGAAACCACGTAGTCGTCCAGTGCATCGAATACCGTGGTAGGCGGAAGGGCGCCGATCGCGTTGTCGTAGATGACCAGATCCCAGGGGCCGCTGGTGCGCAGATCGTTTTCAAACGCAGC